>JAHJTB010000054.1 GCA_018830135.1 Pseudomonadota bacterium | reverse complement strand
TTCGACATGGTGAAGTCCGAGGGCGCAACAAAGCAATAATGGGGCCGGTCCGGGTCCACGCCTGAAACAGTGCGCGCCTTTAAATCCGATACCGTTCATTTAAAAGTCGTGATGGATGCTTCGGGAAAAGGGGTCAGAAGCCTTTTTCGCTGTAGCATGATTTGATTTCAGCAATATACTTCTGCCAGGAAAAAGGCTCCTGATTCCTTTTCCCGTCGTTAAGTGAACGGTATCGGGGTTAAACCAGAACTCTGAACTGGGAGGGCGCTCCTTTTTCGATCTTTTCCCCGACCGTGGTCAGGCAGCGGGCGCAGAGGTATTCGTATTTGTCACCTTCGGGCAATACCAGGAGCAGCCGCTTGCGCACGGGCATGGAGCGCTTGCAGGTCGGGCAGAACAGTTCGGTCGCCTCGAACTCGTCATATTGTTTGGGACCATTCCGGCCGGGTCCCACGGGAACTCTTCCGTGCATAAGCGGGCCTCTGCCATTTGAATCTTCAGGTTAATTTAACACCGCGTTCCGGCCTGTCAAGGCGTTCCTTCGTTTTCCTCGATTCTTCGGGTCATTCGGGCGATGCGGCGGAGGCTCCGCTCTCGAGCGCGGACGGACGGGATTCGGCGGCCGGGCCGATCTTTTCCATGCGCACGGCGCAGACCTTGTATTCCGGGATTTTGGAGATCGGGTCCAGGGCGGCGTGGGTCAGCCGGTTGACCACGGCTTCGGCGTAATGAAAGGGCACGAACACGGTCCCGGGCGGGACCCGGTCCGTGATCCGGGTCCGCGCGACGATCTGGCCCCGCCGTGAGGCGATCGTGACCGGCTCGTCGTCGGCCAGGTTCATCCGGTCCGCGTCGTCCGGGTGGATTTCGGCCTGGCAGGCCGGGGCCATGAATTCGAGCCCTTCGCAACGCCGGGACATGGTCCCGGTGTGGTACTGGTAGAGAATCCGCCCCGTGGTCAGGGTGAACGGAAACTGGGGGCTCGGACTTTCCGCCGGTTCCTGGTGGGCCACCGGCGAAAACAGGCCCAGGCCCCTGGAAAAACGGCCCTGGTGCAGGATGGGCGTGCCGGGGTGCGTGCGGTGGGGGCAGGGCCAGGTCAGGCCGTCTCCGGCCAGCCGGGGGTAGGTTATTCCCGCGTAGGAAGGGGTCAGGGAAGCGATCTCGTCCATGACGGCCTTGGGGGTCCGGGCCCGGGCGTCCAGTCCGAAGCGGGCGCAGAGGTCCACGAGGATATCCAGGTCGGACCGGGCCAGTCCGGGCGGGTCCACGGCCTGGCGGACCCGGGAGACCCGCCGCTCGGTATTGGTGAAGGTGCCGTCCTTTTCGGCAAAGCAGCCCGCCGGCAAAACCACGTCGGCCAGGCGCGCGGTCTCGGTCAGGAAGATGTCCTGCACGACCAGGAAGCCGCATTTTTCCAGGGCCTTTTCCACGTGGTTCGAGTCCGGGTCCGAGATGACCGGGTTTTCTCCCAGAATGAACAGGCCCTCGACCTCGCCCCGATCCACGGCCTCGATGATTTCGACCACGGTCAGGCCGACCTGGTCGGACAGGGGGCGGCCCCAGGCCTTTTCGAACTTGGCCCGGTTGCTGGGATCGGTCACGACCTGGTACCCGGGATAGACGTTGGGCAGGCCGCCCATGTCGCAGGCCCCCTGGACGTTGTTCTGGCCGCGCAGGGGGTTGACGCCGGTGGACGCCCGCCCGATCTGGCCGGCGGCCATGGCCAGGTTGGCCAGGGCCTTGACGTTGTCCGTGCCGTTGGTGTGCTGGGTGATGCCCATGGCGTAGAGGATGGTCGCCGCCCCGGCCCCTGCGTAGAGCCGGGCCGCGCGAACGAGGTCCGCGGCCGGGATGCCGGTGATGGATTCGACCCGGTCCGGCGAGTACGCGTCCAGGACCCGGGCCAAGGCCTCGAAGTTTTCGGTCCGCTCGTCGATAAAGGCCTGATTCAGGAGGCCTTCGTCCAGGATGACCTTGATCAGGCCGTTGATCCAGGCCACGTCCGTACCCGGCCGCTGGCGAAGCCAGACGTCGGCGAATCGGACCAGGCCGATCTCCCGGGGGTCGGCCACGATCAGCCGGGCTCCGCGCCGGGTCACGGCCCGCTTGATGGCGGCCGCGATTACCGGATGGTTTTCCGTGGTATTCGACCCGGTCACCAGGATGATGTCGGCCGCTTCGATCTCGGCGATCGAGTTGGTCATCGCCCCGCTGCCGAAGGCGGCGGCCAGACCGGCCACCGTCGAGCTGTGTCAGAGCCGGGCGCAGTGATCCACGTTGTTGGTCCCGAACCCGGCCCGGACCAGCTTCTGCATGAGGTAGTTCTCCTCGTTGGTCGCCCGGGCCGAGGTCAGACCGGCCAGGGCCCCGCCGCCGCGACGGTCCCGGATTTCCATGAAACGCCCGGCGACGTGGCCCAGGGCCTCGTCCCAATCAACCGGCCGGAACTCGCCGCTTGAGTCCTTGATCAACGGCGTCGTCAGCCGGTCCTCGGCGTGGATGAACTCGAAACCGAAACGGCCCTTGACGCACAGGCTCCCGTGGTTGGGCCTGGCCCCGTCCACGCCGGTGACCTTGATGACCCGGTTGTTCCTGACGTGAAGGTGAATCTGGCAGCCCACGCCGCAGTAGGTGCAGGTGGTGCGGACCTTGTTCATCTCCCAGGTCCGGCCCAGCCCCTTGGCCTTCTTCTCCAGCAAGGCCCCGACCGGGCAGACCTGGACGCACTCGCCGCAGAAGACGCAGTCCGAATCCTCCAGGGGCAGGTCCCCCTTGGCCACGATCTTGGAGCGGGCGCCCCGGTAGCCGAAGGATATGGCCTGGTTGACCTGGATTTCCTCGCAGGCCTGCACGCAGCGGCCGCAGAGGATGCACTTGGAAAAGTCCCGCATGATGAGCGGATTCGAGTCCTCCCGGGGCGGATGCTCGCCGGTCCGGCCGAAACGGACCTTTTCGACCTGGTAGCGGTAGGCCAGGTCCTGGAGCAGGCAGGCCCCGTTGGATTCGCAGGTGGCGCAGTCGTGTTCGCCCGACGCCATGAGCAGTTCGATGACCAGCCGCCGCGCGGCCAGAACGCGGTCCGTCCCGGTCGAGACATCCAGGCCGTCCGAGGCGGGCATGGTGCAGGCCGTGACCAGGGACCGGGCGCCCTTGACCTCGACCACGCAGACCCGGCAGGCCCCGGTCGGTTTGCACCGTTCCAGGTGGCAGAGCGTGGGCACGTCGATCCCGTTCTCCCGGGCCACTTCGAGCAGGGTCTGCCCAGGTTGAAAGCGCACCTTTCGCCCGTCGATCGTCAGCGCGTTCTTCCGGCCGGCCATGAGTCGCCTCCAGACATGTAATAAGGTGTATTTGAAATAATGACCTTCCAGGGCCGCCCCGTCAAGAGGCAAAACCGTCGGCGCCGCCTGAGAGGGTGACCGATTGCGGGGATGATGATTCGTGGCGCCGGTCGTTCGTTAGGCTGGCTGATAATTTTCAGACATCCATTTTATTTCAAAAATCTCTTTTTTTTAACACCACCATCTTTCATCCGCTTTTGAACCCCGATTCAAACCTGGACCGGTCAAAAAAGGCGCTAACTGCAACAGATTGTCTTGATTGATGCTCATCTGCCACGGAAGAGGCAGGAATTGTTCAAAGGGGGACTCTGAGAACCTTGACTGGATTGATAATCGTGGGGGGGCTTGAGGAATTAGGCAGTGGAAAATGCTGCCTGTCCGGCCCGCAAGCCGCCCAACCAGCGTTTTCCCAAGAGACGGGCCCTTTCCACCATGGCGTCCATCCGGCCGACCACCCGGTGAAACATGCCGCCGTACCCCTTAACCGTGTCCAGCCATCGGTCCTGGTTCATAGGAAGGCGGTCCAGAATATCGGCCAGATGCGATGGAATCGCCCCCCGCTTGTCCAAACGAATAGACCGGCCGGTCCAGTCCACCAAAGAAAGATACTCGTCTCGGCCGATCGGCAGCCCGCCCCGGGTGTCTTCATGGATTTCATCGCTTAGCGCGCAGAGCCAGGTCTCGTTCACGCCGGAAGCCCGGGCCTCGATTCGGTCGAAAATACACGTATATTCGCTACGCTCCGGCGTTTCGGCCACACCGGCCCGGATGGGATTCAGGTCCACATACGCCATGCAGGCCAGGAGCGCGGAATCGTCCAGCAAGACCTGGCAATGGAACCGCCCCTCCCAGAATCGCCCTTTGCAACCATCCTCCCGGTTGGCCTTTCTGGCCACGTATTCGTTCAAGCAACGCATGAACCAGCTCACGCTGCCCAACCGCGACCGTATTTCAGCAAGCCGTTCGGCATCACTGGCCAAGGCCTCGATGGCCAAGCGGCTCGGGGTCCGGGGCCGTCCGTCTTCGTCCCGGTCCAAGGGAAACAGAGTCAGCCAGCGCTCGGCCGTCTCTTCGGCCGACCAGCCTTTGACCATGTCCGGCCGGGTCCGAAGCACCACATGAAAATGGTTGGACATGACCGCGTACGTGATCAGCTCGATGCCGAAAGCGGCCGCGATCTCCTTCAACCGGGCCTGAACCCAAGCCTTGCGATGCTCGTAGGACCTGCCGGTACGGCTGTCGAGGCCGCAGAGAAAAGACTGGCGTACGCATCTTGATACACAATGGTAATAGGCCTCGACGCCTTCGGCGACCACCTCGCTGCGGGCAATGGCCATGATGTCTGCCTCCTTTGCTGTGGGAACCAGATTAGCAGGTCAGGAAGCAAATGTCAAATAAATGGGTGTCTAAATAAAAAGGATATTTGCTTGGGGGGCGTCCGTGGTAAAATAGAGGATACGAATAAGGGCGCAGGGGGGAGTTATGGTCAAGGTAATGATCACCCGGCGGATCAAACCGGGGAAAATCAAGGAACTGATGGGTTATCTCAATCAGCTTCGCACCGGGGCCATCCATCAGTCCGGGTGGGTCTCGGCCGAGTTCTTGTACAGCCAGGACGACCGGCGCAAGATGGTCGTGGTCTGCACCTGGGAGAGCAAGCGGCAGTGGGAGCGCTGGCGCGACGATCCGGTACGCAAGACGCTGGAAAACAAGATAGAGCGGTTTCTGGTCGAGCCCGCCACGTACGAGACCTTTTCCTACCGATCCCCCAAGAGAGCGGCCTGAGGGGTCAGCCGCTCTCTTGGGCCCGGATGGCCCCCACCGGGCAGGCCCGGGCGCAGTCCAGGCATCCCCGGCAGCCGGTTTCGGGATCGTCGGCCAGCCCGTAGGTGCTGACATAGGTCTCGATGCCCCGCCGGGCCATGGTCAGGATGGGATAACCGCTCTGGCGGCAGATCCAGACGCAGCGCCCGCACAGCACGCACTTATCGTGATCGATGCTCAGGACGGGATGTCCTTCGTCGAAATCCAGATTCTTGACGGTTTTTTCCAGCCGTTTGGGTTTCAGGGCCACGCCCAGGAACCGGGCGATGCGTTGGAGTTCGCACTGCTTGTTGGCCGGGCAGTGGGCGCAGTCCAGGTCGTGAACCGAAAGCAGCAGCTGGAGGGCCGAGCGTTGCAGGGCGCGGACCTCCGAGGTGTCGGTCCTCACGACCAGGCCTTGGGCCGCCTGCACGGCGCAGGACGAAACCGGCCGATCCCGGCCGTCGATTTCTACGAAGCAGAGCCGGCAGGATGCGACCGGTTCGTCCATTTCCGCCAGCCAGCAGAGATTGGGCACGTAGATGTCGTTTTCGAGGCAGACCTGGAGCAGGCTCCGTCCCTCCGGGGCCTGGATTTCCTTGCCGTCTATGCGGAGATTGACCATGGCGTTCATTCCTCTGAACCGGCGGCGTCCGCCTCGGGGGGCCGTTCCATCCGGGGCGCGAGATGGGGCGGCGAGACCTTAAGGATGGCGTCGTATTCCGGCGGGCAGTGGACCACGCATTCCCCGCACTTGACGCAAAGGTCCTGGTCGACGCTCTTCTTGCGGCTGGCCGTGGTGAAGATGGCCTCGACCGGGCAGCTTCCCACACAGGCGTCGCAGCCCCGGGCGCACTTGTCCAGATCGATGTAAAAAGCGGTCAGGGCCCGGCAGCTTCCGGCGGGACACCGTTTTTCCTCGAGGTGGGCCCGGTACTCGTCGAAAAAGTAGCGCAAAGAGGTTATGACCGGGTTGGGCGCGGTCTGGCCCAGGCCGCAGAGCGAGCCGTTCTTGACGTCCCGGCTCAGGGTATCCAGGGTTTCGAGATCGCCTTCCCGGCCTTCGCCCCGGGTCAGGCGGTCGAGTATTTCGAGCAGGTGATGGGTCCCGATGCGGCAGAAGGTGCATTTGCCGCAGGACTCCTTCTGGGTGAAGTCCAGGAAGTAGCGGGCGATATCGACCATGCAGGCGTCTTCGTTCATGACCACGATGCCGCCCGAACCCATCATGGCCCCAGCCCCGGTCAGGGAGTCGAAGTCGATGGGCAGGTCCAGGAACTCCTCGGGCAGACAGCCGCCCGAAGGGCCGCCGATCTGGACGGCCTTGAACTTCTTCTTGTTGGGTATGCCGCCGCAGACGTCGAAGATCAGGGTCCGCAGGGTGGTGCCCATGGGAATTTCCACCAGCCCGGCCTGGACCACGTCGCCGACCACGGAAAAGACGGCCGTGCCCGGGTTGTTGTCCGTGCCGATGCCCCGGAACCACTTGGCCCCGCGCCCGACCACGGCCGGGATCGTGGCCAGGGTCTTGACGTTGTTGATCACGGTCGGCCGGCCCAGGTACCCTTTTTCAGCCGGGTAGGGCGGACGGAGTCGGGGCGTGCCCCGTCTCCCTTCGATCGAGCGGATCAGGGCCGACTCCTCGCCGCAGACAAAAGCGCCCGAGCCCTGGTAGATATCCATGTCCAGGTCGAAGCCGGAGCCCAGGACGTCCCGCCCCAAAATGCCGATTTCGCGGGCCTGCTGCACGGCCCGCGCGACCATGTTGACGGCCAGCGGGTATTCGGCCCGGACGTAGACCAGGCCCCGGCCGGCGGCGACGGCATAAGCGCAGATGGCCATGCCTTCCAGGACGAGGTGGGGGTTGCTTTCGAGCACGGTCCGGTCCATGTACGCCCCGGGGTCCCCCTCGTCCGCGTTGCAGATGACGATCCGGTCCGACCCGGCCGCGTTCCGGGCCAGCTCCCACTTGCGGCCGGTGGGAAATCCGGCGCCGCCCCGTCCTCGCAGGCCCGAGTCGATCACCTCCTGGAGGACATCCTCCGGCGGGCGCTGAAGGGCCGAGGCAAAGGCGGCGTAACCGCCCGCGGCCACGTAGTCGTAAACGTCCTCCGGGTCGATGGTTCCGCACTGTTCGAGGATAACCCTTTTTTCGCGGTTGAAGCGCGGGAAGTCCATGACCGTGGGGATCATGTCGTTTTCCTCGATCGCTCCCAGGACGTGCTCGAAGGACGGGTCGCCCTTGAGCAGAAAGTAGCGGACCAGCATCCGGGCCAGGCCCGGCGTGACCTGATGGTAGAGAATGGGCGGGAAGCCGGGATTTTCGATCACGACCAGCGGTTCGGCGTAACAGTGCCCCAGACAGCCCGAGGTGAAGACCCGGGCCTCGACGCCGAACTCGACCAGGGCCTCCTCGAAGGCGGCCTTGGTTTCAAGGGCTCCGGAGGCGATGCCGCAGGTGGCGGTGCAGACGCGGATCGCCGGCCGGGGGTCGTCCAGAGCGGCCTGGCGGCGACGTGCCGCCTCCTGGCGGACCACTTCGAAAGCCCGGGCCGCGGCCTCAGTTGGATTCGGATTCATGTCGCTTCCGTTCTTTTTCCTTTTCGATCTGGAAGCCCAGAAGAATCCCCTCGACCTTGCTGGGGGCCATCTTGCCTTGGACGGTCTCGCCGACGACGGCCACCGGGGCCAGGGCGCAACAGCCCACGCAGGCCACCCGGTCGATGCTGAACTCCCGGTCCGGCGTGGTCTGGCCGGCCTTGATCTCGAGCTTGCGTTCGAAGTTTTCCAGAATGACTTCGCCGCCCCGGACGTGGCAGGCCGTGCCCAGACACACGTTGATCGGGTTCCTGCCCGGCGGATGAAAACGGAACTGATTGTAGAAAGTGGCCACCCCGAAGATTTCCGAGACGGCCATGCCCAGATGCTGGGCCACGTGTTTCATGGATTCCGGCGGCAGGTAGCCGTGGCGATGTTGAATCAGTTGAAGGATGGAGATCAGGTTTTCCCGTTTCTTTTCGAACTTTGAAATCTGGGCCCGGGTGTCATCGATAATCCATGCTTCTTCCGCCTTGACCGTTTCGTGCATATCCCCTCCGTGTCCGGCAGCCTGCGGGATCGACCGCCAGCGTCCCCTAAGGTTCTACTACAGGAGACGGACCGGTTTCAAGGTGTAGGGCGGGTTTAGCGGAGAAACTCGACCAGGGCCGAGCGCAGCCTTTTGGTTTCCTCTTCGAGCCGGCGAAAGACCTCCCCGGCCTGGTCCAGGGTCCGCCGGCGGCCCAGCTTTTCCTAAAAGATATTTTAGATATTTTAGACACCCAAATATTTATCCGCAGATGAACGCAGATTGACGCTGATTTATGGATGTCTAGGATGGATGTGGATGTCTAGGATGGATGACAGCCCGGACGCATCGTCCGGCCACGAGTAGATCAAACGGCTGCCGGACGGGCATCCGCCGGATGGGCGATTTTGCATGCAGGGTTTGGTTTGCGGCCATGACAGGCTCCATCCCGCCCCGGCCTGCGGCCGGAAACCTGTTTGACAACGCGCATTTCAAAGGACTACTATGGCCGGAAACAGGGAACGGTCTGATTTTCACCAGGATTGGCGGAACGTGGTTTTTCGGTCGCGGCGGCAACCCCGACCCGGCCGCCTGGCAGAGTCCAATTACTGGAAGGAGCCGGATGATGAGTACGATTCCAAGACAGGGTGTCGATATCTATTACGAACGAACGGGCAGCGGGCCGGCGATCGTGTTCGCCCACGGGGCCGGCGGCAATGGCGCCGTGTGGTGGCAGCAGGTGCCGTATTTTTCCGAACGCCACACCTGCCTCACCTTCGACCATCGATCTTTCGGGTTGTCCAGGTGTTCCGAACAGGATTTCAGGCCGGCGGAATTCGGGAACGACCTGTTGGCCATCCTCGATGCGGAAGAAATACCCAGCGCCCATCTGGTCTGCCAGTCCATGGGCGGCTGGACCGGCGTCCAGCTCGCCGTCCATCATCCCGAACGGGTCGACAGCCTGATGCTGTGCAACACCTTCGGAGGCGTCAATTACCATGAAGCCGTTGCCGGCCTGGTCGCATTCGCCCAAAGAGCCGGCGAACGGGACCTGAGCGAGTTCGCCCTGGGCCGGACCTTCATCGAAAAATCGAAAACCTTCAAGTATCTGTACGATCGGATCGGCCGCTTCAACGGCCCTCGGGAACCGGGCGCCGCGGCCCTGCTGCTTTCTCCCGAGGTCCTGGTCGATCCCGAGGCCCTGAAGAACATCACCTGTCCGGTCATGATCATGGCCGCTTCCGAGGACGAAATCTTTCCCCGCCGAATGCTGAAAGGACTGGCCGGCCTGTTCCCGTCGGCCGAGTTCATGGAGTTCGAGGGGATCGGGCACTCCGTCTATTTCGAATACCCCGAGGGTTTCAACCGCGCCGTGGAGGCCTTCGTTTCCAGGGCCGGATGACGGCCGTTGATTGCAGGCATATGTCTGATCCGGGGGAAAGACATGCAGGCTGAGGTGAATCGGCAGGTCCTGTTCTCGAGCCTGATGACGGGAGAACCGAAGCCCGAAGACTTCGAATGGGTCGAGACCCCGATCCCCGAGCCGGACGAGGGCGAGTTGTTGCTGCGCAACCTCTACGTCAGTTACGATCCCGGATCGAGGGGCCGGTTGAGCGGGCGGAATTCCTACGTCCCGGCCAAACGGGTCGGCGAGGTCATGGATGCGCAATCGGTCAGCGAGGTGGTGCTGTCCAGACACCCGGACTGGCGTGTCGGTGAAATCGTCGCCGGGTTCCATGGTTGGCAGGACTATGCCGTCAGCAACGGCAGGCGGCTGCGCAGGGTCGATCCCGATTGGGGACCGATAACGACCGCCATCGGAGTGCTGGGGACCCCCGGACTGACCGCATACGTCGGCATGCGAAAACTGATGCCGGCGTCCCCGGGCCAGACCGTCCTGGTTTCATCGGCGGCCGGAGCGGTCGGGTCGGCCGCCGGCCAGATCGCCGCAATCGACGGCGCCCGCACAGTCGGCATCGCCGGCGGCCGGGAGAAATGCGCCTACGCCCAAGAGGTTTACGGCTTCGACCGCATGATCGACTACAAAGCGGCCGGCGACGTCTCCGGGGCCCTGGCCGACGCCTGTCCGGAAGGGGTCGACCTCTATTTCGACAACGTGGGCGGGCCGATATTGAACGCCGCAGTGGCCAACATGAAGCGTTTCGGGCGCATCCTGGTCTGCGGACAGATCGCCGAATACAACCTCGAACCCGACCGGCTGACCGGCCTGCGCGACGTTACGGCCCTCATCGGCAAACGTCTGACCATGCGCGGGTTCGTGGTCCTCGACCATGCCGAGTTCTTTGCCGAGGCCTGGCAGACCATGTCCGAATGGATCAAGACCGGACGGCTGACCTATCGCGAACATATCGTTGAAGGTCTGGAAAACGCCCCCCGGGCTTTTTGCGGCATGTTCCAGGGCGAAAATTTCGGCCGGGGCCTCGTTCATATCGCGGACCCGTCGACCCCGGAGAATATCTGATCATCATCGGCCTTTCAACAACCCGGGAGGTGAACGGAATTGGGCCCCGGTAAGACCATTACACGGGAACAGCTTTCCAGGGCCTTGGGCCGGGAAGCCACGTATCAGGCCGCCGAGGAGATCGGCAAAACCCTCATCAGGAGGTTCGCCGCGGCCACCGGAGACCGGAACCCGCTCTACTGGGACGACCGGTACGCCGAAAATAGCCCCTATCGAGGCCTCCCCGCCCCGCCCACGCTGATCTTCGAACTCACCTACGACCTCTGGGCCGCCATCACCGAGGACGGACTGTCCAGGGAGTTCGAGGAATGGTTCGGTTTCGACGTCAACCTGCAGCGGGCCGGGAACGATTACGAAATGATCCGGCCCGTTCGGCCCGACGACATCATCACCACCAGGCGCAAGGTGGTGGACGTGGCCGAGAAAAAGGGCCGTTCGGGGACCTTCGGGTTCTTGACCTCGGAAGTGACCTATACCAATCAAAGGGGCGAACTGTTGGGCGTCAATAGAGAGACCCTGGCCATACCGCTCGATGAGGATTGAAGGACCGGCCCCGGAGGCATGACAGGCATGGACTACGAAAAGATCGAGGTCGGGACCCGGATTCCCCCTTTGAAGGAAAAGGTGACCATCGTCCAGACGGCCATGTATTGCGGGGTCACATGGGACTTCGCCCGCCAGCATTATGACCGGGAACTGGCCCGGAGCCTGGGCTACGAACAGCCGGTGGTGGACCCGCAGATGTACGGCGCTTTTCTGGCCCGGATGCTGACCGACTGGATATCCATCGAGGCCCGGGTGGCCCGGATGTCCATGAGATACACCGCTCCGGCCCACCTGGGGGATGAACTGGAGTATTCCGGGACCGTGGTCAGGAAATACCAGGAGGAAGGCCGCGGATACCTGGACTGCGATTTGCGGGTGGAAAACCAGAATGGTGCCCAGGTGGTCAAGGGGGCGGCGGTCATTTTGTTCTTTTAGCCGGATTATCCATTATTTAAATATCTTTAGACACCCAAATATTGAACCACAGATGAACGCTGATTCGAACTGATTTATGGATGTCTGGATTACTCTCTGAAGACGTCCATCTGCGGCCTCCAACAGTGGAGGCCGACTTAACCGTCCTGGCTGCCGCAATGCCGCCGGGACACGCGTTTGTATGGGTCCTGCCGGTAATATTCATGCAAAACCCGATAAAGGTCCGGCGCATGCGCCATCATTAACTGCGGCTGGTCAAAGAATTGCTCGGTGGCGACGGCGAAAAATTCCGCTTCGTTAGTCGCGGCATAAGCGTTGAGAAATGATTTCCTGCCTTTTTCTGCGTCGCGCTTGAGACGCAGATATTCATGCGAACATGTCCGGACCCAGTCGCGATATTCAGCCCGATCATGCAGGGGAGGCGTCCCGTCGGCAGAGCCGTCGAGCATGTCTAGTTTGTGCGCGAACTCGTGATAAATAACGTTGTGCCCAAACTCCGGATGACGGCCTCCCTGCAGGGCTGCATCCCAGATGATTATTACCGGTCCCTGATTGAAGGCCTGCCCGATAATGGGATGCTCAAGCCCGACCGGCTCAGTGGCGGTTTCAAAAAAACCCAAACGGCCTTGAGGCGGAACAACGGTGGAAGGATAGACAACAATGGATATGACATTTTGATAGTAGTTGTGAGGCAAGCCTAAAAGAAGCAGGCAGGCTTGCGCGGAGATCGTAACACGAATCTCATCGGTCAGCTCGAGCCCGCCAGCACCTTCCCAATGTTTTTCGGCTATAAAGACCTGAACCAGAGCACGCAGTTGAGCGCGCTCATCATCCTCCAGCATACAATAGTGGGCGACATTACGACGGATTATCTCCTCCCAAGCGGGAGGAAACGGAGTCTCTGTGAGCTTCTTTCGGCGATGATCGGTAAATATGCGAAACATTGAATTTCCTATATCCGTATGGTTTTTAGAGAAGCGGGCTGGCCAGGCGAGTCAGGTTTTCATAAAAGCGGGCCCTGCGAGGCCGGCGCCGCCAGGCTTCAAGATTCACCTCAACGGCGTTTTGAATATATTTTTCCTGTAACGCCAATAATCTTTCCACGAAATCCGGATCATAGATGCCAATGGTCACCTCAAAATCAAGCCAGAAACTGCGAATGTCGAGATTGACCGAGCCGAACAACGCGACATTCCTGTCGATGACAACGCATTTGGTGTGCAACAGCCCGGCTTTAAACAAAAAGATTTGAACTCCGGCGGACAGCAAATCATCGAAGTAAGAACGACAGGTATAGTGGACAAGCCGCGAATCATTACGCTCCGGAACGATGATTGTCACCTTGATGCCCCGCTCGGCCCCCGTCAGCAGGGCCGTGGTAACCGCGTCGTCCGGTACAAAATAGGGCGTGGTAATTACAATTTCTTCCTGGGCGGAATAGATCGCCATCAGCAGTATCTGATAAATAGTGTTGTGGGTTTTTCCGGGCCCCGAAGGGATAACCTGCACGTCCGATCCACCGGTTTGGCGGGTCGCAGGTATTTCTCCAATCCGGGCGGCTTGTGCACCCAGATCGCAGCCTGTCTCCAATTCCCAGTCCCACCTGAACAGGGCGTTAAGCGCAAGAACGCCCGGGCCCTCGACGCGCACCATCGCATCAACCCATTCTCCGACGCCGGAATCCTGCTTAAAAAAGCGGGGATCCACGAGATTGAAGCTTCCGGTATAGGCGGCGGTATCATCGATAACAACAATTTTCCGGTGCAGCCGCAGGTCGGGACGCACCCTAAATATGCTGCTCCAGCTAACTGGCAGGGCGACGGCCATTTCGACGCCGCCCGCTTTAAGCTGCCTCGCCAGACGACTCTTTAAAAAGCGATCGCTGCCAACGGCATCCAGCAGCACGCGGCAGGTGACGCCACGGTCGGCCGCACGCAGGAGGGCTGCCGCCACTTCGTTCGCCCTGCCCCCCTCGTTCCAGATGTAAAATTCAAGATGACAAAATTTTCGCGCCTGATCGATGTCGCTGATAATAGAGAACAGAATCGGTTCGGTCGCATCGAGCAGTTCAAGCCGGTTGCCGCACAACGCCGGGAGATGAACGGTAGTCGCCGCTAGTCGGTTGAGAGACTGGCCTTGCGAACTCAATCTCTGAGGGTCGGAACGAATCTCCTCCGGCACTTCCTTGAGCCACCTCTCATAACGTTCATATACGGCTCGGGACCTTGCTGAAAATCTTGACCCCAGCCGTTTCTCACCCAAAAGCAAATAGGCGGCAACTCCCCCCAGGGGTAAAAAGAATATCAAAGTCATCCAGGCCAGAGATGTTGAAACCGGAAGCCGCACCATGATTATCCGAATGGAAACACCGACGATGAGCAGCACGTGGACCAGAGCCATTAAAGTAAATAGTAAGGTAAAATTCATAATTTTAAGACCAGATCGCTTTCCCGCATCTATTTGAATCTGAAAATTTACAGATACGGATTTAATCTACACCATGGATTCAATTTTGACCATACTCAGCCGGTGCCAACGAATGGCCGCGGTCTTCAGGCAGTGCTCTGGCGGTCGTCCGAATTATGAAAATCATGACGGCGATGGATACGATGAAACCCGCTATTGTCACCACCGCGTGCATCCTCGAATGGCTGCTGGTATTAGCCTAATTTATGGATGTCTAAATAAATTTGCCCCGGTTGGAGTTCATCCAGATACCGCTGAAGGACCTTGTAGGTGCTCTTGTTCATCATGAGGATGTTGATCTTGCCGGTCTTGCCCTCCCGGATGGCAATGGATTGCCCAGGTTTGAGGTGCCTCACTTGTCCGACTTTGAGTTTGAGCAGGTCGCCGGCCCGCAAGCCGTTGTTGATTCCCATGACAAAGAGCAGCAGGTCCCTGGGTCTGTTCTTGAGTAGCCGTCTGATGGTCTCGATGTCCTTGGGGTCTCGGATGGGCTCTACCGTGATCCTCGAGCCCCTGGACGGGTGGTTGGGGTTCCTGGGCATAGGGGTGGCCTCCTTTCTTATCCATGGAT
>JAHJTB010000053.1 GCA_018830135.1 Pseudomonadota bacterium | reverse complement strand
CCCATCGACCTTGATGCCGCCCTGGGAATTGATGTCATGAACCACCCAGGCCAAAAGGGCGAAATACGAGTCGCCCACGTACTTGGCCGGTCCGGAAAAGGGTTCAAAGACACCGACCTTGATGTTGTCCCCGCTGGTGGGGAATGTCGGGTTGTTGGGGTCGAAACCGGACATATCCCCTTTCAAGGGTTCAAAGGCCAGGGCCGGGGGCGGGCTGAATCCCGTCAACAGCAGCAGGATCAGACATCCGGCCATCCACGCGTGTTTCTTCCCGAGTCGTTTCATTACGTCCTCCTTCCGCTCGATTGAAGCATCCTTCCTGCCGGGTCGGCCTCGCGCCCGGGGCGCAAGTCGCCGCATCCCGCCTCGGCCTCGGTTCGCCTCCGGTCCCATGGCCGGAGGCGAACCCGATCGTTCAGGTGGTGAAATGTCGATTCCGTTTAAAAAACGCGAGACGAGCCGCTACTTGCAGCGGAAGCCCTTCATGTCGTCGGCAATGGGCGGTTCGCAGAATTTTTCCGGGACCATGAACGGCTTGGTGTAGCTGTCCACATCGTCCTGCCATTTGTTGGGGAAGTCCAGCCGGGAAACCGGGATGTCCCGAAGGGCCTGGTGGTCGCAGGCCCGCATGGTCCAGGTCACCCCGCTGACGGTCTTGTACTTGTCGCCCTCCCAGACCTTCTTGATCTTTTCGGGCTTGGTGCTGCCGGCCCTCTTCATAACGTCGAAGAGCCAGTAGTACTGGACCGCGGTCCCGCCGATCACGCCGGCCGGCCATTTGTACAAACGGCTGTTGTAAGGCTCCTTCCAGTTCTTCCACAGGGCGTGCCACTGATCGACAAAGGCGTTGTTCTGCGGGTTGTCGATGGCGCAGTTGTGATAGAAGACCACGGCAAAGTCCTTGCCTTTTCCCGAACCGATGACCTTGAGTGGCCGGTAATCGTCGAAAAAGGGGCCGGCCAGCGGGATGTCCAGGCCCAACTGCCGGGACTGCTTGATCAGGTTCTCCTCGTCCGTGGCCCAGTTGCCGGAAATGATGGCTTCCGCGCCCGAGGCCTTGACCTTTTCCAGGTACGGGGCGAAGTCCTTGTTGAACAGCGGATGGAAGTCCGAGCCCACGATCTGGGCGTCCGGGGCGTATTCCTTGATGGCCTTGGTGAACTCCTCGGCAATGGCATGGCCGTAGACGTAGTCCTGGTTGAGGAGGTAGAACTTCCGAATCTTGGTCTCCTTGGCGTAGTAGTAGGCAATGGCCTTGGACATGGCCGCCACCGTCCAGCAGGTGCGGAAGGTGTACTCGTTGAAGTACTCCTTGCTGGTCAGGACGTCGGAGTAGGCGCCGTAGGTCATGTAGATTTTCTTGTACTTGCCCGCCGTCTGCTGGCCGATGATGTTGATGTGGGTGCCGCTGGTGCCCATCATCACGTCCACCTTGTCCTCGAGGCACAGCTTTTCGGCCACCCGCTTGGCCGTGGCCGGCTTGACCTGGGTGTCGCCCTTGATGATCTGGATTTTCTTCATCTTCCCATCGACCTTGATGCCGCCCTGGGAATTGATGTCATGGGCGACCCAGCCCAGGGTCAGCCAGTAGATCTCGCCGCTGATGGCCGAGGGGCCGGAAAACGGCTCGAAAAGACCGATCTTGATGGTGTCGCCGGATGTGGGGAAGGTCTGCTTGGTTGGATCAAAGGAGGCCATGTCTCCCTTGAGGGGGGTAAAGGCCGCGGCCGGCCCGGCCCCGATCAGGGCCAGAACCAGGCCCGCGCAAAGAACCCAAACGATCATGCCATACGATTTTCGCATCACTCATCATCCTCCTTGGACAAATTTGGTGGAAAACACTCTCGCCCCGAGACGCCTCGGACCCGCCGGGATCGGCGGATTCGAAAAACAGGTCCATACCCTGTCCCGGTCCGATGGTCGGGTGTCCTTCGGCCGGTCAGGCGGGCCGTTCGGGAAGGCCGGGCTGGTAGCGACCCGGCCTTTCCGACGTCCCTTGCATCACCTCAACCCCTCCGTGGGTCTGGAGTCGGTTGATGAGTTGCTCGAACTTATGGGTTATAGATACAGGCTAGCACATTCTTCCCGTCAACGCCAGCCAGAAATTTCCCGGCTTCATGGAACAAGCATGCGTTCCGTTTTCCCAAAGCGGCTAGAGGGATTCGAAAAGCCGCCGCATCTCCCCCTGGGCCTTTTTTCGGTAAAGATGATAGAAAAAGGTGCCCACCACCTCGCCTCCCGCTTCGGCCCGCTTGAAAAAGGTCTCCGAATCCAGCTTGCCCAGATGGGCCTGCAGGTAGTCCTGGATGGCGAAGACGGCGATCTGTCCGACCAGATCGCTGTAATACTTCAACGACTCCGTATTGTGGCCGTCGCGGGGGCTGAGACCGACCCGGTCCATCTCGACGACCAGGCGGGCCAGGGTCAGGTCGTCCTTGTGATAGACCTTTTCGTTCTCGATAATCTCCGGGTGAACGATTCCCCAGTCTTCGAGCCGGGCCAGCCATTTGGGCCCCAGACCGGTGGCCTCCATGAAGGCCGACTCGCTCTCTATGACCGGCCCCCGGCGGCGGCCGGCCCTTTGGAGGTAGGTGGTTTTCAATTCCCTCAGGGAGCTGGGGTCCGTCTTCCGCTGCAAGACCATGATCCGCTTGATGGCGGAAAGGGGCAGGTAGAACTGGTCCTGCAGGGCCTTGATCATGCGTATCTGCTCGACGTACCCGTCACCATAGTCGGCCACGTTCCGGCCGCGTTTGATCGGCTTGGGCAGGAGACCTTCCCGAACGTAATAGTGGATGGTCTCCTTGGGCACTTCGGCGGCTTTGGCCAGCTCACTGATCTTCACGGATCACCCGAATTTTGGCTACAGGTATGGATCAGACACCCCTGCAATCCGGCGGCCGAGCGAACGGCGGCCGTGCGTCTTGAAAGGCGTATCGCCTCACTGGTCCTGGGTCGGTAAATCGATCGACCGGTCTTTGCCCCGGGAGGTCAAAGCTGGTTCGGCATGATTTTTCGGATGACCCAAAGTAGCGAAATCGATGCCTTGTGTCAACAGAAATCTCTTGTTTTTGATCAGGTTGCATATGTAGCGTATAGTATTGATAAATACTCTCTGCACCCGTTTCCGGACCGGGTTCGGACCGCCCCCGAACCCGGGTCCAGGCCGCCCGCCCTCCGAGACCCGCCCGGAATTTCCGGTTGGCTTCACCCTTGAAATCAGGTAAGAATAACCAACTGTCGACATTGTCCCGGCCATATTATTCATCCCAAGGAGGGTTCCCCCGTGTACCAGACGCCTCAAACCATTCCCGGCATGCTCAAACGAAACGTGGTCGATTTTCCGGACCGCGAAGCCTTTGTCTCCGTGTCCCACCGCACCGGGGCCTGGGTCCGTTATACCTGGCTGGACCTGGACCGCCTTTCCGATCGCCTGGCCGCCGGCCTGGCCGGCCTGGGCGTCCGCCGGAAAGACAAGGTCGCCTTTCTGCACGGCAACAGCGCCGAGTGCTACCTGGCCTATCTGGCCATCCACAAGCTGGGGGCCATGTTCGTGCCCATCAACGCCCGGCTGGTGGCCCGGGAAGTCGAGTTCATCCTGGGTCACGCCGAAGCGGATTACGTGATTCTGGGCAGCGACTTCCTTTCCCTGGCCGATGAAATTCGGGGCCGCCTGCCGGTCAAGTCCTGGGTCTGCATGGAAAAGGAAGGCCGGGCGCTCCCTGAATGGACCGTTTCCTTCGCCGCCCTGCTCGAAACCTCGGGTCCGCCGCCCGACGTGGAGATCGGCCCGCATGACGAAGCCGATCTGCTGTACACCACCGGCACCACGGGCATGCCCAAGGGCGTGATTCTGACCCAGGTCAACAAGATCGCCTGCGGCCGGATGCTGGGGGCCTCGGCCGGACTGTCCCGCCGGCAATACGGCTGGGACCGCTGCCAGAACGCCTTCCCCTTTTTCACCTCGACCGGCGTGAGTTCCGTGCTCATGAACTGGCTCTACTACGGTTTCACTCAGATTCTCGAACCGGTCTTCGAGGTGGAGGCCACCCTGGAAACCATCGCCCGCGAGCGGACCACCTTTTACGGCGGGGCCCCCTCCATGTTCATCTTTCTGCTCGACCACCCCCGCTTCAAGGAGTACGACACCTCCTCCCTGCGCACCGTCTCCTCCGGCGGCTCGGCCATGCCCGAGGAGGTCACCCGCCGGATGATGGAGGCCTGGCCGGGCCTGCGCATCTATAACTTCTACGGCCTGACCGAAGGCGGTGTGGGCGGCACCTATCTCGACGCCTCCGACGCCCTGCGCAAGCTGGGCTCCATCGGCACGCCCTGGGTCCCGGACCAGGAAGCCCGAATCGTGGACGACGCGGGACGGGACGCGGCCCCGGGCGAGGTGGGCGAGATCGCCATCCGGGGCCCGAACATCATGAAAGGCTATTACAAGAATCCCGAGGCCACGGCCGACACCCTGCGCAACGGTTGGCTGCACACCGGGGACATGGGCTACTACGACGAGGAAGGCTACTTCTTCTACACGGACCGCATGAAAGACATGATCGTCCGGGGCGGATTCAACATCTATCCCGTGGAAGTCGAAAGCGTGTTGTTCGAACATCCCTCGGTCCTCCAGGTGGCCGTCATCGCCAAGCCGCACCCCAAGCTGGGCGAGGACGTCCTGGCCTTGGTCGTTCCGGCCAAGGGCCGCCAGGTCGAGCCGCGGGAACTCATGGACTTCTGTTCCGACAAGCTCGCGGACTTCAAGCGGCCCCGCGAGATCGTTTTCGTCGAGTCCCTGCCCCTCAACCCCATGGGCAAGATGGACAAAAAGGCCCTGCGGGCCCAGTATATGAATCGCGATTCATAGCCGGGCCCGGCCCCCGGACCGAGGCGTCCGGGGGCGGTCCGCCCGGGACCCGGTCCCGATAGGCGGATGCTTCCAACCTCCATATTTCACTTGATTTCCGGCCGGACTTTGGCTACCCTGCCTTTGCCCCGGGGTCGAGGACCCGCGGCCAGACAACCGTATTTTGGAGGTTCTTGAATCATGGAAAACAACAGACCGTGGCTCCGCCATTACGACTACAACGTCCCCACCACCATTCGCTATCCCCGCATCCCGGCCCAGCGTCTTCTGGACCTGCCGGCCGGCACCTTTCCGGACAAGGCGGCCACCAACTTTTTCGGCACCGAGATTTCTTTTTACGACCTTCGGCAGCTCGCCCTGCGCATGGCCAACGCCCTGGGCGGTCTGGGCATTCAGAAAGGCGACCGGGTCGGCATCCACCTGCCCACCAGTCCCCAGTACATCATCTCCTACTTCGCCGCGCTGCACCTGGGGGCCATCGTCGTCAACCTCAACCCCATGTACACGGCCGATGAGCTGGAAGCCCTCTGCCAAAACACCGGAGTGACCACCCTGATCACCTTCGACATGGTCATGCCCCACATCAAGGCCCTGACGAGCAAGGTGGAGATTCCCCGGGTCATCGTCACCCGGGTGACCGATTTCATCAACGGTTTTCCGATCAGCACGCCGGCGGAAATGGACCTGGAGGACGGCTGGCATCATTTCTCCCGGCTCCTGGACAGCACGACCAGCACCCGGCTGCCCCGCGTCCAGGTGCTTCCGGACGACCCGGCCCTGATCCAGTTCACCGGCGGGACGACCGGCATCCCCAAGGGCGCGGTCCTGACCCACGCCAACGTGGTGGCCGCCACCCTGCAATGCTCCCTGTGGGGCATGCCCACCATCGGCCTGACCCCGCCGGAAAAGCGGTCGGTCATGGCGGTCCTGCCCTTTTTCCACGTCTACGGCCTGGTGGTGGTCCTGAACTGGGCCTTGTTCAACTGCGCGACCCAGATTCTGGTGCCCCGTTTCGACCTGGAAGAGTTCATGGGGATTCTGGGCAGCCAGCCCTCGATCACCTTCTTCCCCACGGTCCCGACCATGATCAACGCCATCATCAACCACCCCAAGGCCGGCGAACTGAACCTGGACCGCAAACTGGGCATGCTCAACTCCGGCGCGGCCCCCATTCCGGTCGAGCAGATCGAACAGCTCCAGGACATGGGCATCTATTTCAGCGAGGGCTGGGGCATGAGCGAAACCACCTCCCTGGGCGTTTCCAATCCGGTCTTCGGGTTGAAAAAAATCGGCAGCATCGGCATTCCCTTCCCGGACACGGACGTGCGTCTGGTGGATGTGGAAGACGGCACCCGGGAGGTTCCCCAGGGGCAGCCCGGCGAGATCGTCATCAAAAGCCCGCTGATCATGAAGGAGTACTGGAACAACCCTGAAGAGACCGCCGGCCAGCTCAAGGACGGCTGGCTCCATACCGGCGACGTGGCCGTCCGGGACGAGGACGACTACCTGTTCATCGTGGACCGCAAGAAGGACATGATCAT
>JAHJTB010000459.1 GCA_018830135.1 Pseudomonadota bacterium | reverse complement strand
GCGATTTATTTGTATATATTTCAATTAGTTACCGGATACCCGGCTCCCGTCCCCCTCAAAACGACTTTACGAAAAATTATTTCACACTCCCCCGGGAACCACCACCAACACTCAATAAAAATTTTCACCCATTATTGCTGGTGGCTGGTTGGCAAGGCTTCAGTGAATCGGGGCCAGGTGTATTCCTGCCGCCCGCGCGGCCTTCGGCCGAGGACCGCGACCGGGCGGCCCTTCCATGCCGGCAGCCACTGAATGCTATTTTGAGAGCCCTGGGAAGCCGAAGTGTTACCGGTATTCGGACCTTCCGGGCCGGCGACCCCTTGTTGCGAATGGAATGGACGCCGAATCAGCCGCGGGCCGGCGGGTCCGGGGACCAGCCCGGATTTCTACCCCGCTTCCTGCCGCGGCCGGGAAATCCTTGACGCGACGCTCGTTTCGAAGATTTTGGTCCTCAACATATCGCCCTGATATGCCTGCGGCCAAAATTTCCTCCAACTTCGCGTTTCGCTAATGATTTCTCGACCTCGCTACGGAACCCGGTGCGAAATCCGGGCTAAAATTCATCTCCGGGGCCACTTTGACAACCCGGTCCGGACGTGATAAAGAAAGCCTCAATAGAGATCAGGACGAGGCTGCCGGGACAGGACGCGAAACCCAGGTCGAATCACCACCAGGAAACGAACCGGTTTTGCGCAGTGGAGATAATCGTCTTCCGCCGGGGCCGCGTGGTGTCGGCCGCGGGTCGGGCGCTCGTCCGCCAAGAGGTGTTTGGCCAGATGGAAAATCCGTATGACGTTTTTGCTGAACGCGGCTTTATTTATCAATGCACGGACGAAGACGGCCTGCGGGACCTGTTCGCCCGAGAGCAGGTGAGCGCATATATCGGTTTCGATGCCACCGCCGACAGCCTCCACGTGGGCAGCCTGGTTCCGATCATGGCCCTGGCCTGGCTCCAACGGACCGGCCATCGCCCCATCGCCATCGTCGGCGGCGGCACGACCATGGTCGGGGACCCCAGCGGCAAGACCGAAGCGCGGCTGCTGCTCTCCCGCGAAGACATCCAGCGCAACATGGAAGGCCAGAAGCGCCAGTTGAGCCGGTACATCGACTTCGGACCCGGCCGGGCTTTGATGGTCGACAACGGCGACTGGCTGCTCGAACTGAACTACATCGAGTTTTTACGGGACATCGGCCGGCATTTTTCGGTCAACCGCATGTTGGCCGCCGAGTCGTACAAGATGCGGCTCGAGACCGGTCTGACTTTTATCGAGTTCAACTACATGCTCCTGCAGGCCTATGATTTTCTGGTCCTGTCCCGGGATTACGACTGCCGCTTGCAGATGGGCGGCCAGGATCAATGGGGCAACATCGTGGCCGGCATCGATCTGATCCGCCGGATGGACGGCCCCCAGGCCTACGGCCTGACTTTCCCTCTGCTCCAGGACCCCAAGACCGGGGCCAAATTCGGCAAGACCCATGCCGGCGCCATCTGGCTGGACGCGGACAAGACGTCGCCCTACGAATTTTTCCAGTTCTGGCGCAACACGGACGACTCCGAGGTGGGGAAGTACCTGGGGCTTTTTACCTTTCTTCCCATCGAGGAAGTCCGCGGCCTGGGCGCCCTGGACGGCCGGCTGATCAATCGGGCCAAGGAGATTCTGGCCTACGAGGTCACGGCGGTCAACCACGGCCATGACGAGGCCCGCAAGGCCTACCTGGCCTCCATCGAAACCTTTGGCCCGGCCGACCCGGACGGGGAGATCGAAACCTCGTCCCGGATCACCGAAGCGGCCGAACAGGTCTCCGTATCACTGCCCAGCACCGAAGTCGGGGCCGGAGAGTTCGCCCAGGGCCTGAGCGCAACGGACCTGTTCGTGCTGGCCGGCCTGTGCAAAAGCAAAGGCGAGGCCCGCCGGCTGATCCGCCAGGGCGGGGCGGCGGTCAACGATCAGCGGATCGATCAGGAAGACCGGGTCTTCACCCCGGACGACCTGATCGACGGCGGCCTGGTCCTGCGGGCGGGCAAGAAGCGTTACCATCGGCTTGTGGTCAAGGTCTGACCGGCCGCGGTTGGAATGACTCCGGTTGCCCGAGTCCCGGGAAAATGGTATAATAGGTTTATCGCATCAAGGAAGCGAACGAGGGCGCTTGTCGCCGCCCGGAAATCGACCGGCCCTGAGCGCCCTTTAATAAAGAAAGGGGGGGGCTTATGAAGGCAGGTGTCATTTTTACCGGTACAGGCCCGATACTGATCCTGACCTCTTACGATTCGTTCCTGAGCGAGGAGTTCGGGGCCAAAATGGCCCAAAAGGGAATCAAGAAGTATATTGTTTGTGAAGTGGACCTGGACCTGGTCCGTAAGCGGTACGGGCAGCACTTTGACGCCATAATGAAAGACGTCAAGCAGGAGGACGACCTGCGTGTTCTGGACTACAACGGCCACAATGTGTTTTACATCTTCAGCTTCGACGAACTGGGTGAACCGCGTTTCAAGGAAATCAGCGGGTGAATGTTCATGGGGAATCAAGACCGGCCGCCGTCGAGGTTCGGTGACCGGTCGATTTTTATCAGGAGGAGGACCTGTGTATGCTGGTTAAGCACTGGATGACGAAGGATGTGGTGTGGGTTGAGGACGACGCGTCCATGATGGAGACGTCTCAGATCATGCGGGAGAAGAAGGTCCGCCTGGTGCCGGTCTTGTCCAAGGGCAAGCTGGTGGGTATCGTCTCGGACCGCGATATCAAGGCGGCCTCGCCTTCCAAGGCCACGACGCTGGACGTGCACGAGCTTTACTATCTGTTGAGCAAGCTGAGCGTCAAGGATGTGATGACCAAGCAGCCCTTCACCATTACGGAAGACGAAACCGTGGAACGCGCGGCCGTGATCATGCTGGACAAGCACATATCCGGTCTGCCCGTCCTGGACGAGTCAGACAAGCTGGTCGGCGTCCTGACCCAGGGCGACGTCTTCCGGGTTCTGACCGCCATCACCGGCGTTTTTCGGGGGGGATACCAGTTCGCCTTCGAGCTGGAGGACCGTTCGGGGTCCATGCGGGAAGTGGCGGACGTCATCCGGTCTCACGGAGGCCGCTTGACCAGTGCTCTGGCCCTGTACGACCGGGCGCCCAAGGGATACCGGACGGTATTCCTCCGGGCCAGCGACCTCGATGATGACAAGGTTCCGGGGCTGGTCGAGGAACTGAAGTCCAGGTTCAAGTTTTTGTATCACGTCAAGAACGAAAAAGTGATCTACAGTTAGCGGGATGACCGGGCGGCGGGTCCGGCGGGCGCCGTCGGGGCCGGCCGCCAGACGATAACGGCCCCGTTCCGGCGTTCTTCCGATCTTGAGAAGACCGGGACGGGGCCGGAATGTACACGTCCGGAAAGCCCGGATATTGCAGGCGGCTTGTATCGCGGCGCCGAACTGTTTGCCGTAACGCTCGTTTCCCGCTTTTTGACCTCGATGTATCCCGTGATACGCCCACGGCCGAAAGACGGTCCAACTTTGCGTTTTGCCAAATATTTCGACGCCTCGATCCGGAATCCAACCGCCATATCCGGATTAATCAGAGAAAGCGAGGCATGGGCATGAAGGATGGAGCAGTGGATTTTCGATTGGACGGACGCGTGGCCCTGATTACGGGCGGCAGTCGGGGCATCGGCCTGGCCATTGCCCGGGCCTTTGTGGCCGCCGGGGCCAGGCTGGTCATTTCGGCCCGCAAGCCCGAGGGGCTGGAAGCGGCGGCCGAAGAACTTCGGGCCCTGGGCGGCGAGGTCACGCCGGTGGCCTGCCACACCGGCGATATCGAGCAGGTCAGGGCCCTGGCGGCCCGGACGGTTGAAACGTACGGGACGATCGACGTATTGGTCAACAACGCCGGGGCCAATCCCTATTTCGGAGCCATGATCGACGCCGAGGAATGGGCCTGGGAAAAGACCGTGGGCGTCAACCTGAAAGGCTATTTCTTTCTGGCCCAGGAAGCGGCCCGGGTCATGATGAAGCAGGGCAAGGGCAGCATCGTCAATGTCGCCTCCATCGGCGGGATCAAGCCCGGCCCCATGATGGGCATCTATTCGATCACCAAGGCCGGGGTCATCTCCCTGACCCAGGGCCTGGCCAAGGAACTAGCGGCCCACCACATCCGGGTCAACGCCATCGCCCCCGGTCTGATCAACACCAAGTTTTCCGAACTGCTGGTCAACACCAAGGAGATCGTCGAGCCCGCCCTGCAAGGCATTCCCATGGGGCGGTACGCCGAAGCCGACGAGATCGCCCCGGCAGCTCTGTACCTGGCCTCGGACGCGGCCTCCTACGTCACCGGCACCGTCCTGGTCGTGGACGGCGGGGCCATTGCCTGACCCGGATCGGAGATTGCGGCATGAGCGGCATCGATTTTAGACTGGACGGCCGGGTGGCGCTGGTCACGGGCGGGAGTCGGGGTATCGGCCTGGCCATCGCCCGGGGCTTCGTTCAGGCCGGGGCCCGGGTCGTCATTTCGGCCCGAAAGATGGAAGGACTCGAAAAAGCGGCCCGGGAGTTGAGGGAGTTGGGCGGAGAAGTCGCGCCCATCGCCTGCAACACCGGCAATCTGGAACAGATACGGGACCTGGCCGACCGGGCCCTCGAGACATACGGGGCCATCGACGTGCTGGTCAACAACGCCGGC
>JAHJTB010000458.1 GCA_018830135.1 Pseudomonadota bacterium | reverse complement strand
GTCCGGAACCAGACCCGCTAGGAGCGAAGACCCGCAGGTCATGGGCACGCCGGCGTAGGCGGCCAGAAGGTCTTTCAACAAAAACGGGACGCCGGCAAACGGCCCTTGAGGCAAAGGACCGGAGGCAACGGCCCGGGCCTGATCGTACATGGGTGTTACGACGGCGTTGATGGCCGGGTTGACCAGTTCGATGCGTTCGATGGTCTCCTCGAGAAGTTCGAGCGGCGTGACCTCCTTGTCGCGAACGAGCCTGGCCAGGGCCGTGGCATCCATGTAAGCCCAGTCTCCCAATTTCGGCATCGGACGATTCCCCCCTTTCTTTGAGTCTGCGGGTCTTTTGGCCAAAGGGACGAACGCGAGGGGAGTGATCCCCGTCCTGGATCGTATGGCCGCATCTGACGACGCGGATAGGCCCGGCTTGTTCGCCCGGATGGCTCCGGTTACGTTTTCGATTGGATACTACGGTATCAGGGAGTTGCCGGCCGGTCAAGCGGGATGTCGCAGGCGGGCCGAAAGGGGTCGCTCGTGGTTCGAACCGGCCGGGCAGGCCCTCGAACGTCGCCAGCGCTGGTATTCGAGGGCCTGGGCGTAAGTGCGCATGGCCCGGTCGGCCGTTTCGAAATAAGGGATGCCGGCATCGCAGAACTTGCGGCCGACCACCTCGGTCAGGCCGGGGATGCGAACGACGAGAATCGGCTTTTCCGACACGTTTCCGACCCCGATAATGCAGTCGGCGAAAAGTATGCTGGTCCGTTCGTCGATGCCCGCGCCCACGACCACGATGGCGTCCACGTTGGGGTCCGAGTCCAGGGCCCTGGCCGACTCGTTGTAGATGTTCAATTCCATGGAGGCCGAAAGGCCCACGTCGATGGGATTGTTCAGGCTGGTGCCCGTCGGCGGTACGACCCGAGCCAGAGCGGTTCGGGTCTCCGGCGCGATCTCGGCCAGCCTCATACCGTTCAGCCCCACGGCCTCGGCCGTGGAAACGGCCAGTCCGCCCGGGCCGGACAGGATGGCGATCCGGTCGCCCAGCCCATCGGGCAGCATGGAAAAGGCCATCATGGCGTCGATCCAGGCCTCCCAGCCGATGACGGGGACCCCGCCACCCTGCCGGACCACGCCGCGCCAGACCTCGCCCGATCCGGCCAGGGCGCCGGTATGCGAAGAGGCGGCCCGGCCGCCCTCGGGGGTCAGGCCCGCCTTCCAGAGGATCACGGGCTTTTTCAGGGAGGTCCGCCGCAGGGCATCGAGGAAGACCGGACCGTCGCTGATGGACTCGATGTAGGCCCCGATCACATGGGTGTCCTTGTCCTGGGCCAGGTAGTTCAGAAAGTCCACCGCCTTGAGATCGCATTCGTTGCCCAGGCTGATGGCCTTGGAAAAACGGATGCCCTTGGGCTCGGCATTTCTGCCGATCATGTTGGCCAGGGAGCCGCTGTGCGAGATCACGGCCACATGCCCCGGCGTCCTGGACAGTCCGGGAAAAAAGGAGAGCCCGGTCTTGGGGACGTAAAGGCCCATGCAGTTGGGCCCCATGATCCGCATACCGCTGTCGCGGGCCAGGCGAACGATGGCCTCTTCTTCGGCCCGGCCTTCCGGCGTGCCGAGTTCCTTGTACCCGGCGGTAAACAGGACCACGCTTTGAACCCCTTTGGCCGCGCAGTCCTCGAGCACGGCCATGGCCCCGTCGTGGGGCACCAGGACAATGGCCTGGTCCACGGGTCCGGGTATGGCCGAGACGCTGGGATAGCAGGTCAGGCCGTCGATCTCGCCGGCCGTGGGATGAACCGGATAGATCGGGCCGGGATATCCCATTTCCAACAGAGAGATCAGGAACAGCTTGCCGGACTTCATTCCCCGGGGCAGGCCGACGATGGCGATGGATCGCGGATTGAACAGGTCGTTCATCTGGGTGATGAAATTGGCGTCTTGCATGTTCGGTCTGCCTCGTCCCGGTGGTTCAGTGGGCGCGTGAGGAGAGAAAAGCCCGGTATTTGGCCATACCGGCCATGACCCGGGCGGCGTTTTCCGGGGTGCTGATCAGGGGCGTCTTGTCCCCAAGCTGTTTGGCCACCAGGGTCCGGAGTT
>JAHJTB010000457.1 GCA_018830135.1 Pseudomonadota bacterium | reverse complement strand
TTGACTGTTTACTGCTTTGCCGTGGGGACCGCCCTGTAATCGGTCCTGCTGTCCTTTGCCCTGGCCGACCGGCTTCGGAGGCTGCGTCAGGAAAGGGAGATGTTCAAGGAGCGTTCCCGGCGTTTCCAGGAGCTTAGCGTGACCGACGGGCTGACCGGGTTGTACAACAAGCGCTATATCATGAGCAAACTCGATAGCGAGGTCCGGCATGCCCGGGGCCTGGACAGAGCGCTGGCCCTGCTCATCCTGGACGTGGACAATTTCAAGCATTACAACGATACGCACGGGCACCCGGAAGGGGACGAGGTCCTGAAAAGGCTGGCCGAGGTCATCCGAATCTGCGTTCGTGAGACGGACAGCCCCTGTAGATACGGCGGCGAGGAGTTTTTGGTGATCCTGCCGGAGACCGAGGCCCGGGAAGCCTGGACGGTGGCCGAAAGAATCCGGTGCGAGATGGCCGGGCAGACGTTCAGACCCGGAGAGCGGGCCGAGGTTTCGGTGACCCTGAGCATCGGACTGGCCCGCCTGGAACCGGATGAAGAGGCGGCCGATCTGATCCGACGGGCCGACGAGGCTCTTTATCGGGCCAAACGTGACGGCAAGAATCGCACTGTGGCAGCCGAGTCCCGGGAAACCGCCTGACGATCCCCTCGGCGGCTCTTTCGTCTTATATCGCGACGAACCAAATAGCGACATCCGGGTTGAAAAATCCGGCCAAGGGGTGAAAATTGGCGCGGAGTCGGCTATTTTTCCAAGGATGAGGACCATGTCCCGCCCACTTGGGGGGAAAGGCGGTTCCGGACGGCCGCCTGACAATACCCCTTGCGAAAATGATGGCGGCTTGATAGTAAGGACGGCGGCGTCCGGGACGGACCGGCCGGCGGCGGCGAAGGTGCCGCCAAGCCGAAGAAAGGAGAACAATGTGTCCCCAAAACTGGTTATCGTCGGCGGTGTGGCCGGCGGAGCGACGGCGGCGGCCCGGGCCCGGAGACTGGACGAACGGGCCGAAATCGTACTGATCGAGCGGGGCGAGTACATTTCCTTCGCCAACTGCGGCCTGCCTTACTATGTGGGGCGGATCATCGAGGAGCGGGACGATCTGCTGGTGACCACGCCCGAAGACTTCCGCAGACGTTACCATATTGATATTCGAATATTTTCCCGGGTCACGCGTATCGACCGCAATGAAAAGCGGATCGAGATTTTCGATGTGGCCTCGGAACGGACCTATTGGGAGTCCTACGACCGGCTGATCCTTTCGCCCGGGGCGGAGCCGGTCCGTCCGCCACTGGAAGGCGTGGACCTGGAAAACGTGTTCAGTCTGCGCAGCATTCCGGATTCGGACCGGATCAAGCAATTTGTGGATCAGAGCCGGCCGTCTTCGGCCGTGGTGGTCGGCGGCGGGTTCATCGGTCTGGAAATGGCCGAAAACCTGTCGCATCGGGGGGTCCGGACCACGATCGTCGAAATGCTGGACCAGGTGCTGGCCCCGCTCGACTTTGAAATGGCCGGTCTGGTCCAGGCTCACCTCGAGGAACAAGGCGTGGAACTGGCCCTGGGAAACGGAGTCGAGTCGCTGGCCCCCAAGGACGGCCGCCTGGTCGTCCGGACGGATCAGGGCCGGGAGATCGACTGCGACCTGGTCGTCCTGTCCATCGGCGTGCGGCCGGAAAGCGTGCTGGCCAGGGAGGCCGGCCTGGAGATCGGCCCGAGGGGCCACATCAAGGTGGACGCCTCGATGAGGACCTCGGACCCGGATATCTTTGCCGTGGGCGACGCGGTCGAGATCGTGGATTTCGTGACCGGTCAGCCCACGGCCGTAGCCCTGGCCGGACCGGCCAACAAGCAGGCCCGGATCGCCGCAGACAACGCCCTGGGCCGGAGTTCCCTGTTCCACGGCGCCCTGGGCACGGCCATCGTCAAGGTCTTCGATATGGCCGCGGCGACCACCGGAGCCTGCGAAAAGGTCCTCAAGCGTCTTCAGTCGTCCTACCGGGTCAGCTATACCCACTCCAATTCCCATGCCTCGTATTACCCAGGGGCCGGGAGCATGGCCATCAAGCTGGTCTTCAAACCCGGAAGCGGCCGGTTGCTGGGGGCCCAGATCGTTGGGCGGGACGGCGTGGACAAACGGATCGACGTTCTGGCCACGGCCATCCGGGCCGGGATGACCGTCTTTGACCTCGAGGAACTCGAACTGTCCTACGCTCCGCCCTATTCATCGGCCAAGGACCCGGTCAATATCGCCGGATTCGTAGCGGCCAACATGCTCAAGGGAGACGCCAGTAACGAGACCTGGTGGCGCCTCGCGGAAGCAGACCCGGCCTGGGACATCATGATCGACCTGCGTGGCCAGGATGAAATCGATGAGCTCGGAACCATACCCGGATCGATCCATGTGCCCCTGGACGAGCTTCGGAGCAAGCTGCCCGAACTGGACCGGTCCAAACGATATCTTCTGTTCTGCGCCGTGGGCATGAGGGGCTACGTCGGGTACCGGATCATGGTCCAGAACGGATTTCAGGCCGTCAACCTGGCCGGCGGATTCTCGACCTACCAGGGCGGTGTCCGGCCGGAAAAAGAATCGGGATAGGCGCAGGCGCCGTCCCGTTTCCATGACTCGAGACCGGGCCATGGAATGGAGGTTCATTTTGAAGAACGAAGTCAACGGAATGCATCGGTTGTTTTACCCTCGCAGTATCGCCGTGGTCGGCGCCTCGCCCAAGAAAGGCAAGGGCTGGTCCAGCGGCAACGCATATATCCAGGGGTCCATTCGCCAGGGTTTTTCGGGCCGGATTTACCCGGTCCACCCCACCGCCGATTCCATCCTGGGCTACGCGGCCTATCGGAACGTACGGGAAATCCCGGGCGAAGTCGACCTGGTCGTATTCACCGTGCCCGCGACCGTGGCCCTCGGCGTGCTCGACGACTGCGTGGCCAAGGGTGTCAAGTTCGCCCACTTTCTGACGGCCGGGTTCACGGAAACAGGCCGGCCGGAACTCGCGGATATGGAGAAACATCTGGCCGAGACGGCCCGCAAGGGCGGCATCCGGGTCGTGGGGCCCAACTGCATGGGACTTTACTGTCCGGACGGCGGCCTGTCCTTCAACGACTGGCTACCCACCCGAAGCGGACGAATCAGTGTTTTTTCCCAGAGCGGTCAGTTGGCCACCAACCTGATCCGGGAGGGCTCGCCCCAGGGGCTGGGATTCGGCAAGGTCATCAGCTACGGCAATGCCATCGACCTGAAGGCGGTCGAATATCTGGACTATTTCTCCAGGGACGACGAAACGGACGTCATCGGGGCCTACATCGAAGGACTCCAGGACGGGCGCGCCTTTTTCGAGACTGCCCGCGGGCTTCATAAGCCCCTCGTGGTCTGGAAGGGCGGCCGTACGGAAGGCGGGTCCCGGGCGACACGGTCCCATACCGCGGCCATTGCCGGGTCGCAGGATATCTGGCGGGCCATGTGCCGGCAGGTGGGCATCGTGCCGGTCTATTCCATGAACGAGTTCGTCTACACCCTGTCCGCCCTCCAGCGGCTGCCCCTGCCCGCCGGCCTGAACGTGGCCGTGCTGGGAGGCGCCGGCGGCGGCAGCGTGACCATGACCGACGCCGCCGAACATGCCGGGCTGAAGGTCCCCGAGCTGTCTCCGGCGACCATCAGCGGCCTGGAGACCTTTGTGCCCCTGGAAGGCAGCAGCCCCAGGAACCCCCTGGACATCCTGCCGGCCCTCCACAGCCGGAAAAATCTCGAGCGCATCATCGACCTGCTCCGGGAAGACGACCGCGTCGATGCGCTCATGTTTCTGCTGCCCCTGCCCTTCTATTACGTGGAAATGGGCCGGAGCAGTTTTTCGCGCTGGGTGGACCTGACCATCCAGGTCCGGGAGCGGCTGGGCAAACCCATCCTTTTTGTTTTGGAACAGGACGCGGACCCGAGAGGCGAAACCATCCGCAAGGAAGTGGAAAGCTGGTACCTGGAGGCGGACGTGGCCACGTTTCCGTCCTTCGACCTGGCGGCCCGGGTCTTGTTCAAGCTGAAGCAGTACCGGGACCACCTGGAAGCCAGGCTGCTGGAATCGACGGAATTACCACCTCTGGGCCGGCCCTCGTCCGCCTCACGCTGAGGCGGCCGGGAATTCATTTTCCCGATAGATTCGAGGACGGCGGCCGGGAGTCCCGGTACAAAATCACGGTCCGGTGTTCGATCATGACCTCGAAGGCGGTTTTAAGCGCATCGAGGTATGGACTGGCGGACGCCTCCCGGCCGTTTATCGTTTCGATCCGCAGCCGGAACCGGGGCGGATGACGGCGGTCCAACAGGTGGCGGAGCGGCCCCAGATACTCCGGCAGGCGGGTATCGTCCGGGGCGACGTGAAAGGTCAGGCTTTTGGCCTGGCGCTCCGAAACCAGGACCAGTTCCGGCCCCCGAAAGACCAGGTGGGCGCCCTCGACGCGCCGGGGCAGCCGGCCCTTGAAGGCTTCCAGACCCAGCCCGCAGGGGGATACCGGGTCCATGGCCTGGAACCAGTAGACCCGGTCGTCGTTCCAGTCTCCCCGCAACAGATGAAAGGCCTGGTGGGAGATGAACTGCGGACCGGCCAGCCCCTTGAAAAAGCTTCCGGCCAGGACTTCTCCGGACAGTTCCATGAGTCTGAGGGTTCGGAACAGGGCCGGCCACCGAAAGGGGAGGGCCTCCTTCTGAAGCAGCTCCCGACTCACGAGCCCGTAACGGTCCAGAAGCAGGCGAACCCGCTCTTTTTTCCTTTCTTCGATCTCGATCCACGCGCCGCCGTTTTCGGTCCGGGCCGGCTGGAACCAGTTGCCCGGTGGGAAGGGGCGGCTTTTCCACCGTCTCGTTCGGGCCGGACCGCCCATGCGTTTCCCGGGTCCCGGGCGGGCGAAAGCCGTTCCAGGGGGAAGCCGAAAACGATGTTCGACTCCGTGGCGCAAGGCCGCGAAGGTGTCGTTGGTCGCCCGTCCGTTCCAGACTTCGGTCCAGAGCCGGTCGTTGAGGTCTTCAGCGGGCAGCCCGGACACGCGCACAAGCGAGCCGAAATCGTACCGGGCCATCCGGTCCGGGAACAGGGCCTTCCCGGCGGCTTCGTCCTCGGGGGCCGATCCTTCCTCGTTGGGCGTATCCTCGTTCATCAGGTCCAGATCGGTTTCGAAACAGAAGGCGGCCAGACCCGGGCCGTGTCCGATCCAGCCCAGATCGCTCTCTTGCACGAGCCGGTCCAGCCAGGCCGGATCATACCCGGGCAGTCGGGCGGGTAGTACCTCGGACTCCCACAACCGGGCCGGCAGCGGAAGGCAGAGAAGTTGTTCCAGACGCCCGGACAGGGCCTCGGGACCGTCCTTACCTTCGGACAGCCCCTGGTGGCGGGCCAGGAACGGGACCAGACGATCGATGTCCAGGGGCTGAAAATCGGGCATGGCCGCCTTGCGGGCCATGCGGAGCAGAATCTCGAAATTTTCCGCGTCGCAGATGGTTTCAATCCGGCTTCCCTCGACCAGTAGACCGGAGACGATGGTTTCCGAATCCGTCAGGCCGGCCAGGGCCGGGTCGAGCCGATCCGGCGCCAGGCCGAGTCGGGACCGGATCGCGGCCGGGTCCATTGGACCGTACAAGGCGAGCCATTCGCCCAGGAGCCAGGTCAGGGCCTCGTCCGGGTCCTCCTCCGGAGTCTCCATCTCCGGGAGGCTTACAGGTAAAGGCGCGTCCGGGGCCGCCATCGTCCCGAATCGCCATCCCGCGTCCGGGCCGCCCAGGGCCGAAAGAAGGCGGGACGCGTTTTCCAGGGCCGCCACGAGGGGATGTTCCGCTGCCGGTCCGCTGAGGCGGACCAGTTTGGCCGAAATCGATTCCAGGTGGCGGTCCGCCTGCCCGCCCTGGTCGGACCGCATGGCCGCCAGCAGCGCTTTCCATTCGGGCCAGGGGATGAGCAGCCGTTCCTTGACCCAGTCCAGCAGGTCGGCCGGGTCGGCCGGAGCGTACCCGGGGCTGAGGCGAAGTCTTCGACCTTCGAAACGGTCGATGATGTCCGGCGGGATCGAGGGCCGCAGATCGGGCGAGAAGACGACCTCGCGTAGCAGGTCGCCGCTCAGGGATGTGGGGCCGTCGGTGGCGGATTCGTCGCCCATATACATGTATTCGTTGACCTGTCGCCAGGCCGAGGCCCGGGCCATGGGGCTGGGCGAAGCGGTTTCGATCGCGGACCAGCGAATGCCGCCGGACTCCAGTTCGGTCAGGACCCGGCGCAGTCCCTCCAGATCGAACTCGTCCTGAAGACAGCTTCGCCAGGCCTCGAGCAGAATGGGGAAGTCCTCGTATCGCCTGACGGCGGCCATGAGCCGCTGGGACCGCAGCCGGCTCATCCAGAGCGGCATGCGCTGGCCGGGCCTGCCCCGGGCCAGGAGCAGGGCCCGGCCGGCGCATTCCCGGAAACGGGCCCCGAAAAATCCCGATCCCTCGAGTCTGCGCCGGATCAGGTCTTCCACGTTGGCCGAGGTGACCAGCGAGAGCAGGTCCTCCGGTTCCACGTCGGATTCCAGGACGATGACCACGCAGTCGTTGCTCGGGTAGATTCGCGGCCGATGGCCGAACCGGGTTTCCCAGGCCGCGTCCAGAGCCATGGCCCAGGGGCGGTTGACTCGGCCGCCCCAGAGGGCGTGCAGGGCGATCTGCCGCCCTGGCGCGCCGCCCGGACCGCGGCCGATGTATTCGAGCAACACGTGATGCCGATGGGGCAGGGGCGCGCTTGTGGCCTGCTTCTGCCGTTTGAGATAATCGAGCAGTTTCTCGAGGGCCGCGGGTTCCAGGTGGTATGTTCGGCCGATTTCCGCGGCAAAGTCCGGGTCGTCGAGCCCGACCTCGGCCCGCTCCAGAAAAAGGCCCACCCGCTCGCTTAAATGAAAGTCGCGGCCGTTGTCCTCCCCTTTCCAGAATGGCGCGGCCATGGCCTTGGGATGGGCAGGCAGGACGAAAACGTCGCTGTGGGTGACCCGCTGGATACGCCAGTTCTGGGCGCCCAGGGTGAATATCTGGCCGATGCGGGCCTCCCAGACAAACTCTTCGTCCAGTTCGCCGATCAGTCCGCCCGAGTCCTGATGGCGCATGTTGAAATAGCCGCGGTCCGGAATGACACCCCCGGACGTGTACAGGGCCAGGAGGGCGCCTTTGCGGGCCGAGACCCGGTTGTCCAGACGGTCTATGGACAGGCGGGGCCTGAGTTCGCGAACCCGGGAATCGGCGTACCGACCGGCCAGCATGCCCAGGACCAGGTCGAACTGGCGCCGGCCCAGGTGCCGGTAAGGATAGCTGGTCCGGATCGCGGCATAAAGGGCGTCCGGGTCCCAGTCCTCGAGACCGACCATGGAGACGATGACCTGAGCCAAAACGTCCAGGGCGTTTCTGACCGGCCGGACCGCCTCGATGTCCTGGTCCAATATGGTCCGGGCCAGGACCGCGGCTTCCAGCAGGTCCTGGTCGTGGGTGGGGAACAGGGTCCCCTGGCTGACCTGGCCGACCTGGTGGCCGGCCCGACCGACCCGCTGAATCGCCGATGAGACCGAAGGCGGCGATTGAACCAGAAGCACCTCGTCCAGTTCGCCGACGTCGATGCCCAGTTCGAGGGTGTTGGTGGCCACGATGGCCCGCAGGCCGCCGGCCTTGAGACGGGCTTCCACGTCCTCCCGGATTTCCCGGGACAGGGAGCCGTGGTGGGCGTAGGCCAGGGGGGCCGGCTCGCCGAGGTTGATCTTGTAGGTCAGTTTTTCGCTCAGTCGCCGGCTGTTGACGAAGATCAGGGTCGATCGGTTCCGATCGACGGCCTGCCTCAGTTCAGAGGCCAGGGGCTTCCAGATCGAGTCCCGGCCGTCGAGGCCGGCCGCTTCGGCGGGGAAGCGGACGCGAACGTCGTACGACTTGGTCGACTCGGACTGGACGACCTGGACCGGACGCGGGCGGTAGACCGGTTGATCGGGACCGCCGGTCATGACGTACCCGCCGACGAATTCGGCCACGGTGTCCAGGGGGCGGATCGTAGCCGAAAGGGCCAGACGCTGGAACTCGCCCGACAGCGGGACCAGGCGGTCAACGGCCGTGATCAGGTGAACGCCGCGTTTCGTCCCCACTACGGCGTGGACCTCGTCCAGAATGACTACGTTCAGGGTGGTCAGAATCGAACGGCCGCTCCGGGCGCCCAGAAGCAGGTTCAGACTCTCGGGTGTAGTGATCAGTATCTCGGGCGGACACCGGAGCATTCGGCGACGCTCGGACTGGGGCGTGTCGCCGCTCCGGGTCATGACCCGGATGGTGGGGAAGGGCGTTCCGGCCCGGGCAAAAGTCTCCTTGAGTTCGATCAGGGGCGTTTCCAGATTGCGACGCAGATCGTTGTTCAGGGCCTTGAGCGGGGAAACATAGAGGATCGAAGTCCGGCCCTCGGGCAGGGCGCCGGTGATGAGCCGGTCGAGGGCCCATAAAAAGGCGGTCAGGGTCTTGCCGCTGCCGGTCGGCGCCGTGATCAGGGCGTGCCGTCCTTGGGAAATCAGGGGCCAGGCCCGTTCCTGCACGTCGGTGGGCCGCCCGAACCTTTCCAGGAACCAGGAGGCGATCAGAGGATGGAATCGGGAAAGCGCGCTCATGGTCCGGTCATTTCAACCCGTCCGGGGACGCGGGCTCACCCGGGCCGGTCTGTGGATATTTCCCGGATGTCATCCTCGGTGATGCCCAGGAGATAAAGCACGTTCATCATGCGGGAGCGGCCGATGCTGCTCGAGGCCACCCGGCCCAGATCGGTCTTGGCGTTGTAGGAAAGCCCCAGGCCGGCCTGGCCCAGCATCAGGGCGTCGTTGGCCCCGTCCCCGACGGCCACGGTCTGGTCGAGCATGATATTCAGTTCCCGGGAGACCTGGTTGACGATGCGGGCCTTCTGCGCCGCATCGACGATGGGCCCGATCAGGCGGCCGGTCAGGGTGTCGTTCTTGATTTCCAGCCTGTTGGCATAGGCGAAATCGAAGCCGAGGCGGGCCTTGAGATGATCGGCGAAAAAGTCGAAGCCGCCGGTGACCAGACCCAGCTTGAATCCCAGGGCCTTGAGGGTGGCGGCCACCGTCTCGACGCCCTCGGACAGGACCAGATGCTCCCGGATGTCGGTCATCTCGGCCACGCTCAGCCCCTTGAGCAGGGCTACGCGCTGGGTCAGGGCCTCTTCGAAGTCGATTTCGCCCCGCATGGCCTTTTCCGTAATGCGGGCCACCTCCTGGAACACGCCGGCCCGGCTGGCCATCTCGTCGATGACCTCCATGTCGATCAGGGTCGAGTCCATGTCGAAAAAAATGAGCCGCTTGCTCTTGCGGTAGGACTCGATCTTCTGGAAGGCCAGGTCCACGTTGATCTCCCGGCCGCGGGACATGACGCGGCGCTTGAGGCGGCCCGGGTTTTCGGCCCCGGCGACGTTGACCATCATTTCGATGCACCGGGCGTTGTGCTGGGTCAGGCTCGAGATCATTTCGATATTGGCCCCCTCGTCGCTCAGAACCTGGGAGAGTTCGGCCAGGGCCCGGGTTCCTCCGAAAAAGGTCAGGACGTAAAGCCGGCGCTGGCCGGCCTTGCGGACCTCGCTTTCGGAAAAAAGACGGAAATGAAGAGTCAGGCCCAGCCGGCTGCCCTCGAACAGCAGGTCCTTGATCACGCCGTCCTTGGACCGGGCGGCCCCGCTGGTGTCCAGGAGGAAGGTCAGGCCGAGCAGGTCCTGGAGCGATGCCTGTTCCACGTCGACGATCTCGACGTCGTGATCGAGCATGACCCGGGTCAAGGCGGCGGTAATGCCCGGCTTGTCCCGGCCGGAAACGCTGACCATCAGCAAAGGCGTGTCTTCGGACATGTTGGGCCCTCCGATCCCTGGATAAGTCATTAAAGAACTTGGCTTGCCAGGGCGTGTCAAGAAAAAAAATGAGCTGATCCTAACCCTTGACAACCCGTTTCCGTGAGTGTAAGTATGGTCCGACCGTGTGGGCCATGGTTCAAAGTCATGTCTTTCGCGGTCCGACTTTGTGCATAAAAAGAACAAGCCGCTTCGCCCGGGCGACCCAGTTGGTGGATGGCCGGTCCCTCAGGCGGCGGTCACGATATTGGAGGCCCAATGTCTGCATCCAAGGTTTTGAAATTGATCGCGATCATGGTTGTCGCCACGCTTGGATTCTGTTGGGGTTCGACTGCCTCGGCCCAAGTCAGCGGATGCATCCAATGTCATACGGACGAAAGCCGGCTCAAGGCAATCACCGACAAGCTGGGCCCGAGGGGGGCGACCATGGACGGCAAGGCCCCCATGCCCCGGTACAAGCGCGTACTGGTGGAGAAGGCCTTTCTCGAGGACGAGAACCACGGCAAACTCGGCTGCCAGGAGTGCCACAAGGGCAATCCCGACAACGTCACTTTCGAGACGGCCCATGACGGCGTGGTCCTGGAACCTTCCTTCCCGGCCGCCGCTTCCTGTGCGGACTGCCATGACAAGGAAACCGAAAACTATCGGAACGGCCTGCACCACACCATTCGCGGCATGAAAAAGGCCATCGAAGTCCGGGTCAACCCCGATCCGGCGGTCAGGGAACGGGTCCATCAGGCCTCGATCCAATGCGCACGCTGCCATGGGACCTGCGGCCAGTGTCACGTCAAACGGCCCATCCAGCAGGGCGGCGGTCTTCTCTCCGGTCATTTTTTCAAGGGCGCCGCTTCCATGACCGATAGCTGCCAGGGCTGCCATACCAGCCTGGTCAGCGAATACATGGGCCGCACCGGCGGCGCAGCCAAGCCCGACATTCACTTCGAACTCAACGAATACAAGTGCCAGGACTGCCACACCGAGGACCAGTTCCACGGAGGTAAAAAATCGCCCGGTTCCATGTACGACAAGGCCGAGGGGCCGACCTGCGTATCCTGCCATGAAGAGATTTATATGGACAAGGGCGAAAACAAGAAGATTCACGGCATGCACAAGGACAAGGTCAGCTGCCAGGTCTGTCACGCCCAGGCCTACACCAACTGCGCTTCCTGCCATCTGACCCGGGACTGGGGCAAGGATAAATACAAATCGTGGATCGACTTCAAGATCGGCCTGAACCCGAACCAGAGCGAAGCCCACCCCGAGCGGATGGTCACGCTCCGACACGTGCCGGTCACCCCGAACATGTTCGATGAATACGTGGCCGACGGCCTGACCAATTTCGACGCCGCGCCGACGTGGAAGATGACCACGCCGCACAACATCCGCCGCAAGACGACCCAGAACTCGAACTGCAACAACTGCCACGGCTACAATAACCGGAAGCTGTATCTGATGCGCGGCGACGTGGAACCGGATTTGAGAAAGGCCAATCGGCCGGTCATGGTCCCCCCGGCCCGGGTCCCCGGACCGATCAAGGATTAGTCCTGATCCGGTCCTTAGGCTGATTCGACCCGTTCGGCCCCGATCCCTTACCGGATTCGGGGCCGTTTTACGCCGTGGGTCCGGCGGCGGCGGAGCCCTTTGGGTCCGCCGCGGTCGTAAAGGGCACAACACGCTTGAACCGGGGCGACCGATCGAATAGTATCTAAAGAGCAGGCATCATCGATCACCTTCGGTGGAGGACGGCATGAATCAGCAAGATGGGGGAATCTCCGAGGGCGTGACTATTGTGCCCACGGGTTGTTGTCACGACTGCGGGGGCCGTTGCGTGCTCAGGGCGCACGTCAAGGACGGCCGGATCATCCGCTTCGAAACGGACCATGGAAGCCAGCCTCAAATCCGGGCCTGCCTGAGAGGCCGGGCCTACCGGCAGCGGCTCTATTCCCCGGACCGGCTCAAATACCCCTTGCGCCGGGTCGGCCGGCGCGGCGAGGGACGTTTCGAGCGGGTTTCCTGGGACGAGGCCCTGGACGAGGTCGCCTCGCAAATGAAGCGGATCAAGGAGGCGTACGGCAATTCGGCCATTTTTTTCGCCGGCGGTTCGGGCAACCAGGGCATGCTGCACGGGCCGATCCCGGTCGGGGCCATGCTTCAGGCCTTCGGCGGATATACCCGCATCTGGGGGGTGGCCTCATACGAAGGACCGTTGTTCGCCTCGATGTCGACCTACGGGACGATTCGGACGGGAAATTCACGGGATGACCTGCTGAACTCCAAACTGGTCATCATGTGGGGCTGGAACCCGGCCAACACCGTCTGGGACCCGGAGACCAGTTTCACCCTGGCCCGAGTACGGGAAAAGGGCATACGGATGGTGGCCGTGGACCCGCGGTACACGGACACCGCCGCCACCTTCGCCGGCCAGTGGATTCCGATTCGTCCCGGCACCGACACGGCCATGCTTGTGGCCATGGCCTACGTCATCGTCAACGAAAAGCTGCAAGATCAGGATTTTATCGACCGATGCACGGTGGGCTTCGAATCGTTTTGCGATTATCTCCTGGGACGGGATGACGGGGTGCCCAAGACGCCTGGCTGGGCCGAAGCCATCACGACCGTGCCGGCCGAAACCATTGCCGCTCTGGCCCGGGACTACGCCGCGTCAAAGCCGGCGGCCCTGATCGCCGGCTGGGGCCCGGCCCGGGCCGCCCTGGGCGAACAGTATTCCCGGGCGGCCAACGTGCTGTGCGCCATCACCGGCAACGTCGGCATTCAGGGCGGTTACGCCTCGGGGTTCATGCGGGCCTATTCCAGCCGCGAGACGGCCTCGGGTACGCATGGATCGGGAAATCCGGTCGAAAAAGGCGCGCCTCCCCGGCCTAATTCCCTGAACAAACTCCGGGGCGGCACCAACCCCAGCTCCGCCCGCATCCATTCGGCCAAGGTCTTTGACGCCATGTTGAAGGGGCGGGCCGGCGGATACCCGACCGACCTGAAAATGGCCTATGTCGTGGCCAGTAACTTCATCAACCAGCACCCCAACACCAACCTGGGCGTCCAGGCCTTCCAGGCCCTCGAATTCGTCGTCGTACATGAACAGTTCATGACGCCGACAGCCAAACTCGGCGACGTGGTCCTGCCGGTCAACACTTTTATGGAGCGTTCCGACATCGCCCCGCCCTGGCTTGGGTCGCCCTACTACATCTATTTGAACAAGGCCGTGGACTCGCTGCACGAGTCCAAATCCGATCTGGAGATTTGTCGTCTCCTCGCGCCCCGTCTCGGCCTGCCCGAAGGCATTTGGGGCCTGCCCGAAGAAGACCTGCTCCGGGGCATCGCCGCCCGGCGGGACGATATCGACGATTTCGATCGAATGAAGGCCGAGGGCGTGCTCAAGGTCCGGCTCGCGGAGCCGATTGTTTCCTTCAGGGAAGAGGCCCGCGACCCCGAGAGCCACCCCTTCCCGACCCTGACCGGGCGGATCGAGATATTCTCCGAACATCTGGCCGAAATGAAACATCCCTCGATACCGCCGGTTCCCGGGTACCTTTCGCACGAAGAGGGGTACGACGCTCCCTTGGCCGGGAAGTATCCCCTCCAGCTTTTGACCGCCCATTACAAGACCCGGGCTCACTCGACCTGGCACAACGTGCCCTGGATGCGGGAGATCGAACCGCACTCGGTCTGGATCAATCCAAATGACGCCGAAAGCCGGCGGGTTCGGGACGGCGAACTCGTGGATGTATTCAACGATCGGGGCCGCATCAGACTGCCGGCCAAGGTCACCGAACGAATCATGCCCGGCGTGGTCAGCGTGGGGCAGGGGGCCTGGTACGATCCGGATGAACGGGGGGTGGATCGGGGCGGCTGCGCCAATGTCCTGACCGCGGACGCCCATTCTCCCGGCGGGGCCCACCACATGAACAGCGCGCTGGTTCAGATCGAACCGGCCCTTTTGGATTAGGCGGGTGGATGTCATGACCCGAATCGGCTTTTATTTCGATCAAACCCGTTGCACGGGCTGTTATACCTGCGTCGTGGCCTGCAAGGACTGGCACGACGTCGAGGCCGGACCGGTCAATTGGATGCGAATCCGGACCATGGAGTCCGGGCGCTTTCCGGACCTGTTCGTCGCCTACCTGGCCCTGGCCTGCTGCCACTGCGAAAATCCCCCCTGCGCGACCGTCTGCCCGACCGGGGCCATTGTCAAGAACCCGGATACCGGCGTGGTCACGGTCGATCAACAGGCTTGCCCGGGCAATCAGGACTGCCACGCCCCCTGCCTGAAGGTCTGCCCCTGGGACGCGCCCCAGTTCGGCCCTCAGCCCGGCGCCCGAATGGAAAAATGTGATTTGTGCCAGGATCGGCTGATGGCCGGGCAGGCCCCCGTTTGTGTCGAGGCCTGTCCCATGTATGCCCTGGATGTCGGCCCCCTGGAAGAACTCCGGGCCCGGTACGGGGGGACCGACAAGGCGGAAGGCTTCATTCCCGGTGAACGATTCGGGCCGTCCGTCGTCTTCCGGCCCAAACTCCGGCCGGTCCGGTCAGACGGGTAGATTTTTTCCTTGTCAGTGCGGTTGCCGGGTGCGAACCGGTGTGGGGATTCCATGGTGCTGCATCAGGGCGTAAAGCCGGGAGCGGGAGAGGCCTGACATGCGGCAGGCCTCCTGGATGTCGCCCTGGGTCTGGTTTATCAGTTCTTCGATATACTCCTTTTCCAAACGGGCGATTTCCGCTTGTCGATAAGCACGCAGTTTCGGCAACGGCCGGAACCGGTCCCTCGACGGCCCTTCCTTCCCGGGTGACGGTTCGCTCCGCACCAGGGCGGCCTGGGCCAGGTTGATGCGCAGGTGGGCCGGGAGATGTTTGCGGTGCAGGATCGGTTCGCCTCGGCTGAGGGTCAGGGCCCGTTCCAGAACATTGAGCAACTCCCGAATATTGCCCGGCCAGTCATAGGCTGTCAGCGCCTCCAGGAATCCGGGCGAGAGCCCCTTGGCTTCCATCCCGTACCGGCCGCTGAACTTACTGATATAGTGAAGGGCAATCTCCCGGATGTCCTCACGCCGATCCCTTAAGGCCGGCAGATCGATGACCAGGGTGCTCAAACGGAAAAACATATCTTCCCGAAAACGTCCCTGACCGACCATGGCCTTGATGTCCTGGTTGGTGGCCGCGACCAGGCGGAAATTGCTGGTCAGTTCATGGTCGCCGCCCACCGGGCGAAAGCGCCGCTCCTGCAAGACGCGCAAAAAGGTCCTTTGAATTGAAAGCGGCAGTTCCCCCACCTCGTCCAGGAACAGGGTGCCGCCGTCGGCCTGCTTGATCAGCCCGGCCTTGGACTGGTCCGCGCCGGTAAAGGCGCCCCTTTGATGACCGAAAAGGAGGCTTTCGACCAGTGAGCCGGGCAGGGCCGTGCAGTCGAGGACCACGAAGCTGCGGTTGGCCCGGGCGCTGTTTTTATGGATTGCCCAGGCGAAAAGCTCTTTGCCCGTTCCCGTTTCGCCCGTAATCAGGGTGGTGATGTCCGTGGCCGCGGCCTGGGCGACCTGGTCCAGCCGGGCGTTCAAGGATTCGGAATGGCCCACGATCCCTTCACGTTTCAGGGCCAGGCGGGGACCGGGCCGGCTCTTTTCCTCCCGGTACTCCAGGGCCCGAACCAGGGGCAGGGCCAGTTCGTTGACCGAGGCGGGTTTCTGAATATAGTCCCAGGCCCCGGAATTTATGGCCCAGGCGGCGGCCTGGGGCTCTCCGCTGGCGGTCATGATGATGACCTCCGGGGAGGAGGGCGCGGCCTTGATCGAGGGCAGGGCCTCGAGCCCGTTGCCGTCGGGGAGAATGACATCGAGGAAGACGACGTCATAGGCATTGACGGTCGCTTCCGCCCGACCCCGGGCCAGGGTCTCCACGGCAACGGCTTCATGCCCCATGCCTCGGACCACCTTGGTCAGGGTGCGGCCGATCAGGACGTCGTCGTCGATAATCAGGACTTTGGCCATATTGATAATCCGGCGGCCTCGAGTCCGTCCCGTGAATGATTCATACGCGTTACAGAGGGTGATTTTTAATGAATCATGCCCGATCCCTCGGGCGATTACAAGTCCCAAATATGCCCGGAGGACCGGCCCGGGAAGCGCGTCTTGCGGTCCGGACCGGAGTGGAGTATGTTTACACCCGGATATTGCGGTCGGCTTCAGCTACGGCGCGAAACCAACGGCATATCCGTATTAAACCCGAATTTTGCAGCTGGGTTGGCAGCGAGGCGTCGAAATGCATAGCGAAACGCGAAGTTGGACCGGTTTTTGGCCGCGGGCGTATTAAACGACAAGTCGATGTCAAAAATCGGGAAACGAGCGTGCAGCACGCATTTAGACGCCGCAGTAGAATCCAACCGCGGAATCCGGGTTTAAGTCGCCGGCATTTGGGGTGCCGGCCTGAAAGCCCGATAGAAAGGAGACGGTTGTGAGCCCGACTTTCAGCCAGACCCGATGGCGTCTGGACGACCTGTTCAGTTCGCTGGACGATTCAAACATCGAGGCGGCTCTCGATGAAACCGAGGCCCGGGTCACGGAATTCGAAAGCCTCCGTTCTTCCTTGAGGCCGGACCTGCCGATCGGTGATTTTATCGATTGTATCCGAAGACTGGAAAACGTCGCCCTCCTTTCCAGCCGGGTCAACGGTTACGCCGACCTCAAGTTCGCCGAGGACACAGGCGACCAGCGAGCCCAGGCCTTCGTGGCCCGTATCGAAGAGGTCATGACCGGGCTTCAAAACCGGATTCTGTTTTTTGAACTGTGGTGGAAAGGACTGGATGAGTCCGAGGCCGCGCGGCTCATGGCCGGGGCGCCGGGCTATCGCTACTGGCTCGAGGAAATGCGCCGTTTCAAGCCGCATACCCTGAGCGAACCCGAAGAGCGGGTCATAAACGTCAAAAACGTGACCGGCGCCGGCGCCCTGGTCCGGCTTTACGACTCCATGACCAACCGTTATCTGTTCCGGATCGAGGAAGATGGCCGGCAGCGGCAGGTGACCCGGGGGGAACTGATGGTCTACGCCCGCCATCACGATCCGGACAAGCGGGCCGCCGCCTATCGTGAGCTTTACCGGGTTTACGGAGAGAACGGACCGATTCTGGGGCAGGTTTATCAGACCCTGGTCCGCGACTGGAAAAGCGAACACGTGGATTTGAGAAAGTACCCGAATCCGCTTTCGGTCCGGAACCTGAACAACGACATTCCCGACGACGTGGTCGAGGTCCTTCTGGATGTCTGCCGGAAAAACGCGGCCCTGTTTCAGCGCTATTTCCGGATCAAGGCGGCCCGGCTGGGCCTGGACCGGCTCAGGCGGTACGACATCTACGCCCCCGTTACCATTTCGGACAAGACCTACGACTTCGGCCAGGCGGCGAACATGGTTCTCGACGCCTTCAGGCAGTTCGACCCCCGATTTTCGGACCTGGCCCGTCGGGTTTTCGAAGAGGGACACCTGGACGGCGAGATCAGGCCGGGCAAGCGGGACGGCGCTTTCTGCGCCTCGATCCTGCCGGGTCTGACTCCCTG
>JAHJTB010000052.1 GCA_018830135.1 Pseudomonadota bacterium | reverse complement strand
TCGGGCTTTCACCCTCATCGACCGCCTGGCTGGTGGTATTCAGCGACACATACAGCGGGGCCAGGTCCATGGTCTGTTGCCGGGTCTGTTCCATGGCCCGGGGGTCGATGATCCCCAGGGGCAGGGATTTGCAGGACTGGACGACTTGGCGGAGATAGGCCGATTCCAGCAGGGCCGGGTCCATCTTGGCCGCCCGGACGCCGGTCCGGCCCCTGGGCACCTTTTTTCCGCCCTTCGGAGTCGTTTTTGAACCGAGCGGAAAATCGTACCGGCCACCCTTGGCGTTCTCGTAGGTTCTCGTATCTTCAGTCCAGAAGCCGCCACTTTCATCACTGTATTCCCTGAGGTAGACCGTGCCCCGGTTGTTATCGAAATCGAGCCGGACCCAGTTGCACGCGTTTCGATCCCGTCGGCCTTGGAATCCCGCACCGGCGGCCAGGACCATGGCCCCGGCGTCGGGTGTACTCAGGTTGGTCACTCCTGTCTGGTGGAGATGTCCGTGGAGGATGTAATCGCAGGACCTGACCAGCAGGGACTCACAGGAGCCTTCCGTATCCATGAACCACTTGAACGGGTGATGCATCAAGGCGATTCGCAGGTCCGCCCCTTCGGACTCTTCCAGAGCCTTCCGGACCTGGGGTTCACCCAGGGCCAGACATCCCCTGTCGAAATCCTTTTGATAAAGCCAGGTTGAATTCAGTCCCAAGATGGCGACCTTTCTACCGGCAAGGGTGAGAGTCCGGACAAAATAGTAATGGTCATGGTCAAAAGGCGACTTATTTTCAAGGTAATTCGTAATAAAACCGGCATAGTGATGAAATTTGTGGAAGAGCGAACCGCGTTCCTTGGAATCGGAAAGGACTTCTATGATTCCATCACGGTCGTCCACCAGGGATCGTGTTGCTCTTGAAATCATGCCGGGAATTGCATCCAGGTCCACGTCGTGGTTGCCCGGAACAATGAGTAGCCGGTCCTTTTCGACCCCTGTAGCGCCAAGCAGTTTTTCGAAAAACGGTTCGGCCCGTTCATATTCCTCGATGGCGCTCTTGAAGGCGATGTCTCCGGTCACGGTAATAAAGTCAGGCCGAAGTCCTTCCCCGGTCACACATTTCTTTACGTCCTTCAACAAGGCGTTCAGCACGATGTTCCGGTTCCATTCGTCGTTTTCCTTGAAATGCAGGTCCGAGATATGCAGCCAGGTGATGGTGTTCATGACATGATCTCCCCATCGGCGCAAAGGTTCGTTGTTCTCATACGATCGGCTTTTCCTTTGTTTTATATCATCATTGTTTCTGGCTGTAAACAAGGCATACGGCCCGGCATGAGCCGCTTTTTATTGGCAGGGTATCGGGAGTCCGGAAAATCCGGTTTGGGAATCCGATCGTGGAAGTTCCGGCTTCCGGTTTTTTCATCATGATGTTCGATCAGATCATCGAGTGATTATATGGAATGTGGTGTTGAAGCAGCGCTTCAAGGCCGTTGGCGTCCCCAGGCCGGAGCTTGGGGACGGGGGGGAATGCCGGGTTACGTTTCGCCAACCCGACCTGCAACTTGGGCCGAGGTCTCAGACTGGAAACCTTGACAAGGCCGCCCGGAAGCCGATGTCCAGGCTCCAGCCGCGCGGGGCGTTCCCGGATCGTCCGGCGCAACGCAGGTCCCATTCAAGGCTGGTGAAGGCCCCGCCGCGCAGGACCCGGAGCAGATCGTCTCCGGCTTCGATATCCTCCCGGCCGTCGAGGGGGTCGTAGGGGTAGTTGAAATCCGGATGATCCGGTCTGGTCCCCCACAGGCTCCGGGTCCACTCCCAGACGTTGCCTGCCATGTCCAGGCAGCCGTACGGGCCGGCCCCTTGGGGAAAGCAGCCCGCCGCGCTGGTCTCGTGGATGGCGGTCAGGGTATAGTTGGCCCGGTCCGGGTCGGTCTCGTCCCCCCAGGGATGGATTCGTCCGTCCGGGCCCCGGGCCGTCTTTTCCCATTCGGCCTCGCTGGGCAGGGTGACCCGCCAGGGCGGTCCGTGGCCCGATCGGCTTCTTAGCAGAGAAGCCAGGGGTTCCGGCGTGCCGTCCCAGGAACGCAGCCGTTCGGTCAGCCAGTCGCAAAAGGCCCGGGCCTCGAACCAGGTCACCCCCGCGACCGGGCGGTTGTCCGGGACTTCCAGGGCTCCAGGGCTTTGAGGCCCGCAACCGGTTGCTTCGGCAAAGGCCTTGAACTGGGCCACGGTCACGGGATAGCGGCCCATGAAAAAGGCCGGCAGAATGATGGTGTGCCGGGGCAGTTCTTCATCGTCGGCTTCGGGGTCCCGGTCCCGGTCGCTGCCCATGAGGAACGGACCGGCCGGGATTTGCACGAAACCCAGCATGTTGTCGGCCGGCAGGAAAAAGGCTTCGGTCCGAAAGCGCGGGTCGCCCAGCCGGGCCAGGAGGTCGCCCGCGGCGGCGCGGTCCTCGGCCGTCGGCAGGCTGCCCTGGATGAGATCGAGCAGCCGGCCTTTGTCCGGGTTGACGCTCCAGTCCGCCGCCAGGACGATATCGGGATGGTTTTTCTTCATGGGAACCCGCCTCCGTTCCGCCGGTGTTTTTCAATCCGGACACTGCAGCCGTTTGCTGTAAACGGCGCCAGGGCCGGTAAGCCTCGCCAGGCCGGGTATTGGAGGCAAGCGGGAATTCAGTCCGTTTGGGGACAGGTTTCCCCTCACCCCGCCAGAGGCGGGCAAGCCCAACCCTCTCCCGGCGGGAGAGGAAGTGTGTATGTGGCCTCATCCGGCAATTCGAGCCATGCAAGGCGCGCTTCTCCGTCTCGAGAACGCTTGAACGGCAAACCTGAAGCCCTGTCTGGATTCAAGCGCCACCATATCAAAAAGGCGACGGAGTTTGAACCAGCGAATTTCCGGGGGAATACGGAGCGGGAGAATATTGTTGAGAATCCATTGCCGG
>JAHJTB010000051.1 GCA_018830135.1 Pseudomonadota bacterium | reverse complement strand
CATTTACAAAAATATCGCATCGGGAAGCTTCAGCCCCCTGCAGACTACTCCCGACCACCCGCCGTTCAGTCCAACGGAGTTTTCGCAACGGCTCGCGCCGCGAAAACTCATAATTCGTTATGGGGTTTAGAGACGGGCAGATATCAACCGCCCCGTTCTTTCCGGGGACATCGATCCGTAACCCCTGCCTAAATAACCACCAGAAAAGATCCGGCCCCGCCGGCGAGCAGGAGGAGCAGCCAAAGGCAGAGCCAGGCGATCAGGGGGGTGCCGATCAGAACCAGCCGTTTGCATTTGAATGCGTTGCCCGGCCAGATGCGGGGGCCGGTGAGCGACAGAACGACCTGGACGACCAGGACCACCACGGAAATGGGGACCAGGGCCAGGGTCAGGATGATTTGGTATGGCACCATGCTGGCGTGGAGTCGGCCGTACATGGACACCAGGGCCAGTCCACACATCAGCAGCCAGATTCCCAGCGTCACCGCCAACCAGAACCGGAGGAATGAACGAACGGCCGGATTCTCGAGGAAATCATCGAGGCCCATGGGTCACTTCTTTTTCAACCAGGCCCGCCATTCCGCGGGATCGTCCCCCAAATGCCGGCCCGTTATCATGAGGAGCGCATTGTGGGCCTGGAAGCGGGCCTCTTCATCAGCCAGAGCCTCTATGAGCGGCTCGATCGCCTTCCGGTCCCCGATCCGGCCCAGGGCGTAGGCCGCGGCCTCCCGGACCGGCGGGCTTTCGTCCTTCAGCCGGTCGATCAGTTCGGCCACGGTGCGGGAATACCTTCTGTTCCTTTGAGCGCCGATCAGTTGACCCAGGGAAAACGCGGCATTCCGGCGGACCTGGAACTCTTCATCCCGCAAGGCCCGGGTCAATGGTTCGACGGCCATGAAATGCGACGGGGAAGTCCCCAGCGCCCGGGCCGCCTCGGCCCGGATGAGCGGAAGCTTGTCATTCAGCAGGCTGGTCAACGCATCCGTGGCCCTGTTGTGATCGGCCCGGCCCAACTGGCCGATGGCTTCCATGCGGGTCTCGGCATTCGGGTCATGGATTTCGGACAATAGGCGGTCCAGGTCCGGGCCGGAAAACACCATCCAGGCCAACACCGCGGCCGTCGCGGCCAGAAGGCCGATGCCCGCATAAAACCCGCGCCTTGAAGCCTGTTTGTCCGAAACCGCCGCAACCAGGGACACCACGCCCGGCAGGCTGAAAACAACCAGCGCGGCCGGAAACACGAACAGGATCAGAATCATGCCGATGCCCCAGCCCGGACTGCCTACGGAGTGACCCCCGAATCGCCCGCCCAGATACATGGCCAAAATGCTCAGGCCAAACACCGCCGCCCCGATGAGATTCAACACCCGCAACTTGTTTGAAAAAATCAGGACAAAGATGAAGCCCGCGCAGAAAGACGCAACCATGAAACCGGAGATAAACTCCCGGTAACCCATGTCGGGCGGTTCCGGCCGGGCAACGAGCAGCAGAACCGCGCCGGCCAGCAGCCCGAGTCCTATGGTCAGAAAGAAGGCCCTGATCCGCTGCATGGTCCCCCCCGGCCGAAGCCCGCTTCAGGAACGTGTCCGCATCGTTTCGATATCCATACACTAAACCAGGGGCAAAAAAAACGCCAGCCGGGATAACCGGAGGCAGCACCTGCGGCCATGGCCCCGAAATCAGGCCTCGGCTGTGCGGGCGCATGTCGGCCGCACTCCTGAAGGCCTCGCCTGCCTGGTCGTTCTATTTCAGCGCTGTCGCGCGCAATTCCTTTTTCAATACTTTTCCGGCGGGGCTCCTGGGGAAGTCCTTCACCGTCAAAAAGAGTTTGGGAATCTTGTATGAGGAAAGGCGGGTTTTCAAGAACTCCTTTAAAATCATTTCGTCGATGACCTTGTCGGCCCGCGGAATGATCAGGGCCGTCACCCGTTCCCCCCATTCCTCGTCCGGGGTTCCGATGACCGCGCACTCCTGGACATCCGGGTGTGTGTAAAGCGCTTCTTCGACTTCGCGCGAGTATACGTTTTCTCCCCCGGTGATGATCATATCCTTCAGGCGGTCCACGATGAACAAGTAGCCGTCCTCGTCAACCATTCCGACATCGCCGGAGCGCAGCCAACCGCCTTTCCAAAAGGCTTCACGGGTCCCCTCGGGGTTGTTCAGGTATCCCTTCATGATATTCGGACCGCGGACGCATATCTCGCCCGCCTGTCCCTGGTCGAGCCGGTTCCCGTCCTGGTCCCGGATCTGAATCTCCACTCCCGGCACCTCGGTCCCCACCGATCCAATGACGTGTCGATGAGAATGATTGTAGGCCACCGTCGGGGCGGCTTCGGTCATGCCGTAACCTTCATGGATCGCCAGACCGGTGCGTTCCTTCCACTGGCGGACGACATCCACGGCCATGCTGGCGGCGGCCGAAAAGCAGTACCTGACCTTTCCCAGTGATTCCTCGAGTTTTTCGTGGGTCAACAGGCGGACGTATATGGTGGGGACGGAAAAGAACTTGGTGATACGCCCCGCCTTCATGGCGTCCAGAACCCGCTCCATGTCAAAACCCGGCATCAACTCCAGACAGCCGCCGCTCAAAATGGCCGAGTTCATTATGTGCATCTGGCCGAATACGTGGTTGAAGGGCAAAAAGCACAGGGACCTGTCGTTTTCATTGGAATGCTCATGCAGAATGACCGTGTGAATTGCCGCGTTTATGTTTTCGTGGCTGAGCATGACGCCCTTGGGGGTTCCCGTCGTGCCCCCGGTGTACAAAACCGCGGCCGTGGCGGTCCGTTCCATGTCGATGGCCTTGAAATTTCCGTCGCCCATTTCCAGCAACCGGCCGAAGCTGATGTCGCCCCGGGGGCTGATGATTGTCTTCAGGCACTCGCCGTTTCTCAGTTGGGCCAGATCGTCCAGCATTTCATCATGAGTGAAAATGAATCGGGGCCTCGAGTGGTTTATCAAGAGGGACAACTCGTCCTTCTTCAACTCGCTGGACAAGGTGACGGCCGCCGCGCCGGCCTTGACGACACCGAAATAAAAGGCCAGCCAATCGCCGGAGTTGGGGGCGCAGAGGGCAATGAGGTCGCCGGGTCGAACTCCCAGCCTTATCAGCGCCGTCGCCGCTTCGTTGGCGCGTTCGTTCAATTGAGCGTAGGATATTTCCGACGAGTTCTCGCTTATCGCGGGCCGGTCGGGAAAATACAGCGCCGACATCTCCAGGTTTTTAGCCAGGTTCATGCGCCATGTTCCTCCTGCGTATACGGGATATTAAACCCGGATATTGCAGTTGCCTCGTACTGCGGCGCCGAAATGCATGCTGCAGGGCTCGTTTCCCGCTTTTTGACCTCGACGTATCGTATGATGGGCCCGCGGCCCAAAATCGCTCCAACTTCGCGTTTCGCTATGCATTTCGACACCTCGGTACGAACTCAACTGCAAAATCCGGGTTGAACAGGGCTATTTCCGGGAAACCTGCCAACCGGACAACGGTCGCCGCGGCGTCGGCCCGAAAAGGCCGGACGCCGCTGAAAGTGACGGCAGGCGGCCCATCGAGAGCGGCCGCCTTCAGGGCGAAAACGCAGAGCCCAACGGGCGGCGTGATGAGCCCAGCCTCCGGAAAATATGACAGGCGCAGCCGGGACCATCATAGCATAACACGTCCTGCCCGCTCCCTCATCGGGCGGCCTCTTCAAACACGGCGGCAATGCTTTTTTTATCGCCGGTGTTGATGCACCGGGTGGGGCAGATGGCCTGGCAGGCCGGTTCCCGGCCTGCCAGGACCCGGTCGAGGCAGAGGTCGCACTTGACGGCCAGGCCCGCGTCCTCGTCGAACTGCATGGCCCCGAAGGGACAGGCGTCGATGCATTCCCGGCAGCCGATGCACCGTTCGTTGTCGATCAGGACCACGCCCCGCTCGTTTCTGAAAATCGCTTCGACCGGGCAGGCGTCCCGACAGGGGGGCTTGGCGCAGTGGTGGCAGTAGACCGGCTGAAAGTCGGACATGTTTTCGATGATCCGGATAAGCCGGGGGCCGACCTTGAGGTCGTATTCCTGCTTGCAGGCCACTTCGCAGGCATGGCAGCCCATGCAGTCGTTCTTTTTGATACGGAAGGTGAGTTTTTCCATGGCCTGTCCTCCTATCGATCTTCGTAGCGGGAAATATTGCACAACAGGACCCGCAGATTGGTCGCTCCCATCAGCGGGTCCATGGACTCGTGGGAGTTGTCCGTGAGCATGTTGATGTTCGAAACGTCCCAGCCATGGTCCGGGGCCTCGATCTCCGGGTACCACCAGCCGTGCTCGGCGACCACGACCATGGGGTCGATGCCGTTGTTGAGCTTGGCCCGCAACCGGGCCCGGCCCCTCGGCGATTCGATGGAGACCCAGTCCCGGTCGCTGATCCCGTGTTTCCCGGCCGTTTCGGGATGGAGTTCGACGATGGGGTCCGGCCGGATTTCCCGCAGCCAGGGCAACTGCCGGTTGGCGGAATGGAAGAAGGTCGGCGTGCGCAGGCCGGCATTGAGTATGTAGGGGTATTTTTTGGCCAGTTCGGGTTGCGAGACCGGGCTTTCGGGTATCTCCGTGTACTTGGGCAGGGGGTCGGCGCCCCATCTTTCGATGATGGTAGATAGCAGCTCCACCTTGCGCGTCGGCGTGGAAAAGCCTTTTTCCTTGTACTTGTAAAACTTGCTTTCGCCCTTGAGGCAGCCCTTCTCCTTGAACTGCTCCCAGGTCAGCCCGGTGGGCTCGAGCAGCCAGTCCAGGGCGTCCTCGACCGTGTCCCACCATCGCTGGCCCAGACGCTTGCCCAGCTCCATGAATATCTTGTGGTCCTGCCAGCACTCGCCGATCTCGACCACCTTCCGGCGGGCCAGGACGTACCCGTGAAACTTCCAGTTGTCGGCCACGTGGTTCTGTTCCAGCCAGGTGCCGGCCGGGAAGAATATATCCGCCAGCTCGGCGGTGGGGGTCAGGAAGAAGTCGGACACGGCCAGGAAGTCCAGCTTTTTGAGCGCGTCGTACACTTCCCGGGCGTTGGCCCGCGAAACGACCGGATTGGTCCCGATCAGCCAGCCCGCCTTGACCGGATAGGGGTCCTCGTTCAATATGGCGTCCCAGGCGCACTTGGGGGTGACGATCGTCATTCGGGTGGCCAGCCGGTACCTGTCTCCGCCCAGCATTTTGGCCCTCTGCTCGTTGGACAGGGACCGGTGCGACGAAAACTCCGCAATGGACCGCGTGCCCGGAGGCTGGTGAAAGACATTGCCCCCCGGGGCGTCGAGGTTGCCGGTCACGGCCATCAGGCCCACGGCGGTGCGGGTGAAGTCGATACAGTTGATGGTCTGCTCGGTGGGCACGCCCCAGTGGATGCCGGCCGGTTTCGTGGTCGCGTACATCCGGGCCGCTTCGCGGATCTGTTCCGGGTCGACCCAGGTGATTTCCGAGACCCGGTCCAGCGGGTAATCGTTTCGGACCCGGTCCTTGAACTCCTCCCAGCCGTGCACGAAATTGGACACGAAGTCCTTGTCGTACAGCTCCTCTTCAATGATGACGTGATGGAACCCCAAGGCCAGGGCCGCGTCCGTGCCCGGCCTGAGCTGGAGCCATACGTCGGCCCGTTTGGCCAGAAAGCCTTTGCGGGGGTCGATGACGATCAGTTTGGCCCCCTTCTCGTACGCCCGCCAGAAACTAACCCCCTTGTACTCGTCCGGATTGGTCCACAACGGATTGCAGCCCCACATGATCATGCATTTGGGGTTGTTGGCATAGTCGATGGCCGGATGTCTCCCGCAGGTGGTCAGGGTGGCCGCGATCCGGGACAGGTAGCACATGTGGCCGGCGGTGATCATGTTCGGCGTGCCCAGCATGTTCCCGAAGCGCGAAAAATGACTTTCGAAATCCCGGCCCGTGCCCTGCCCGATCATGATGGATTCGGCCCCGTGCCGGTCCCGAACCTCCCTGAACTTTTCAGCAACGGTATCCAGGGCCTCGTCCCAGGAAATGCGCTCCCAGCCGCCGCCGGTCTTTTTCATCGGATGCAGGATTCGGTTCGGATGGTAGGCCAACTGGGTGATGGCCAGCCCCCGGGTGCACAGGCTGCCGTGGCTGATGGGCGAGTCCGGATCGCCTTCCACCTTGACCACCTTGCCCGCCTTGACATGCGCGATCACTCCGCAGCCGCCATGGCAGCTCCGGCAGACGGTTTTCACGTACTGAACTTCCGACATGTCTTCCTCCCGCAACCTGATGTTATTAACATTTGCCGTTCAACCCGGATTTTGCCGTTGACATCTGCCGCGGCGATGCAATGGATGTCGGCGGCTAGCCCCGAACCCTTCGGGGACGGCGGTTTCGGTCGATTTAGTCAATGTATTGACTAAAATGTAATTTGCCTTTATCCGGCTGTCAACACTTATAAAATCGATCAAGAATGATATATTTCCCAGAAATTTAAGAAATTTAAAAGTAGACACCCATTTATTTGACATGTCCCTTTCTACCTGCTATCCTACCCAGGAAAGAAGGAGGCATTCATTATGGCCGTGGCCCGTAGCGAGGTGGTCGTCCAAGGCGTGGAGGCTTATTACCACTGTGTATCCCGGTGCGTGCGCCGTGCCTTTCTCTGCGGTTTCGATTCCTATACCGGCCGGTCCTACGAACACAGAAAGGGATGGATTCAGGCCCGCTTGAAGGACATTGCGGACGTCTTTGGCATCGAGGTCGTCACGTACGCGGTCATGTCCAACCATGTGCACGCGGTGCTCCGCACCCGGCCGGACCTCGTTCAATGCTGGTCGGACGAGGAGACGGCCGCGCGCTGGCTGGCGTTGTTCCCCGTGGAGCGAAACGATGACGGCCGGCCCAAGGCCCCGAGCCTGTCGGCCATCGAATCGTTGGCCGGCCAGCCTGAGAGGCTGGCTGAAATCAGGGCCCGCCTGGGCAGCGTAAGCTGGTTCATGCGATGTTTGAATGAATACGTGGCCCGAATGGCCAACCGGGAGGACGGCTGCAAGGGGAGATTCTGGGAGGGACGCTTCAAGTGCCAGGTTCTGTTGGACGATTCCGCTCTTTTGGCCTGCATGGCCTATGTGGACCTGAACCCGGTGCGGGCCTGGGTGGCCGAGACGCCGGAGCAAAGCGAGTATACAGGCATTTACAATAGAATCCGGGCCCGGGCTTCCGGCAGGGACGAGACTTGGCTCTGCCCGTTGGGCGGCGAAAACCAGGGGGACGCTCCGGGTGTGCTGCCGATCGGCCGGGACGAATATCTGTCTTTGGTGGACTGGACCGGCCGGGAAATCCGGGCGGGGAAGCGGGGTGCGATTCCGGCGCATCTGGCGGATATTCTGGACCGCATCCCGATCAATCAGGCCCGCTGGTTTGACACGGTTCAGGGGTACGGCGGCCTGTTCCACCAGGTGGTCGGGCGGATGGAAGCCATGATGGACAGGGCCCGGCTTTTGGGCAAGCGTTGGCTGGGCGGCTTGAGGGCGGGCCAGGCGGCTTTTTCCACCGCCTGACCTTTAAAAACCTTGTCCTTCCCATCCGTAACTTCAACCCCCGAAGGAATACCCTTGTCCTAATTCCCCTAAATTCGAGATAAGCCAAACTTATAGCTCAGCGACCATTGAATCGAGACCGTTCTCACAGCATTCCTGATTGGAATGACAATCCATAAAAGATATATTTTTAATAATTGGGTGTCATGATTTAAAAGATATAATTTTACGACGGGCTGAACCGATAGCCCGCCCCTACGGGGGGCCGCGGACGGCCCCTGAAAAAGGGGCCGTCGCGACCATGGAGTAGTAACGTTTAGGGCTGGCTGGCGTTGGCCCGGACTTGGTCCATAATCTTCTCGCCCACGACTTTTTCCATCTCCGGCCAGATCGCTTCCCGGACGGCCTTGACATAGGCGGCCTTTTCTTCGGGTTTGAGCGCAATGTATCTGATACCGTGATCCATGGCTTTTTGCCGGTAGTCCTCGTCAGTTGCCCGGCCGTCCTGGAACTGCTTTTCCATCACCTTGACCGCGGCATCGGCAATACATTTCTGATGCTGCGTCGTCAGTTTCTGCCATGACTTTTTGTTCATGGCCAAATGGCCGGCCATGAAGATGTGTTCGGTATGGACATAATACTCGATAATATCTTTCAGGTATTTGTAATCCCAGAAAATAATATTGGCTGAATCACCGTCGACCGCACCATTTCGCATGGCGGTCCCCAGTTCGTTCCATGCAATCTCCGCAGTCTGGTACCCCATGGCGTGAAGCGTGTCCGCCCAAGGAAAAACTGGAGGCGTCCGCACTTTGATCCCCTTGGCGGCCTCGATGGTGGTGGCGTATTTGCCCCGGGTGGCAATGCCGTTGAAACCTTCGGGCCATGTGCCGAACACCTTGATGCCGAGTTCGCCGAACAGGTCATCCATGACCCGGTTCATCCCAGGGTGAATTGATTCCTATGAAAAGTAATAAAATCAACAAATAGTTGAATACAAATCTGGACACCAACGGCCGTCTGGGGTATATTGGTCATGTCATCACCTTTTGACGGGCGGCAGGTGCTATGAATCTTT
>JAHJTB010000456.1 GCA_018830135.1 Pseudomonadota bacterium | reverse complement strand
GCCACCCAGCAGATTCTTCACGACGGCAACGACCAGCAGAAGCAGCGCTGGCTGCCCAGGCTGGCCAAGGGCGAACTTCTGGGCAGCATCACCATGACCGAACCGTACGCCGGTTCGGACATCGCGGGCATCGAGACCACGGCGGTCCGGGACGGCGATTTCTACATCGTCAACGGTATCAAGCGTTTTCAGACCGCGGCCTCGGCGGCCGATCTGTACATGGCCTACTTCAAGACCAGCGAGGATCCGGGCGACCGCAAGGCCTACCAGCACCTGACCGGCATGATCGTGGAAAAAGGCTCGCCCGGTTTCAGCGTCGAGCGGATCAACGACTGGCTGGGCTCCGAGGGCATGTACAACTGCTACCTGCGCTTCGACGACGCCCGGGTGCCGGCGGACAATGTCATCGGCGGCGAGGGCCTGGGCTGGCAGGTCATGATGCGCGGCCTGAACATCGAACGGGTCCTGAGCGCGGCCGGCCCCCTGGGGGCCATGCGGGAAGCCATGCGCTACGCCCGCCAGCACCTGGAACGCCGCATCCAGTTCGGCCAGACCACGGGATCGATCCCGGTCAACCAGCACAAGCTGGCGAACATGTATTCCCAGTACCAGATGGCCCGGCTCTTGATCTACTATACGGCCTACTGCGCCGACCTGGGGCGGGAGGTGCCCATCGAGGCGGCCCTGTCCAAGCTGTACTGCTCGGAGGCCGGCCTGGACCTGGCCCTGGAAGCGATCCAGTGCATGGGCGGCAACGGGGTCATGAACATCTACCCCGTCGAACGGATCATGCGGGACATGAAACTCAACCAGATCGCGGCCGGAACCAGCGAAGTGCTCCGCCTGCTGATCTACCGCATGGGCAGCCGCCTGTTCGCCGAGGGCCTCCGGCCGCCGGTGCGGGTCATCGACGAGGAACTGGACCTGCCCCTGCCGGCGGGCCGCGCGCCTGCGCCCCTGCCGGTTTCCAGCGAAATGGACGTGCTCAAGGTCCTGGCCGAAAACTACCGGGTCAATCCGGGCCTGCACATGACCGTGGACGAGGTCGGGCAGTTCCTGGACGTCGGACGGGAGGACCTGCTCAAGTATCTGGACACCTTGGAGCAACAGGGCCTGGCCGGCCAGTGGCGCAACCGCAAAGGCCAGGTCGAACTGGTCAAACCCACGCTGGTGGGCATCAAGAAGGCCAACCCGCCGGAATACTACCGGCACATCCCGGACTGGGTGCCTGAATCGGATATTTTCTAGCCCGGCCCGTTCCGGACCTATTCGATAACATGCCACGAAGGCATACCTGACACAAGGAGGAACAGAATCATGGCTGCCCAGGAACTGTATCAGCAGTTGGCCGAAGCCGTCGGCGCCGGCCAATCCAAGTACATCGCGGGGATTTTCGAGACCCTGGCCGACGAGGACGAGGCCAAGGTGCTCCTGGCCGCCTCCCCCCCGGCCAGCGCCGAGGAACTGGCCGCCAAGACCGGCCTGCCCGCGGAAAAGGTCGCGAACATGCTCGATTCCCTCTTCCGTAAAGGCCTGGTCTTCAAGTCGGTCAAGGAGACCGGTACCCGGTGGTACCGCGTGCGGCAACTGCTCCAGATGCACGACGCCACCGCGGTCATGATCGACCCGCCCCGCAAGATGCTCGATCTGTGGAAGTCGTTCATGAAGGAAGAGTTCGACGAGGTCATGCGCAAGTTGGAGGAGGTCCTGCCCGGCCCGGTCATCCGGGTCATCCCGGTCAACGTGACCTTCGAACCCCAGACCCACATCCTGGCCTACGATGACGTCAAAAGCCTGGTCGAGGACGCGCGCCACATCGCCGTCACCCCCTGCTCCTGCCGGGTCATCGACGGGGCCTGCGGCAAGACCGTCGACGTCTGCATGCAGTTCAACAAGGCCGCCGACTATGCCGTGGAACGCGGCACGGGCCGCCAGTTGACCAAGCCGGAAGCCATCGAGATGCTCAAGCAGTGCGAGGAAGAGGGCCTGATCCACGTGGGCGACAACCGCCGCTCGGTCGGTCACGTCATCTGCAACTGCTGCAGCGACTGCTGCCTGAACTGGCCCTCGGTCCGCACCGGCCTGGGCAAGTTCGTCGTGCCCAGCCGGTTCCTGGCCGTGGTGGACGCCGACCTGTGCACGGCCTGCGAGACCTGTCTCGAACGCTGCTACTTCGAGGCCATCACCGTGGACGATACAGCCGTCATCGACGCCGACAAATGCATGGGCTGCGGTCTGTGCCTGGTGACCTGTCCCACGGAAGCCATCAACCTCAAGGAGGTCCGGCCCGAAGACTTCGTGCCGGCCTGATCGAACCCACGCCTCATCCCACGCCCTCGCCGACCCACCGGACCGGCGGGGGCGATTTCGTTGCGCCCTAACCCCCTTGACCTGTCAAATTCTCCCGCTTACCTCTATAATCAGGATAGGTTGGACATCGAGGCCATCAGCGGTCCCGCGCGACTGGCGAGCCGAAAAGGGGTAGCCTGGATTTCCGTCCGGGCGAAGGAGAACGGCCGGGCAGTCATCGTAACAAGTTATAACTACTTTAAAACACATCGTATAGATCGTTGAGAGCACACCGGTATGGCCCATCGAGAACCGCCCAAGGGCAGCATCCTGATCGTCGAGGACGAAGTCGTCATCGCCGAGGACCTCGGGTCCCGCCTGATCGAGATGGGTTATACCGTCTCCGGCCAGGCGACATCGGCCGGGCAGGCGTTTGAACTGGCAGAAACACAACGGCCGGACCTGGTCCTGATGGACATTGTCCTCAAGGGAAAAATGGACGGCATAGAAGCCGCCGAGGTGATCCGGGACAAATGGGGCCTTCCCGTGGTCTTCCTGACCGCCCATGCGGACACGGACCGCCTGGAACGGGCCAAACTGACCTATCCGTTCGGCTACCTGCTCAAGCCGATCCAGGACCGGGACCTGCGGATCACCGTCGAAATGGCCATGTACGTGGCCGAGGTCGACCGGGAAAGGCGGGCCGCGGAAGCGGCCCTTCAGGAATCGGAACGAATCAAGAGCCTGGTCCTGAATTCCACCCGGGAGATGTTCGCCTACTACGACCTCGAACTCAGGGTTCGATGGTGCAACGAGGAATCGGGCCAATCGGTCGGCCAAACGGCCGAGGAATTGATCGGCAGGCATTGTTACGAAATATGGCACCAGCGAAGCGGGCCCTGCGAGGAATGCCCGGTGCTTCGAGCCCTGGAGACGGGCCGGGCCCAGGAAGGCGAGATGGAAACTCCGGATGGCAACATCTGGCATGTCCGGGGCTACCCCGTGTTCGACGAGTCCGGAGCCATCGTCGGGCTGGCCGAATTCGGCCGGAACATCACCGAACGCAAGCGGGCCGAGAATGCCTTGAAGGCGAGCGAAGAAAAGTTCCGCCTGATCGCGGAATCCAGCGCCGAGGACATCTGGCAGTTGGACCTGGGCGGGCGGGTGACCTACGTCTCCCCGGCCGTGGAAAAGCTTTTCGGGTATTCGCCGGAAGAGGCTATCCTGCTGAATTTCAAGTCATTCTTCCCGGAATCGGAACTGGAAAAAGCCACGGAGGCCTTCATCAAGGCCGTCGGGGGGCTGGATTCTCAATTGCTGGAGTTTACGGGCCGGAAAAAGGACGGTTCGACCTTTTTCATGGAAGTCAGTGTCACGCCCATCCAAAAAGATAAAATCACGATCGGCGTCCAGGGCATCGCGCGGGACATCACCGAGCGGAAGCTGATCGAGAAGGAATTAAAGCGTGAGCGGGACCTGAACGCACGGGTCATGGAAACCAGTCCGGCGGGCATCACTCTTGTGGATGCCAATGGCAGAATGGTCTATGCGAACAAACGGGCCGAACAAATCCTCGGCATCCGGTTGTCCGGGAACCAGGAACGGACATATGACGATCCGGCCTGGAAGATCACCGGATTCGATGGCGGGCCGCTTCCGAAAACGTCGCTGCCGTTTTATATGGTCAAACATGGCGGCAAACCGGTCTTCGGGGTTCAGCATGCCATTGAATGGCCCGATGGCAGGCGGGTGCTGCTTTCGATCAATGCCGCGCCCCTGTTCGACTCTTCCGGCGCCTTTGAAGGCATGGTCGCCACCATCGATGACATTACCGATGAATGGCGGGCCATGGCGGCCCTGCGGGAAAGCGAGGCCTTTCTCAACTCGCTGATCGACGCCATACCGGTTCCCGTTTTCTACAAGGACCGGGATGGGCGATACCTGGGCTTCAACCGCGCCTTCGAGACCTTCTTCGGTGAAACCAAGGAAGGACTGATCGGAAAGAGTGTATTCGACATCAATCCCCCGGACCTCGCCGCCATCTATCAGGCCAAGGATGCCGAGTTGTTCAAAAATGGAGGAGTCCAGCAATACGAGTCCCAAGTGAAAAACGCCAACGCCGTATTGCGCGACGTCATCTTCAGCAAATCGGTCTTCACGGACGGACAGGGCGCCGTCAAGGGGTTGATCGGGGCCATTCTTGACATCACCGAACGCAAAAAAGCGGAAAACGCCCTGCTGGAGGGTGAAGCCGCCATGCGGGCGATTCTCAATGCCACCTCGGACGCGGCCTTCCTGATCGATGCGGACGGGATGGTTCTTGCTCTGAACAAAGAGGCCGCCAAACGGCTGGGAGTCAAGGCAGAGGAGATCATCGGACAATGCATGTATGATTATCTCCCGTCGGATGTGGCCCAGGCCAGGAGGGCCAGGGTCGGTGAGGTCGTGGAATCGGGCAAACCCCTCCGGTTTGAGGACAGGCACGGTGATCGGTATCTTTCAAACAGCGTCTATCCGGTTTTCGACTCACAAAACCGGGTGACCCGGTTGGCCATCTTTGGAACCGACATCACGGAAGAAAGGCGGGCCACGGAAGAAATGAAATTCCAGGTCATGTTGTTAAGCCAGATACAGGACCATATCACCGCAACGGACACACAAGGAAATATCGTATATGTAAATGACGCCCAGGTTCGGACCTTTAAACGCAGCCGGGAAGAACTGTTGGGACAACCGGTTTCGATTTTTGGTCAGGACCCTTCACGGGGCGCCACCCAGGAACAAATTGTCCACAGCACCCTGGCAGACGGTGCATGGCGCGGCGAGGTCGTCAATTACGCCGGTGACGGCCGGGAAATCATCATGGAGTGCCGGACCACGTTGATCAAGGACCCGGCCGGCAGACCGGTGAGCATGGTCGGCATCGCCACCGATATCACCGAACGCAAGCAGGCCGAGGAACGACTCAAAGAAAGTGAGGAACGCTACCGAAGCCTTTTCACCTCGACGAACGACGGGGTCTGTCTGCATGAAATCGTGTATGAAGGTGAAAAAGCGGTCGATTATCGAATCCTGGATATCAATCCCAAGTATCAGTCATTGACCGGGATAGGCCGGAACGAGGCCATCGACGCCCTGGCCTCGAAGCTTTACGGAACCGGAGAGCCGCCATATCTGGATATTTACGCTCGTGTCGCGGAAACCGGGAAACCCACTTCGTTGGAAATATTCTTCCAGCCCATCGACAAACATCTGCTCATATCCGTATATTCTCCCGGCCCAGGAAAGTTCGCCACCGTATTCCAGGACATTTCCATGCGCAAACGGGCCGAGGAAGAAAAGGCGCGACTGGAGTCTGAACTCCTGCAGGCCCGGAAGATGGAAGCCATCGGCACACTGGCCGGCGGGGTCGCTCATGACTTCAACAATCTGCTTCAGGCCATCAACGGGTACACCCAGCTTTTGATGATGAACAAGCCTAAAACGGACCCGGACCGCCCGTACCTCAAGGAAATCGAGCTGGCCTCCGGCCGGGCCGGCCAGCTTGTCCGGCAACTGCTCCTGTTCAGTCGCAAGGCGGAAACCGAGCGGCTCCCCATTAATCTGAACGAAGAGGTCGACCGGGCCCGCCGGCTACTGGAACGCACCATCCCCAAAATGATCGATATCGAGCTGCACCCGGGCCGGGACCTGTGGGCGGTCCCGGCCGACCCCGTCCAGATGGAGCAGACCCTGCTGAACCTGGGCGTCAACGCGGCCGACTCCATGCCCGACGGAGGCAGGCTGGTCATCGAAACCCGAAACATCAGTCTGGACGGGGAAGACGCCCTGAACCTCCCTGGAGTGAGTCCGGGCCGATACGTCCTGCTCGTCGTTTCCGACACCGGTTTCGGGATGGACCCCGAAACGCTCGAGCACATCTTCGATCCGTTTTTCACGACCAAGGAGTTCGGCAAAGGGACCGGGTTGGGCCTGGCCTCGGTCTATGGCATCGTCAAGGCCCACGGCGGGCACATCGCCTGCCACAGCGAACCCGGCCTGGGGACGACCTTCAGGATTTACCTTCCGGCCATGGAAACAGGAGAACCGGGCGCCCTCAGCCTGGAGTCGGAAGCGCCCCCCCCGGGCGGGACGGAAACCATTCTGCTCGTGGACGACGAGGCGCCGATCCGTACATTCGCCGCCCAGGTGCTCGAGCACTTCGGATACCAGGTCCTGACCGCCGCGAACGGCCGGGAAGCGCTCGAAATCTACGCGGGCCTTCAAAGCCGGATCGACCTGGTCGTCCTGGACATCGGCATGCCGGTCATGGGCGGGCATCAGTGCCTCATGGAACTGCGAAAAGCCGATCCATCGGCCCGGGTCCTGATGGCCAGCGGCTATTCCGTCGAGGGACATGCCCGGAAGGCCCTGGAATCCGGGGCCGCGGGCTATGTCTCCAAGCCCTATCAGATCAATGATCTGCTCTTGAAGGTCCGAGCGGCCTTGGACGGCAAACCTTGAGGCCGAAGCATTACCGGCCGGCGGAACCATGCCGGTTGAAGGCCTCGTCCATGTCATCGAGGCGCCTTTTTGCCGATCAATCGGGCTGGAATTTTCTCGGAATAATCCGATCAGGCCGTGTGGGAGTTTGCGGGCCGGGCCATGAGAGGCCCGGCCCGTGTTGATAAAGCCGCTGTCAGAACTTGGTCGGCCAGGCGGCCAGCTTGTGCTGGCTGATGCCCCGGGTCTTGGACCGCCGGCAGATATCCAGGGCTCGGGCGATGTAGGCCCGGGTCTCGCGGGGGTCAATCACGTCGTGGATCAGGTGGACCCCGGCCGCGCCAAAGGGGGAGGCGTCCTCGACCATCTTCCGGACCAGGGCCTGATACTCCTCGTCGTCCGGTCCCCGGTCGATGTTTTTGCCGCCGTAGACCACGTTGACCGCGATCTCCGGGTCCACGAAACTCATCTCGGCCGTGGGCCAGGCCACCAGGAAGTCGGTGCCGCAGCCGGTGCCGCCCATGTTCCAGTAGGCCATGCCGTAGGTCTTGCGCACGATGACCGAAATGCGAGGCACGGTCAGCAGGGACATGGCCTGCATGTGGTTGATGACCCGGGCCGCCACACGCTTGCGTTCGGCCTCCCGACCCACCAGAAAGCCGGGAATGTCGTGAAAGAAGACCACGGGAATGTTGAAGGAGTCGCAAAGACAGAAAAAGCTGATGGTCTTGTCGAGGCCGTCGGTATCCATGGCGCCTCCGCCATGGATGGGCTGGTTGGCCACCAGACCGACCACCTTACCCTGGACCCGGGCCAGGGCCGTGATGGTGTTCCGGCCGAACAGGGGCTTGAGAGGGAACAGGCTGTCCTCGTCCACGATGCAGCGCAACAGGCGGTTCATGTCGTAGGCCCGGTTCCGCTTTTCGGGCAGCAGGTCCAGAATCTTGTCCATCTTGTCCCCGGACCCGGGCGGCACTTCGGCGTCGGGCGGCAGTTCGTCCCGATGGGAGGGCATGTAGCTCAGGTAGCGGCGAATGATCCGGAAACAGTCCTCCTCGTCCTCGGCCACCGCATCGACCATGCCCGTAATTTCGGCGTGAACCTTCCAGCCGCCCAGTTCTTCATCGGAAATCTTCTGGCTCAGGGCCAGTTCCAGAACCCGGGGCCCGCTGACGGCCATGGCCGCGCCCTTGACCTGGACCACGAAGTCGGCCAGGCAGGCCATCCAGGTCGGCATGCCGTAGCAGTTGCCCATGACGGCCATGACCATGGGCGAAACCCGCTCCCGGCTGCACGATTGAGCGAAACCGTCAACAGACTTTCCTCCAAAGGAGGCCAGTCCCCGGGCGCCCATGATGTCCGGCATCCGCGCCCCGCCGGCCTCGCCCAGATAGACGACCGGAAAGCCCTTGCGCTCGGCGTCGTGCCGAATCTGGCCCTCCTTGAATCCGGCCACGCGGCTGGACGTGGCTGAAAAAACCGTGAAATCATTGGCCAATATCGCCACGGGCCGGCCATCGATCTCGCCGTACCCGCCGATTTTGCTGTCGGCCGGCGTCTTGTCCTCCATGCCCGGCATGTCCGAATGATTGAACATGCCCATCTCCATGAACGTATCCGGGTCCAGCAGACGGGCGATCCGCTCCCGGGCCGTCAGGCGACCCCGCTCATGCTGCCGGGCGACTTTTTCCTTTCCGCCCATTTCCAGGGCGTGACGACGTCTTTCTTCCAGTTCGGCCAGTTCCTTTTCAAAGGGCATTCTCCCACTCCTTCCGGATGACAACCCGATTCGCCTTGCCACGAGCAAAAGTCGTTTCTCGCTTGGGGCGTGAATTCTCGATAGGCCTTGAATTATAGCGCATTCAGGGCTGGAAGAACATAGAACTTTGCCTTTTTCTTGAAGTTTTTGCCCTGTTCCCGGGCGACGAAATCCCCGGTCTCGGCCCGGGGAGCACCCTGGGGGTCAACAAATGAAATCCAGGCTTTCGCCCATTGAAGCGATAAACGAGGTTTTTTACTTTATCTTTTTGTTTTTAAGGACTTTTATATATCTGATTGTCCGCCAAGCCTCTAAGAAAAGCCTGCCCCCCAGGTCAACGGCCCGGCGTTACAGTTATTTTTCTGTTTTTTTCCGGTCCGGGGCGTAATCGGGATAGTTTTCATAAAACAGCGCCCTGTCGTCCCGTGGGACCCGGTTGACCGGACAGGACAGGTGATAGCAGCGAACGCACTGGGTCCGTTGGAGGGTCCAGGCCCAGGTCAAAAGGGCCCAGGAATTGAGCACTAGAAGCAGCCATTGGCGGCCGGCGATGAAAAAGGGGATGAAATAGAGGAACAGCACGGCCACCCAGCCCAGCCAGAGGGCCTGTTCGAAGCGGTTCATGGGCCGGGGGTCGAGACGGGGAAGTTTGGGCAGGCCGTAATTGGCGTGGCAGGTCAGGGAGCGGCCTTCTTCCGCGTAATGGGGACAATGCCGGCAGAGCAGAAATGCCTCCCCGTACAGAAAAAACGAGGCGGCCAAAACGATCCAGATTACCAGGCCGATCCAATGCCCGCCATGGACCAGGCCATAGAAGAACGGGATGGCCCAGCCCACGAAGAGCACCCCGAAGTCGAGCAGGTCTGCCGGGCCGGCCCGGCAGAGCAGCCGGTCCCGCAAGGCGCAGCCCTGACAGGATTCGCGGATGCAGGCCCTGGCGGGTGCGCCTTGAGGCAGGGGATTTTGAAATGCTGGTGACATTTTTTTATCCTATTTTTTAGGATGTTAAACACATTAAGTCATATTTCGCTTCAATACGTGTCGCCCGGCCTCTAATTATGCCAGCCCATGATTTCGGTGATGGGCAGGGTCGCGATGTCCTGAAACTTGCCCAAGGGTTTGTCCTGGCCCCTGAGCAGATCGCTGACGCGGATGAAGGAGTTTTCGATGAAAATCTCACGATCCCCCTCTCTGCGGTGGACCCCGAACCGAATCCTTTCCTGCTCTTCCTGATCCAGCTTGTTGATCAGGCCCTTGGTGGTCCAGATGGCTCCGAAGCGGGCCAGATCGGACAGGCGGCCGGCGTAATTGATGGAATCGCCCAGGGCCGTAAACTCGATGCTGGCCGACGAGCGAATGGTGCCGAAGAATTCCTGGCCTTCGTTGAGGCCGATGTTCAGGTACAAATCGTTGAGCCAGCCCTTGCGAAGACGCCATTCATGGCTGAATCGACTGATCTGCTCCCGGACCTCCAGGGCGCAGTTCATGGCATCCATGAGGTAATTCGTACCCGGCTTTTGAATGAAATAGTACAAGACCCCGTCCCCGGCGTGCTTGCCGCTAATTCCATTATATTTTTCAAAGAGTTCCGAAACAGTCCTCCACAAACCGTTGATGAGTTCGAAATACTCGCCCGGCATCAGTTCGGCGCAGATTTTGACCGAATCCTGAAGGTCGGCCACCAGGACGCACAGATTGACCAGGGCCGGCATGCGCCGCTTGAGCAGTTCGTTGATCACGGTCCGGCGACAGGACAGAAACTCCATGACATCGGGCGCTTCTTCGCCAACCGGCACATAAGTGAAAAACACGCCTTCCCGGAAAAACATGGCGTAAATCTGAAAAATAAAGCGGGACCCGTCCCGTCCGACCAAGGTCAGGGGCCGGCTGTTGAACTGCTGATCGGGCCGGTCGACCGCTTCAACGTCGAGTTCTTCCAATAACTGGATTTCCCGGTCGCCCATGCCTTCGTAAAGCCTGTCGATGGCAAGGTCCGGGAATTTGGCCTTGAGCACGCCCAGGTGAAAGGCGACGAGGTCCTTCCAGTTTTCCAGGTGCTCGTGAAACTCCCAGTTAAAGAAGACCTTGAAGATGTTCCTGGCCTCCAGATTAACCACCTTGCTCAGGCGGGTGTTGAAAACCTGCTCCTCGGCCTCGGGATTGATCCATTCCACCTGGTAGTTCGGGTTGATCAGATAGGCCGGAATCTTGATGTCCTCGATGGTCAGTTTCAGCTGGCCGGCCTCGACCGGCGGCTCCTCCTTCCTGGCCGGGACGGGTTCCAGGTCGGGCCCGTCTTCCCGGCGTCGTTTTTCGGTCTCCAGCGGCCGGATGGGCCTGACGTCTGACCATTGCCTGGCGATCTCTTCCATGGATGCTCCCTCTCGCTTGAGACGTTGAATTCTTTCGATATCCCCGAGGACGGAGTCGGGAAAGTATCCGATCCGTCGCGCGGTCTCATCCTCGGACTCCGCCCCTTTGACCAGGGGACGGGGCAGGAGTCCCATCCGGATATAGTTGTTCAGGGTGGCCCGTGAAATGCCCGTTTTCTCTATGATATCCTTGCTGGTAATCACCGGGGACCCTCTTGCCAAACACCGGATGATCGTCGGCCGACCCGTGCCTGGCCTCTGTGCTGAATCTGGATTCGTATCGTGATATTAGACAGTTTACACAATAAGAATAAAATTGTCAAGCCAAACCTAAACAATATGTCTAAATATCATATATCCCAGAAAACAGGCCCTGACCATGTCCTATCCCGGTTGATACGAATAAATTGAAACATATGCATATATTTGATTTAGCTTAATTATATACTGTCCAAGCCTTATGTCTAACTGGCGACCGCTAAATTAGACATTAAATCCGTTTTATTTATACTGTTTAAATCAGAATGCATAACCATCCCGGTTGCCGGGGGGGGAAACCGGCCCGGGACACGGGGGCCCAATGGGGAAAAACGGGGGGGTCAAACGCTCCCGGGCCGGCCCGGGTCCGGGAGGACGGGCACGGTCAGGCTGCCGCTGGGCAGGAAAAGGACGCGGGCTTCGGAGCCGTACCGGTCCAGGGCCCGGTCCAGGGCGGTCTGGATGTCCGGCTGGGGGGTGAAAAAGGCGCGGGTCATCACCTCTTCCGGCAGTCCGGTCACGGCCCACAGGTCGCCGTTCATTTTGACTTCAGCGATCTTGACGGCCTTGTGGTCGCCCAGGGAGTAGGCCCGGCTGGCCAGGGTCAGGACGTCCTCGGGCCGGTTGGCGGCGTGCAGGTGGCGGAGATAGTGGCTGGGGCCCAGTCCGTCCCGGCAGGCCGAGACGGCGATCATGAGTCCGCCCGGCCGGAGAGCCAGCCGGCCGTGTTCGACGGCCTTCTGCATCTGGTACAAATCGTTGTCCAGGGGCGGGGCGGCTGCGGAGACCACGACGTCTACCGGAGCCGGGACATTTACGGCAAAGACCTCCCGGGCCATCCCGGCGGCCGAGAGGAACGAGGCGGACAGTCCCCCGGCGGCGGCCGCGTACAAGTCTCCGGACCGGTCCAGGACGGCGTTGATTCCGTATGCGCCGTCCGGCCGGGCCATGCGGACGGCCTCTTCCATGTCCAGGTGGCAGGGGTTGTCTGTCAGGGCCAAGGGTCTGGCCTTGGGGTCCAGGGCGAAGCGGTGGTTGAGTTCGATGGCTCGCCGTCCGGCCAGACCGGGCATGATGCCTTTGCGGCCGCCGGTGAAACCGGCGTAGTAGTGGGGTTCGACCGATCCGAGGACGACGACCCGTTCGGCCTCGATAACGGCTTGGTGAAAGGCGAGGTCCGTCCCCCGGGAGGTTCGTCCGGCCTTGACCAAGTCCCCTGCCCTTTCGCTGTCATGGGCGATCAGACCGGGCCCGAGGTCCTGGAGATGGCGGCCCAGCATCCCGGCCAGTTCCCCGGACCGGGGCGCACGATGGGTGCCCGTGGCTACGATGAGCTGGGGAGAGCGGCCTGCCAGCCTGGAGCGGAGATGATCGAGCATTCGGGCGGTGGGAGTGGGGCGGGTGGCGTCGTTGACCACGATCAGGACCGTGCGGGCCGGTCCGAGGTAGTCTTCGATACCCAGGCCGTCCACCGGGGCGTCCAGGGCCCCGGCCAGGACCCGGTCCGGGTCCCGCGACGGCGTGGGGTTGGGCAGACAGACCCCGGCCAGACTGGTTCGGGGCAGGCTGATTTCGACCCACTGGCCGTCATAGGGGAGTCGGACCGTGGCGGCCGGCGTCGGGCTCATAGGTCCAGGTAGTCTTCGTGCCCCCCCCAGAAGATGATGCGGCCGCAGTGGGGGCAGGTCATCAGCTGGTCGTTTTTCTGAAGTTCGATGAATTTCTGGGGCGGGATTTTGAGGTGGCACTCCTGGCAGATGCCGTCCAGGATCGGGGTCACGGCCTTGCCGTTACGCTTATTGTAAACCCGCTCGTACAGAGTGATGTGTTCCCGGGAGAGGCTGGCCACGAGGTCGGTGCGGTCGGCGTTGATCTGTCCGAGGCCGGCCAGGCTGGTTTCAATCCAGGCCTGGACCTCCTGGCGCTTCTGAGCCAGATTCTCACGCTGTTCTTGAAGCCAGCGCTTGAGCCGCTTGTTTTCCTGGCCGATTTTCTCGAGTTGCTCCATCAGTTCAAGGACTTCATCTTCGCGGGCCGCGTTGGCCTTGCGCATGAATTCGCTTTCCTTGAGCATGGCCCGGTATTCTTCATTGGTTTTCACGCGAAGCTGGCGCGTCTGGTTCTCCTGCATTTTGCGGTCGGTATCTTCGATCTCGCCTTCCAGGGCCAGGCGCCGTTTGAGCATCTCCTTTTCGGACTGGAGCGATTCCTGGACCAGTAGCTCGGCCGCGGCGAGTTCCTGGTCGATCTCCTCGATTTTCAGGGGGCCTTCAGCTTCGATCTTTTTCAGACCGCCGAGACGCTCGTCTATTTTTTGAAGTTTTATCAAATGAATCAGATTCGAATTCAATGCGTTATCCCTCCATTATCCGCCAGGGGTCCGTTTCCACGGACAGGACTTCGAATTCCACCTTGAGGGCCCGTTCCCGGGCCGCTTCCTCCAGACGCTCGGCCAGCCGCTGGAGCACGGGCCGTTCCGTGCCATAATGGCCGGCGTCGATCAGGCAGATTCCGAGTTCCTCGGCTTCCCGGGCCTGATGATAGCCAATGTCTCCTGTAATCAGGACCTGGGCGCCCTTGGCCCGGGCCAGACCGACGTAACCGCCGCCGCTTCCGCCCATCACGGCCACCCGGTCGACCGGTTCGTGAGGCGCGGCGGCGATTTTTAAAAAAGATACATCGAGCGCTTGTTTGACCTTTTCGGCCAAGGCCTCGATTCCAAGGGGTGTTTCAAGCCGCCCCAGACAACCGTAACCTTCTCCGCTCCGGGACGGCCCCAGGGGATACAGGTCAAAGGCGGGTTCCTCATAGGGGTGGGCCGCCTTGAGG
>JAHJTB010000455.1 GCA_018830135.1 Pseudomonadota bacterium | reverse complement strand
TGGGACGAAGCCCGGTTGATGTGATACCGCCCTCCCGCCCCCCGGCCGCCGAGTCACGGATTGCCGGGCCAGGTCATTTTTTTCGTGGGTTTGGTCCGCAACCCCTTGGCGATTCCCTGGTTGATCTCGATGATTTCAGCCAGAACGTCATCCGACGGGGCGGCCATGGCCTTGAAAATCTGCCTGTCGACCCACAGGCTCAGCTTGAGCATGTTTCTCCGGGTATGGATGGGAAGCGGGCAGTCCTGCGCGGTCAGGGCCGCCTGCAGAATCGTCCAGACCCGCTGGTTGTAGGACAAGGCTTCACCCAGGTCTCCATCCTTTCTGGATTGTTCCAGGTCTTCCCGGCAACGTTCCAGGAGGATCGCCCCCTGGGTCAGAACCCTGGCCTCGTTTTCGCGGGCCGAACAGGTCAACCGTTCCATGGTCTTGTATTTTTCATAGCCATAATGGCCCATAGCCAGTCTCTCCATTTCCTTGTGGTGTTCATTGATCGTGTTGCGATACAAGCGACGTTGTTGAATCTCCCCGCAGCCTTGCCGCGGGGAATCTTCGACATGTATGGACGGAATCCATTTGTTTGAATGGCGGGCTATTCCTACAGCAAGCCGTGAGGAATGCGCCCGCCCCTCGTGTTGAACGGGCGGTCCGGGCCATCGAAAAGCGCTCTAAGGCAGAATTTAAATTCTATCAAATAAATTGGACATTTGCAGAATCAGGGCCGTGGTTTCCAGGGTGACTTCATAGGCGGTCTCCCGGGTCTGAAGTTCCACGGCCACCTCCCCGGCATCGCAGTTCTCCTCGTCGGAAAGCTTGTTTTCGTACAAAAGCAGGGTTTGAGATCGTGTTTCGGATGCGTTTTCCAACCGGGTCCCGGCCCCGGACAGGTCGACCATTTCCATTTCCAAGTCGGCCAGGGCGGTCTGCACATGGTCCAGGGCTTGGCTGACGGCGGTCCGGTCGTACGAATCGGCCTTCAAGGAAGCGATTACGCCGGCCACCGACATGAGCACGTCACCGAAAATGTCCCCGCCGTCATTGTTGATCCGGAGGACGGCGCCGTCGCCGATCAGGGCCTCCTTGTCGCCGGCGCCTCCCCGGTAGGTATGGGCCGCGGCCACCGGGTCGCCCGAGGCGTCTTCGGCCGTGACCACGTATTCATACTCGCCGTCGGCCACGGCCAGGCCGAGGTCGTCCAGCCCGTCCCAGGAAACGGTCTGGGCGCCCGCGGACAGTCCGGTCAGGTTCAGGGTCCGGACCACGTTTCCGCCGCTGTCGGAAATCTCGATGGCCACGCTTGAAGCCGCGTCCCCCAGGTCGAAAAGCAGGTCCTGGGCCGTCCCGCCGCTCACCAGGCTGCTGTTGTGAAACGGCCGGGTGCTCGAAAGGTCGCCGCTGTACAGGTATCCGCTTTCGTACCGGGTGTTGGCCAGGTCCACGACCTGGCCGTACATATATTCCAGGCTGGCGGTCAGTTCCTCACGGATGCTCTGGCCTCCCTCGGCCTGATCCATGTTGATGCTTTCCACTTCCTGAAGTATTTCATAGACCGAATCCAGGACGGTGTTGTCCATTTCGACCCAGTTCCCGAGGCGGCTGATATTGGACTGATACTGGGCGGTCCGGGACAAGGTGGTCCGATCGGCCAGAATGCGGCCGGCCCCCATGGAGTCGTCCGATGGCCGGTTCACCTTTTTCCCGGACCCGGACACCGTCCCCGCCTCCTGGATGCGTTCGGCCTTTTGAAACATCCAACGGACCATGTTCTCGACCATCATTTTTCGCGTCACTCTCATGCTCGTCACTCCGTTCCGTCACCGGGTCGCCTACATGTTGATGGCGGTGTCCATGATTTCCTGGAGAATTTCGATGACCCGCGCGCAGGCCTCGTACCCCTGTTGGTACAGGACCAGCCGGGCGGTTTCCTCATCCAGGGAGACGCCCGAAACCGATTCCCGGCAGTCGGCGTAGAAATCGGCCAGGCCGGCATAGTACTCGCTGAAATCGCTGATGGACCGGACGTCGCTCCCGACCCGGGTGACCAGGGCGGCGTAATTGTCACCCATGGTCGAGGAACCGCCGCCGCAAAGGAGTGCGTCGGACAGGGCCGCGATGCCTTCGGCAATGGTTCCGTCGCCGACCGCCGGGCCGGCCGATCCGGCGGCGATGAGGGACGGGTCGTCGCTTATCAGGGGGTTCACGGAAATATCGTCCGCGCCGGCGCCCAGGAAAAGTTCCACGCCGGCCGACCCGTTCAGATCGTATCCCGACAGGAGCAAGGCGTTGACTTCGTTGATCAGCGTGCCGGCCAGATCGTCCAGGGACTGCTTGTACGCGGCGATGTATTCATCCCTTACGTCCAGGCACCCGGCCAGAACGCCACCCTTGATCTGGCCGGTCACATCCACCTCGCCTCCGGAGCCATCCTGCCAGGTGACGTTCAGCAGGCCCGTGGCCGCATCGATCGATGTTCCCATCTCCCGGGAGGTCGATCCCGAAACCAAGGACCGGCCCCCGCTCAACTGGACGTTCACCTGCCCCGAATCGTTCGTCTGGACCTGGATGTCCACCAGTTCGGCCAACTGACCGGTCAGGGATTCCACCTGGTCCAGCAGGGAATTTGTGTTGTGGCCTCGGGCTTCGGCATAGGCGATGTCGCGATTCAACGCGGCGATTTTGGCGGTCAGATCATTGATTTCCTCAACGGTGTTCGATATCTCCCCTTCCACTTCCTTTTGGATATCGTCCAGGCTTAAAGCCGCCTGGTTGATGTACCCGGCCAGGCTCTCGGCCCGGGCGACCAGGTCCGCGCGGGCCGCCATGTCCGAAGGATCGTTGACCAGTTCGCTCCAGCCGTTCCAGAATTCATTCAACGAGGCGCTGATTCCATAGCCCGATGATTCGTCAAAAACCGCCTCGACGTAGGCCATATACTTGGCCGCGGTTTCGTACCGGCCCTGGTCCTCGTTGGATTCCAGGACCTTTTTGGCGCAAAACGTGTCGTAGACCCGCCGGACGTCGGCAACCTCGGGTCCTGAAATGATGAGCACGCTCTGGCGCGTGTATCCGTCCGCGTCCGCGTTGGCCACGTTCTCGCTCGATACGGCAATGGCCGTCTGATAGGTCGCCATGCCGCTGACCGAGGTATTCATAATGGATCCAAGAGAGACCATGTTCCTGCTCCTCGCCTGGCTATTTCATGTTGACCAGCACCTGAAAAATCTCGTTGGTCACGGAAAAGGCCCGGCTGCAGGCCTGGTACGCGGTCTGGGAGGTGATAAGTCGGGCCATCTCGGTGGACAGGTCCACGTTGGAAAGTTCCACGGAGCCGCCTTCGATCATGCCCATCTTTCCCTCCCCGGCCCGGCCAAAAACCGCCTGCCCGGAGTCAAGGGTGGCGATGTATAAGTTCCCGTCCGTCTTTTTCAGGCCGTTGTAGTTGGTGAAATCGGCCATGGCCACCTGAAACGGCGTAGTGCTGATTCCCGTTGTATAGGTGCAGACCACCCGGCCGGAATCGTCGATATCCACCGAGACCAGTTCCCCGGAAGCGTATCCGTCCTGACTGGAATCGCTCAGCAGCGAGTCGCTGGCGTACTGGGTCATGCCTCCGTTGGTATCGCCGGCATCGTCATACAGGTCCCAGGAAATGGTCTGCGTCGAAGCGCCGGTGCTCAGGGTGAGTTCGATGGCCGGGTCCGTTCCCGAGGTCAGAGCGCCGGTCGAGTCGAAAGTCAACGTCCCGGCTCCTCCGGAGGATACGGAACCGTATTCGGCCGGGATTTCCGCCGCCCAGTCCCACTCGCCGTCCACACCGGACCGGGTGCAGGTGATGGTCAGGGGTATCTCGGTCCCCAGGGAATCATAGACGTTTACAACAGCCTGAAAGGCGTCTCCGGATTCCGCGTCGGCATCCAGATTCACCGTGGTGGAAATCGATGTCGTGGCCTGGGGTGGATGGTTGGCGTAGGAGACCGAGATATCGGTCAGGGGTCCCGGGTTTCCGTTCTCGTCCAAGGCGTAACCCTGAACCAACAGGCTGTCCTGGTAGACCAGATTTCCATCGTTGTCGAAAGAAAAAGACCCGTCACGGGTAAAGTATTGCAGGCCCGTGCCGGGGTCCTCGACCACGAACATGCCCCAGCCGTTGATGGCCAGGGAGGTGGAACTGTCCGCCTGGGAGATGCTGCCCTGGGTCCAGGACTCGCTGACGGACTGGACCTCGACCCCGCTTCCGGAATTGTCGCCGCCGGCGACTCGAGTGATCGAATCGGCCAGAATCTCGGAAAAACTCGCCGTGCTGGCCTTGAATCCCGCGGTCTCCATATTGGCGATGTTGTTGCTCGAAATATTGATCAGGTTCGTAAAAGCGGACATGCCGGTGACACTGATGAAAAGAGAATTCATCATAGCTGTTTCCTCCTGCCCGGGGTCCCCGGGGGTCAGCCCTGGCTCACTCCGATGACCTGGCTGTACAAAAACTGGCGTCCGTCCTTCGTGAACAGGCGGGCGTCTTCCGAATCGGGCGTCACCGAAACGATCTTGCATTCGGAATATTGGCTGACTTGCGGCGCGTCCGAGTCATATCCCGAGAAGGAGAGCGTGTACGTATAGACGCCGTCTTCCACCGCCTCGCCGTTTTCATCGACGCCATCCCAGGAAATCGTGTTTCGCCCGGCCTCGATGCCGGATGTCGCCAGGGTCCGGATCAGGTTTCCGTCTTCATCAAAGATGCTCGCGATGCATGAATCGCAGTCCTGGTCCACGTCAAAGACCATGTCCCCGGCTTCGCCATCGCTGACCACCACGCTGTTGTCCTCGACTAGGACATTTTTTCCGATCAGATTCACGGCCTCCATGTTCAGGCTGGACGTCTGGGCCTCCAGCAGGGAAAGCAGGTATTCATTGGCGGTCTGCTGCTCCGCCAACATGCTGTAATTGCAGAGTTGTTGAGATAGATCGGTATTGCTCATCGGTTCCAGCGGGTCCTGGTTTTGCAACTCGACCAGAAACAGGTCCAGAAACTCTTCGTACCCGAGCGTATTGGCGCTGGACGTAGTTTCGTTTGTTGTGGAAGCATAGGTGCTTCCAAGCAAACTGACGATATCGACTGTTGACATATTCTTCCCCTTTTTGGATAAACGGGTCCGACTTTTCAGGCGATATTTCATTCCGCAAGGAATGATTTAATCGAACTGATGAAACACCCGAAATGCAGTTTTCACTGGCTGAAAAACGCGGCTTTTTTTTCCTGATAAAGACCGGGGAAACGCGTTTTCCCGTATCGTTATAGAGGGAAACACGCACCGGCCTCGGCCCGGACCCATCCCGTGGGAATGGCCCGCTGCGGACCGCCCCGGGTCCGGGGCGGCCGCTGAGCCATCGAGGCGCAAAACGCGCCGATGCCCCGGCCGGCCCGGGAGGCGTTCCCTAAACC
>JAHJTB010000050.1 GCA_018830135.1 Pseudomonadota bacterium | reverse complement strand
TATACCCACCGTACCCGGAGCTCACAGGCCTTCTTCTCTGACTCCAACTTGCGAAACCACTTCCTTGGCCAACTTCCCTGGCGGCCTGGCCCGACAGGACACACAAAATATGCCATCTCCCACTTCGCCGAGAATTGCTGTTCATTTCAAGCCGGACTTGCCCCGGCGACGCACTTCAATTATTATAAGGGAATGACCGGACACGAACCAGCCGACGATAAGGAGAAGGCAATCCATGGCTGACGAGCAAAACTCCTCCACTGGATCGGCGACCGCCCCTCAAGACGCCAAGAGCGTTTTGATCGTGGACGACTCGCCGGTCATGCGGAACATGCTGGCCAAGTTTTTTACGGACAACGGTTTCCATGTGGCCGGCATGGCCGCCGACGGGGTCGAGGCGATCGAGATGTTCGAGAAATACAATCCGGACATCATGACGCTGGACATCATCATGCCCAAGATGCGGGGCACGGAGGTCCTGGAAAAAATCCTGGTCAACTATCCGGAGGCCAAGGTGGTCATGGCCTCTTCGGTTTCCGACGCGCGCACGGTCATGAAATGCCTGAAGATCGGGGCCAAGCAGTATATCCTGAAACCCTACGACGAAGAAAAAGTCATGTTGGCCATCCGCAAGGCCCTGGACATGGGCTGAGGCCTGACCAAGGTTTCGATCGTCCTGCGAGCGGCCGGGGGGAATTGCTGTGGGCATAACAGACGAAGGTCTGGCTGAACTCTTCGAACAGTACAAGGACGAGGTCCGCGAAACCATTGGTACGTTGGACAACGAACTGGTGTCCGTCGAAAGGGACGCGGGCAACAGCGAAGTCATTTTTTCCGTTTTCAGGCATCTGCATTCCCTCAAGGGCTCCTCCAAGATGTTCAACGTCGACAACATCGCTCACATCGCCCACAAGCTCGAAGACCTGATGCAGATCATCGACAAGGACAATTCCATTCTGGGCCGGTCCCCGGAAATCGTGAATCTCCTGTTCCGGGGCAACGACATTTTTCGGGAGATCATGGCCCGCCTGGAAGATAATATTTCCTATGTCAACCTGACTCCGGAGCATGCCCAGTTCATCGAAGAGGTCAACCGGCATCTCGACCGCATTTCGAGAAGCGAAAATGTGTTACTGGAACAGGCCCAGACCTTGTTGGACGAGTTGGAGGCCGTGCTGCCGGCCCTGGAGGCTTCGGAGACGGGTGCGTTGGTCAAGGCTATGAAGAACCTGTCGTCGTCTCTCAAGATGTGGAGCATGGAGACGGCCGATCTGACATATTCCTACGAAGGCCTGGACCTCACGCCGTTCGTCGCGGCTTACGAGGCCGGTCTGAAGAAATTCCAGTCCGGGCGATTTGAAGAGGAGGACATCAGCGCTTTTTTCGGCAATGCGGAGGGCCTGGTCCAGGCGTTGTTCGATGTGGCCGAAGAGGGGATCATGGGCCTGCTCGAGGAACTCAACGACGGGCTGGACATGTACCAGGAAAAGTCCCTGGAGGTCGATCCGATCGTGGTCGAGTTTTTCACGACGTTACTCGGAGAGATCAAGTCCCAGGTCAAGGTCGGGACCAGGGACGCACCCGGACCGGCCGTGGAGTCGGGAGGGCCCCCAAGCGAGATCGCCGCTGCTCCGGGGGGAGCCGGGGGCGGACCGTCGCCGGGCCAGGTCAAAACGATTCGGGTGGATGAACGAAAGATCGATCTGTTTCTGGATTCGGTGGGCAAGCTGATCACCCAGTCGGAAATCCTGAACCATTTGCAGCACGCCTTCAAGGAGGCCGGAATCAACCCGGCCATCGTCCGGGACTTTGCCGCGGTCAACCGGACGATCTCGAACGATATCATCAGCCTGCAACGCTCGATCATGGAAGTGCGCCAGGTCGAGATCGACAATATCCTCAAGAAGTTCCCCCGCCTGGTCCGCGATCTGTCCCACAAGGTGGGCAAGGAAGTGGAACTCGCGGTATCAGGGGAGCGCACGCCCATCGACAAGAGCCTGCTCGACGACGTGGAAGCCGCCTTGATCCATATCGTGCGCAATGCCCTGGACCACGGCCTGGAACCCCCCGAGGAACGGGAAAAATCGGGCAAGAACCGGCGGGGACGGATTCAGGTCGATGTCCGCCAGGAGGAAGCGTCGGTGCTCATCGTGGTGTCCGACGACGGGCGGGGAATCGATTACGGCCGGGTGCTGGACAAGGCCGTCGAACGGGGTACGGTCGCCAGGGATCAGGTCGAGGAGATCACCCAGGAAGAGATTCAGGCCCTGATCTTCCAGTCGGGGATTACGACCAAGTCCGAGGCAACGGATATTTCGGGCCGGGGCGTGGGGCTGGATGTGGTCCAGTCCAACATCAAGAAATGGAACGGGGATGTCACCCTGAAAAACGATCCGGGACAGGGGCTGAAGATCACGATCAGCATTCCGATCACCAATACCCTGCTGACCAAAGAGGCTATTTTGCTCCGGCTGGCAGCCTCGATCTTCTGCCTGCCTCTCGAATATGTTTTGGAGATCGTGACGGTTCCCAGGGACAAGCTGCACCACCACAAGTCGCGGGAGGTTTTCCAGCACCGGGAGCAGGTCATCAACGTCGTAAATTTAAAAGGTATTCTGGGGCTGACCGAACCCGCCCGGGAGGACCGCGCGGGCGACTCCAACACATTCATAATTCTACGGGGGAAGAAGGACAGCCAGCAGGCCATTCTGGCCGACGAGATACTGGGCCAGCAAAAGATCGTGATCAAGGACTTCGAACTCGAAGCCTTCCGCCGGCTACCGTATTACCTGGGGCTGACGCTTATGGGGGACGGTCGGGCCGTGCTGGTTCTGGACGCGGAAAAGATCGTGGAATGAGCCTGGATGTTTCAGTTTTTTCCGATCGGACCCGCGGGCGATGAATCCGGAAGCGGTGGCGCGGCGGGTTGCCGAAACCGCATATGGCCTCAAGCTGACGGAGCCGCCCCGTCCTTCCATCGATGGCCGGGTCAATCTGACGTTTTTCCTGGCGACCGCTACAGGGCCGTTCGTATTGCAGCGGCTTCATCCGATTTTCGGCACGGACGGGGCGGTGGTGGAGAACATGGCCGCGGTGGCCGAGGCGCTGGCCGGCGCGGGACTTCCCGCCCCCCGGGTGGCCAGGACGGTCAGCGGCCGTCTTTGGGCCCGTGATGGAGGTCTTTGGCGGCTGAGCCTGCGGCTGCCGGGTACGGCCGGCGAGGACCGGACTCCGGAACGAGTGGGGGAAGCTGCGCGGTTTCTGGCCCGATTCCACCAGGTTTTGGCCGGAGTCCCGCTGGACCTCCGGCCGCTTCCGCTCGCGGAACACAACCGGAACGGGCCGTCGCCGCCGGATATCTGGCAGGGCCTGGAGGACCTTTATCGAGGAAGCGACCGGTTCGGGCCGGCCGCGCCGGCCCTGGCCCGGGGCCGGGCCTTGGCTGAGGCGGCCCCGTCCATCCCCATGGTCACTCAGGCGGTCCTGCACGGCGATCCGAAAATGGAAAACTTCCTGTTCGACGGCCGGGGCCGGCTGACCGGGCTGATCGACCTGGACACCGTACGCCGCGGGCCGTTGCTGTGGGAGATGGCCGACGCTCTGCGTTCATGGGCCGGGTTGCGACAGGCCGGGGACGAGGTGGTTCTGGACGCGGCCGTATTCGAGGCGGCGATCTCCTCCTACCGCCGGCACGGGCCGGCTTTGACCGTGGAGGAATGGCGGATTCTGCCCGCGGTCGTCGGAGTCCGGGCCCTCGAACTGGCCCGCCGATATCTGATGGACTATTTCGAGGAATCCTATTTTGCCTGGGATCGCCGGCGATACGCGTCTCTGGCCGAGCAGAATCTCATTCGCGGCCGGGGGCTGTTGAGGCTGGTGGCAGACCTGTTTCCGGGGACAACATGAAGCGAGGTTGGAAGGCATGAGCGAGAGCAATTTGAAGGCCCGGGACCGTCTGGTCTTTCCCCTGGACGTTCCGGACTGGGGTGAGGCCGTGCCGTTGATCGAGACCCTCCGGGACCACGTCGGATGGTTCAAGGTGGGCCTCGAGCTGTTCATCAGCCGAGGACCGGAAGCGGTCCGGGAACTGCGGGCAATGACCGGAGGCCGGAACGGCATTTTTCTGGACCTGAAGCTGCACGACATTCCGGCCACGGTCGGCCGGGCCATGGCCGCGGCCGCACGGCTCGGGGCCGACCTGGTGACCGTACACGCCGGAGACGGCCGGGCCATGATCGAGGCGGCCCGGAAGGAAGCGGGGCGGACCAGGGTGCTGGCGGTGACCGTGCTGACCAGCCTGGACCTGGCGGAGGAACTCGGTTTGGCGCCGGCTTATACCGAACCCATGGCCCTGGTCCTGTTGAGGGCCCGGACGGCCTGGGAGGCCGGCTGTCACGGCCTGGTCTGCTCGGGGCGTGAAGTTGCCGCCGTGCGTCAGGAACTGGGGCCCGAGCCCCTGATCGTCACTCCGGGCATTCGGCCCATGTGGTCGTTGGTGGAACGGGACGACCAGCGCCGGGTCGTCACCCCGGCCCAGGCCATCAGAGCCGGGGCGGACCTGATCGTAGTCGGCCGTCCGATCCGGGATGCCGAATATCCGGCCGCGGCCGCGGCTCTGGTGATGGAGGAAATCGTCTCGGCCATGTGAACAGGCGGCCCGGATTGACGGCCTGTCCGGCGCGTGATACAAGTTGGTCCGAAAAAGGAACGCACATATTCAACCTGGGAGACCTCGCTAATGGCGGAAAAGGAAGTCGTGATTATCGGCAGCGGAGTGGGAGGCAGCGCCGTCGGAGCGCTTCTGGCCCAGACCCATGAATACCGCGTTACCTTGCTGGAAAAGAGCCGCCTGATCGGCGGGCGTTTCGCCACGTACGACAAGGAGGGCTTCAAACTCGATGTGGGCTGCCACATGCTGGCCAACTGCGACAAGGGCAGACTGGGCCGGGTGCTGGACATCTGCGGCTGCTCGGATTACGTCAAGTGGAATTACGCCCGCAAGCCCTCGCCGGTTGTTTTTTACCAGGGTGAGCGTCTGCGGTTTCCCTTCGAGGCCCACAAACTGGGGTTTACCGGAGCCGATCTGGAGAACCTGCTTCGGATGCACCGGGACATCATGTCCTTTACACCCGAGGACTACGAACGGTACGAGACGGTAAGCATCCGGGAGTTCGTGAGCCGGTACATGGACAGCGAACTGGCCCAGAGCATGATGGGATTTTTCTCGGCCATCAACTTTGTCACCCGGGACGACGAAACCCCGATTTCCGAATACGCCCTTTGCCAGAAGGAGATTTCGGTCAACAAGGCCCTGGGATATCCGACCGGCGGCACCGGGGCGGTGCCCGAAGCCTACTGCCGGATCATCGAGGAGCATGGCGGCCGGGTCATGACCGGGGCGGCGGTGGACCACATCGTGGTCGAGGACGGCCGGGCGGCCGGCGTGGTCTTGAACGACGGCCGGCGTCTGGCGGCCGATTTGGTCATCAGCAACGCCAGCATCAAGGAGACGGTTTCGGGCCTGGTGGACGAAAGCCACTATCCGGCGGAATTCCTGGAAAAAGTCCGGGGCTACCGGTATAGTTTCAACACCCACGCCATCAAGATCGCCCTCGACGAGCCGATTTCGGACGACACCATGATCCTCTACGTGGGACGGCGGGACATGAACGAGGCGGAGCGCCTGATGGAAGAGAAAGGCGAACTGCCGGACAAGGCCACCCATCTGATGATCCCGATCATTTCCAACCTCGACCCCGAATCGGCCCCGGAAGGCCGGCAGCTCCTCATCGCCGGCGGCAGCTCCAAGCGCCCCCACACGGCCGGCGCGGATACCTGGCGGCGCTGGGAGGCGGCCATGACGGCGGCCTTGGAAGACGTGTGGCCGGACATACGAAAACACATCCTCTGGACCGTGACCACCAGCGCGGAAGACATCAACCACTTCGTCGGTGAAGAGGGCTGCGTCATCGGCATCGGCCAGACCATCGGCCAGGTGGGCCCGGACCGGCCGCCTCTGGTCGATCCCCACGTAGGGGGGTTGTATCATTGCAGCGCGGATACCGGAATGCACGGGATCGGTGGAGAACTGGCCGCCGATTCGGCCTTGCGGCTCTACGAACTGCTGGTTTGACGTGAAGGGCTGCCGCATGGCCGGGGCGCGGGACGTAATCGAACGGGCCGGGGTGGAAAGGCGCTGATGCCCCGTCTGGTCGAGAATGCGCCCCGGGTGGCCCGCCTGATCCGGCTGCTCGATTTTGATCGGGCGGCCTCCCTGGGGCCCTTGCTTCTGGAACTGTCCCTGACCTCGGCCTGCAACTACCGTTGCTACTTCTGCTACGCCCATTCTCATCTCAAGCGGGAGACGGTCCGGCCCGGGAATCTGGCCGAGGATGTGTACGAGGGCCTGATTCGGGATATTCTGGCCCTGAAGGTGCCCGAGGTCAGGCTGGCCGGCAGCGGCGAACCCCTCCTCTACCCGGGCGCCATCCGGATGATCGAACGATACGGGAGCCGGTTCAAGATCAACCTGGTCACGAACGGCCGTTATCTGGACAAGGTCACGCCCCTGATTTTCCGGAACCTGAACAAGCTGACCGTCAGCCTCAACTCGCTGGACCCCGAGGTGCATCAACGGATACACGGGTACGCCGGCCCGAGCCAACTCGAAAACATTCTGGAAAGGACAAGGGCTCTGCTGGCGCTGCCCGACGCCGGACGGAAGCTGCAGATCAACTATGTCCTCTCCGATGACAACCACCAGGAGATCGGCCGGCTGCTGGACCTGGCCCGTTCATGGAACGTCATGTTCTGCATCCGGCCGCTGGCGGTTGACTTCGAGGAGACGCGGCCCAAGAAACTGCCGGAAGCGGCGCGTCTGGACATCCTGGACCGGGTGGATCGCCTGGCGGGGGATGGGCGTCGCCTGCCGCCCCGTTTTCGGGATTCCCTGGAGTATCTGCGTCAGTCGCTTCAGGTTTCCCGGGGCTACAGTCAGGAGGCCGGTCGTTTGCCGCCCTGCTACGCCGGTTTCTACGGTGGGTTTATCGAGAGCAACGGCGACTACAAGATGTGCTGCCATTGCGACCGGGCCGTGGGGAACCTGAACGAGTCCAGCTTCCTCGATCTGTGGCGCAGCCGGGCGGTCCGTCGGGCCCGGTTCAATGCCGCGCTCATGGACCGGACGGGCCGGCCGGTCTGCGGATACTGTTACGACTGTCCCGAAGCCGAAGGCTATTCAGCCCTTTTCCATCGCTACTACATCAGGCTGCCCGGGCTCTACCGGCGAATGATCCGGCATTTCGAGTCCCTGGCGGACTGACTCTCCGGTCCGGCGGGAAGGCCGGACCGGAGAGCGAAAGCGCGATCAGCCGAATATCCCGTTCAGAATATCGACCGCCTCGGACGCATCGTTGGCGTAGTGGTCCGCGCCGATGGTCCGGGCGAAATCCGGGGTGATGGGCGCACCGCCCACGATCAGGGTGACCTGGCCCCGCAGGTCGCTTTCGTTCAGGGCCGCGGCCGCTTTTTGCATTTCCGGCATGCTCGTGGTCAGCAGGCTGGACATGCCTATGACGCGGGCTCCGTTCCGGACCGCATCGACGAAGCGTTCCGGGGGCAGGTCCACGCCCAGATTCTCGATCTCGTAGCCCACGCCTTCGAGCATGATGGCCACCAGGTTTTTACCGATATCGTGAATGTCCCCCTTGACCGTGCCGATGGCAATCTTGACGCCCTTGCCGTGTTCGCCGCTGACCAGGTACGGCTTCAGGGCGTCCATGGCCGCCTGCATGGTCGCGGCCGAACGCATGACCTCGGGGACGAAGTAATCCCCCTTTTTCCACAGTTCGGAAACCGTGTTCATGGCCGGGGTCACGGCCTGATTGACCACGTCCGGAGCGGGAACTCCCCCGGCGATCGCATCGGCCACCAACTGGCCGACCTCCTTTTTCCGTCCGTTGACTACCGCATCGTTGATTTTCGCGATCCAGTCCATCCGTGCCTCCAGAAATGATGACGCGCTGGCGCTCCGCTTCGGGAACGACTACAGGGTGCCGTGTGTATGACAGTAATCCACAAAGGCCTTGATGTTGTCCAATTTGGCCTGGAGGGGTATCTGGCAGCCGGGGCCGATAACGTACTTCAGGTCCTTCGCGGCCAGGTCCAGGCACTTCTGGGCCATGTTTTCCAGGTCCTCCCGACTGCCTTCGACAAAGAGCATGGGGTCCACGTTGCCGATGATGACGGTCTTGCCCCGGCCGACCTCGAAGAGCTTCTCCAGCGAGGAGGGCGCGTCGATGCTCAGTCCGTCCACGCCCAGTTCGAGGACGTCCTCGTAGATCGGGTCCATGTAGCCGCAGATGTGCAGCCCGAGGTGTCCGCCTTCGGCCTGAACGGCATCCACGAGCTTCTTGTGAAAGGGCTTGACATGCTCGCGATAGACCTTGGGCGAGATCATGCTCATGCCGGCCGACGGGTCGCCGACAAAGGCGGTGATGCCGATTTCCTGGGCCGCCAGGCAGCGGGCGATGACTGTATTGGTGGTGAACTCCATCAGGTCGAAAAGGAACTGCTTGTCGTCGTAGATATCCTCCATGGCCTCGTTGGCCCCGCGCAGTTCCAGGGCGAAGCTCCAGGGGCCGCCGATCATGGTGTTGAGATGGTAGTCCGGGAACTCCTTGACCATGCGTTCGCACATGTCCAGGTGGGCGGAGAAGAGCGGGTCTTCCCGGGGCAGGCGGACGCCCCATTTGGGCAGTTTCTCCTTGATGTCGGCCCGCTTGATGCTGGGGGGCTTGCCCATGAGCTTGCGGAAGGCCTCCTGGGCGTCCGGCATGAGGGGGTTCAAGGGCACGAACAGGGCGTCGGATTCAAGTTCATCGACCGTGATCTTGCTGACCTCGATCGCGGCGTCGGGCTGGGTCAGGAACTGCTCCAGGGAGTAGCCCGCCTTTTCCGCGTAATGTCCGCCCAGCAGGAGAAAAACCGGCGTACGATCCGACTTTTCACCCCGGAAGGCCGCTTCCATGCGTTCTTTACCCGTCGGCATAAGACCTCCTCTCGGGTTCAGGCCCCTGATCGGATCCATGGCGCTCAGCGGCGCCGGTTCCCGGCCGGGTCCTGGCATCGTTGTTGACTTTTGTTGCCTCTCGGCAAACGGTTTCATTTTTCCTTGGGGTTCAGAATATAACACTCCCGTCCAGGGCGGTCAAAGCCTTTTTCTCCGTCACGACCGGAGGACCCGTCGGGCTGTTTGAGAAAAAAGTGATTGCCCGCGGCGGGTTC
>JAHJTB010000454.1 GCA_018830135.1 Pseudomonadota bacterium | reverse complement strand
CCGGGCGTCCAGGAGCAGAAGATCGACGTCCCGCTCCAAAGGCAGGTGCTGAAAGCCGTCGTCCAGGACCAGGACCCCGGTTCCGAACCGCTCGACGGCGTACCGCCCCAGGGCCGCCCGGTTCCGTCCGCTCAGGACCGGCACTCCGGGCAGGGCGCGGGCCATGAGGCAGGCCTCGTCCCCGGCCTGGCTCGGTCCCAGCAGGACCTCCCGGCCGTCGGAAACCACGTTGACCTGGCCCCGGCGGGCGGCCTTGTACCCCCGGCTCAGAACCGCGACCTTGAACCCGCGCGCCTGGAGGGAGCGGGCGATAAAGATCGCGGCCGGCGTCTTGCCCGTCCCGCCCACGGTCAGATTGCCAACGCTGACGACCCGGGCCGGGAGGCGAAAGCGTTTCAATACTCCGGTCCGGTACAGCCAGAGACGCAGGCCGATCAATCTGCCGTACACGCGGGCCAGCAGCCGGCGCCAGATTCCGGGCCGGTCGGTTTCGAGATCGAATCCAGTCATGCTCTACTACTACCTTGAGCCAGCGTTCTCAATATCAACTCCATGGTCCGGTTCAAGGCCCCCCGGTGCGAGTCCAGGCAAAGCCGGGCCTTTTGGCCCATGTCCCTGGCCAGGTCCGGATTATCCAGCAGCTCGGCCGCGGCCGCCTCGAGAGCGGCCGCGTCGGCCACCCGGCGTCCGCCGCCGGAAGCCGCGACGAGGCGGGCGATTTCCGGAAAGTTGTGCATCCTCGGGCCGAAAAGCAGCGGCTTGGCCCGGGCCGCCGGTTCGAGCAGATTGTGGCCGCCGCCCTCCCCGGGCACCGGCAGGCTCTTGCCAATAAAGACCAGTTCGGACAGCTCGTAAAACCGGTCCAGTTCCCCTAGCGTGTCCAGCAGATAAACCATGGTGTCCGAGCCGGGCGCGGTCCCGGTCCGGCGGGCCGCCGGCAGGTTACGGGACCGGACCAGGTCCCAGACCGCCTCGAACCTCGAACGGTTGCGCGGGGCCAGGACAAGGCGCAGGTCCGGGAACCGGGTCCCGAGTCTCTGGAACACGTCGAGCAGAATTTCATCCTCGCCGGGATGGGTGCTGCCGCAGACCAGCCACCGCCCGCCGGGCAGCCCGGTCTCGGCCAGCAGCGCCGCCCGGACCCCGGCCCCGGTTTCCGGTTCGGGCCTGTCATACTTGAGGTTTCCGGCGACCCCGACCTTTTCCGGGTCGGCCCCCAGGTCCAGAAGCCGCCTCCGATCGAGTTCCGTCTGGCAGCTCATGGCCGTAAATCGTGCCAGGGCGCGCCGCCACAGCGGCCGAAGCAGGCGGTAGCCCCGGTAGGACCGGGGCGAAACCCGGGCGTTGACCAGCAGGGCCGGCACGCCCCGTCGGGACAGCCCGTCCAGGACGTTGGGCCAGATGTCGGTTTCCATCAGAACGAACAGGTCCGGCCTGACCGCTGCCAGAATCCGCCGGATCGCCGGAGGCCAGTCCAGGGGAAAGGGACAACGGAGCGTGGCCGGCCCGAGGCGTTCCTCGGCCAGCCGGAGGCCGCTTTGCGTCGTAGCGGAAAAGCAGACCTCGCAGCCCGCTTCTTCGATCCGCCGGACCAGCGGCAGGCTGGCGTTCACTTCGCCAAGGCTCAGACCGTGAACCCAGACCCGGGGCCTGGTCTTCCCCGGCAGGGCCGGCGGCAGCCGTCCCATTCGGGACGACAGGCCGTTCAGATAATCCCGGCCCTTTCGGCCCTTAAAAAAAAGAAACGGGGCGGCCAGCAAAACTCCGCCGGCATAGGCCACGGTGTAGACGGGAAAGGTCATGTTTTCTGGTGCGAAACCCGGCCGGCCCGGCCCGGCACGTCCAGGGCCACGACCTCGGACAAAGGCAGGGCGGACGGATTTTTCAGACATTCGCCGGCCAGGTCGATCAGGCGGACAAAAGTAACGCCGTGCTTCAGACAGCCGTCCAGGAGTCTGGCAAAGGCGGGAGCCAGGGCCCGGCCCTCCATCTCCGCGTGAACGGTCAGGACGTGAAGGCCGGGATCGAGAATCCGCTCGAGGAAAAAATCGTCCAGGTTGTCCGGGGTCAGACCCTCCCGTCCCAGCACCTCGTCCGCCGTGGGCAGCGTGGTCGGAATTTCCAGCAGCCCGACCGCTTGCCCCTCGATAACCGGCCAGTACGGACCGCGCCCCCGGGTGGCCGACATGTAGGTCAGTCCCGAAGCCTTCAGGGCCTGGGCGGCCGGCGCGCTGATCCGCCAGGCCGGCGCGGCGAAACCCGAGGGCGGGTCTCCGGCCAGGCAACTGAAGGCCTCGACCCCCCGGTCCACCTCGGCCCGGACCTCCGCCGGATTCATGCGCCAGAGCCGATCGTGCCAGTCCACGTGGTCCCAGGCGTGCAGGCCCGCTTCGTGCCCGGCCCGCATCAGACGGCGGACCATCAACTCCCGGCCTCGGCCGATCAGCGGGGCGGGCAGTACGGTACCGTAAAGCAGGGTCCGCAAGCCGTAAGCCCCGGGCGCCCGGGTCCGAAGCATCTTGGCCAGAAAGCCCCGGCGGTGAAAAATCCGCCAGACGGCCCGGCCGGACCGGTCCGGTCCCAGGGACAGGTAAAAGGAGGCCGGTACGCCGCGAACATCGAGCAGGTGGCGAATCCGAGGCACCCCATCCCGGGTCCCCAGCCAGGTGTCCACGTCGACCTTGATGGCCAGCTTTGACTCAGACATGACCGCTTCCAGGTGGGATCAGTCCTGGTCCTTCATTTCCTCGAGGAAAAAGTCCAGGGTGTCCTTGAGGGCCGAATCCAGGTCGGTTCGGGGCTCCCAGCCCAAAAGTCGACGGGCCTTTTCGATCGAGGGACGACGATTGAGGATGTCCTGGTATCCCTGGCCGTAATACAGTTCGTGGGGCTCTTCCACGATCTCCGAATACACGCCGTCTTCCGCGTGGTCCGGGTGCCGCATGAACAGGTCCTTCAGCCTGACGGCCAGGTCCCGGATCGAGCACAGGTTGTCCGGACTGCCGATGTTGAATATCTGCCCGTCGGCCACGCCGCCCGGATTCTCGATGATCTTCATCAGGCAGTCGATCCCGTCCTCGACCCAGGTGAAGCACCGGGTCTGATGTCCGCCGTCCACCAGCTTGATCGGCTCCCGCCGATACAGGTTGATGATGAACTGGGTCACCACCCTCGAACTCCCTTCCTTGGCCGCGTCCACGTCGTCCAGCTTGGGCCCGATCCAGTTGAAGGGCCGAATCAGGGTGAAGCGCAGGTCGCCTCGCTGGCCATAGGCCCAGATGACCCGGTCGATGAGCTGTTTCGAACAGGAGTATATCCAACGCTGCTTGTGGATCGGCCCCAGCACGTAGTTGCTCTCGTCTTCGAGAAACTCCTCGTCCTGGCACATGCCGTACACTTCGGACGTGGATGGAAAAATAACCCGCCGGCCGTATTTGACGCACTGGCGGACGACGCGGAGGTTCTCCTCGAAATCGAGGGTGAATACCCCGAGGGGGTCCTTGACATAGGCCCTGGGCGTGGCGATGGCCACCAGGGGCAGGACGAGGTCGCATTTCTTGATGTGGTACTCGATCCATTCCTTGTTGATCGAGATGTCGCCCTCGACGTAGTGGAAGCGCGGACTGTCCAGGGAGTGTTCCAGCTTGTGGCAGGACAGGTCCATGCCGTAGACTTCCCAGGGCGTATCCTGGAGGATGCGCCGGACCAGGGCGTTGCCGATAAAACCATTGACGCCGAGAATCAATATCTTCAAGATTCGACTCCTTCGGACCGGCCCAGACGGGCGCCCGCCGATAGATCGAGTTTTTTAAGACCCGGGCCGGCCTGTTCCGGCCGTCCCTCCCACTGGGCCCCGCGAATGAAAAGCGTTCCCCGGCCGCAGGCCACCCCGATTCCCCGGTCCGTGGTAGGAGCGAGGACCGT
>JAHJTB010000453.1 GCA_018830135.1 Pseudomonadota bacterium | reverse complement strand
CTCCCCCCCGACTACGATACCGCAGACCGCATGGCCCAGCCTTTTCAGGCGGGACTCCATATCGGCCCCGATGACCAGTTCGTCCTCGACGATGAGAATCCTGGCCTGAAGATTATCGACAGCCATCTCCCCGCCTTCTGTCCGGCCGCGGCCAGTCGTGGACCAGGATGAAAAGCGAACGGCCCGGCTCCGGATGCGGCCGATAAAAGAAAAGTCGAACGGCAGCGGCCCTTGGCTAGTGACAATATCCGGATACTAAATCACTAAAATATCCAGGGCGTCAAGGGGATAGAGCGACGCCCCTGATGCTTCGCGGCGGACCGAAGCGTTGATGAAGCGGGCCAGCGACTTTTACCTTGCGCGGACCCGAGGGATTATGTTAGCATAAGTCCTTAATTTAGAGGGGGTTTTAATGTCATCGTCGTCAGATTCCATCGATCGGGCCCGGTACCAAACGTATTTCTGAAAAAGCCATGATCCAGATATTTGACGTGACAAAGGTTTACGGCGGTCGACAGTCGGCCTTGGTCAACGTGAGCCTCCAAGTCGGCCAGGGCGAATTCGTTTTCATTTCCGGCCCCAGCGGCGCCGGGAAAACCACTCTGCTCAAACTCATACTCTGCGAAGAATCCTTCACCCAGGGTCAGATTCTCGTCGACCGCATCAATCTCAGGCGTCTGCCGGCCCGGCGCATCCCCGACTATCGCCTCAAGACCGGGTTCGTTTTTCAGGACTTCAAACTGATCCCGACTCGGACCGTTTTCCAAAACGTGGCCCTGCGCCTGGAGATCGAGGGGGCCCGCCCCAGCTTGATAGCCAAGAAGGTCCGCTACATCCTCAAGCGCGTCGGACTGGAAGGGTCCGAGCAAGCCTATCCGCCGCAGCTTTCCGGCGGCGAACAGCAACGGGTGGCCATCGCCCGGGCCGTGGTCGGAGACCCGCTCATTGTCCTGGCCGACGAACCCACCGGCAATCTGGACATCGACCTGACCCGGGACATTATCGGCCTGCTCGAAGAGATCAACCGAACCGGCACGACCATCATGGTCGCCACCCACAACCAGGCCATCCTCCAGAGCACGTCCCATCGCATCATCCGCCTGGAAAAAGGCCGACTCGTGGCCTGAACGAGAGAACCCCTTTGACTCGCCCGTCATATTTCATCAAGGCAGCATTCAACAACATCACCCGGAACCTGGCCCTCAACCTGGTGGCCGTCGGGACCATCTCCCTGTCGCTCCTCATTCTGAGCGCGTTCCTCCTTCTCCACGTCAACCTGCAAAATCTGGTCGAAAACTCGACCCGTCAGCTCTCCCTGACCGTCTATCTCAAGGACGGACTCAGCGATCCGGCCATCAAACGCCTTCGGGAAAGCCTCCTCGATCTGCCCGGCGTCCAAAAGGCAAAATATATTGATAAAAATATGGCGATGGCCGACCTGAAGGCCCGACTGGGCGATCAGGGCGGCCTGCTGGACGGTCTGGATGAAAACCCCCTGCCCTCCTCGTTCGAACTGGAACTCGATCCCGAACTCCGAGCCCGAAAGGCCGTGGGGCAACTGGCCGGGAAAATTACCGGCCAGCCCGGCGTGGACGAAGTGAATTATGCCTGGGACTGGGCCGACAAACTGGCCGTCTTTGTCAACTTTGTCAAAGTTTCCGGTCTGGTCGTCGGCGGCCTGCTTTTCGCGGCCACGATATTCATCATCGCCAACACCATCAAGCTGACCGTCATGGCCCGACAGGAGGAGTTGTACATCATGCGCCTCATGGGGGCGACCGAGTTCTTCATCCGGACGCCTTTCGTCCTCGAGGGCGTGGTTCAGGGGCTGACCGGCGGCCTGTTCGCCCTGCTGGCTTTGCTGCTCCTATACGGCCTGGTCATATCCCGGATCGAACTCCCCTTCGGGCTGTCCCTGGTCAAACTGACCTTTCTACCCCCCTTCCTGATCGGGTTCCTGGTCCTGGCCGGCGGCCTGATCGGGTTTCTGGGCAGCGTTCTTTCACTCAGGATCAAGCAGGCGTGAGGCGATTGAACCCAGGAATACCGGTCTTCGTCTGGACCCTGTTTTTTTTCCTGCTTCTGTCCGGACCGGCCGGATCGATCGCCCAGAATGAACCATCCGATAATCAGAAGCGCATCGAAGAGGTGGCCAGGGAAGAGCGCAGGATACTCGACGAGCTGGACGAGATTGAACAGCAGGCCAGCCTGATCGAGGATCGCCTGTTGGACATCGAGGCCCGGATCAAGGACGTATCGAAAAGGCTGGACCAGACCGACCGGGGGGTCCGGCGTATCGAACAGCGGCTCCGGAAAATAAAAACATATCTGGCCGGCCGTCTGCGGGCCATTTACCGTCTACGGGAAGCCGGCCTGATCCAGGTGCTGGTGGGCGCGGAATCCGTTTCCGAACTGGTCTACCGCTACCGGTACATCTCGACCATCCTCAAACGAGACCAGGAGGCTCTCGAGGAGTTCGGCCAACGCCGGGCCGAACTGATCGGCCTTCGCGAACAACTCAAGGCGGACCGGGCCCAATTGTACCGCCTCCGGCTCGATACCAGTGCTGAAAAAGACAAACTCAAACGCGCCCGACACAAAAAAACGGCGCTGCTCATAACGATTCATCGTCGCAAGGAGCTGTACATGGCCATGAGCCGGCAGCGCCAGACCGCACTGAAGGAAGTCATCGTCCGTTCGGCCCCGGCGCCGGAAACCCGGCCCCGCCCCAAACCGGCGGCCCCGTCCCAGGCGACGCCCCCGCCCCGACTGCCGGACTTCAAGGGCCTGAAAGGCAAGCTGCTCTGGCCGGTCAAAGGCAAGATATCCAGCCGGTTCGGCCGGAACACCGGAGCCTTCAACACCGTGACCGAGAGCCATGGCCTGAAGATATCCGCCATGGCCGGGTCCCGGGTCCGGGCCGTCTCGGCGGGAAAAGTGCTTTACTTGGGTTGGGTTAGGGGCTATGGTAATATCGTGATCATTGATCATGGCCAGCGTTACTACACGCTGACCGGCGGATTGATCGGCATACGACTCAAAGCCGACCAGTGGGTGAGCAAGGACGAGACCCTCGGCCTGGCACCCGGGACTGGCGAATCCGAGGAAAAAGAAATATACTTTGAAGTGAGACACGGGGGCCAACCCCTCGACCCCGCCGATTGGCTGGGTAGCCCGTCCGCCGGATGGAGCGCGGCCGGGAAATCCGGCTCCTGAGGCGAACGCTTCCAGGCCGCCGATCGAGGCGGCCGGTTAAAAGTTCGGAGAAAATCATGCCTTTGATCCATTCGTTTCAACGTCCACTGATTCTGTTGCTGGCGGTCGGACTCATCGCCACCTGGACCGGTCCGGCCCCTGCGGCGACCCAGGAGGACGCCTACGCCAAAATCAAGGTCTTCAGCCTGGTCCTGTCCGAGATTCAGCGAAAGTACGTCGAGGACAAGGCCTCCCAGGACCTGATCTACGGGGCTATTCGGGGCATGGTCAAAACGCTTGACCCCCATTCATCGTTCCTGACCCCCGAAGAACTCAAGGAGTTCCAGATCGAGACCCAGGGCAGCTTTACCGGAGTCGGGATTGAAATCACCCTCAAGGACGGTGTCTTGACCGTGGTTTCCCCCATCGAAAACACACCGGCCTTTCG
>JAHJTB010000452.1 GCA_018830135.1 Pseudomonadota bacterium | reverse complement strand
TTATTTCACCTGCAACCCCTGCTCCCCGGCCCTGCTGGCCCGGGCGGCCAACCGGCTGGTGGCCGGCGGGGCGAAAAAGCCCACCACATCGGACAAAGACATCGTTTGTCTGCGCTGGCTGCTGATCGACCTGGACCCCAGGCGGCCCAGCGGCATCTCCTCCACGGCCGACGAACTGGCGGCGGCCCAGGAGTTGGGGGGCAGAATCGCGGCCTGGCTGGAAGTCGAGATGGGCTTTCCCAAGGGCGTTCGGGCCTGGTCGGGGAACGGCATACATATCAACTACCGGCTGCCCGATCTGCCCAACACGGATGAGAACAAGGCGCTCTTGAAGCGGTGTCTCCAGGCCGTGGCGGCCCGGTTCCAGGATGACCTGGTCGAGGTGGACACCACGGTCCACAATCCGGCCCGGATATGGAAGGTCTACGGGACCACGGCCCGCAAGGGCGACAACCTACCGGAGCGGCCGCATCGGCGGGGGAGCCTGTTTCCGGAGTCGCCGGCGCGCCTGGAGGACGTTCCCGTGGCCACCGTGGACCTGGTCGAAAAGCTGGCCGGGCTCGCCCCCCAGGACGCGAGCCCGGCGGCGCCCCCGGCCCCCGTTACCCCTCAAAAGACCGGCAAAACGCGCGCCATGGGCTCCAACGACCTGGGCACCCTGGACATGGAGGCGTACCTGAGCCGGTACGGCATCGAGTACAAGGTCAAGCCCGACGGCGGTGTAACCCGGTATATCCTCCGACAGTGCGTGTTCGACCCGAGCCACCAGCCGAACGAGGCATCGATCTGCCAGAGCCCCAGCCCGCCTTTCCTGACGTATCAGTGCTTCCATAACAGTTGCCAGGACAAGACCTGGAAGATGGCACGGCGGGAGATTTCCGGCGAAGATTCGCTGGCCCCGTTCTGTTCGAACTACGATCCCAACTGGCAGCCTCCGGCCAAGTCGAAGCGGCCGGCGGCGCCGGCCAAGCCCGAGGCCCCCGCTGCGGGCGACGGTGCGGCCTGGCTGGACCAATACGTGGACATGCCGGACCGGTTCATGATGCCGGAAGGGGCGGTGGATCATCCGGAAGATACCGACCCGCTGCAATACTTCGAGGTTACCGCCCGGGGCCGGGCCACTTTCAGTCCGTCCCTGATGGCCAATTACCTGGTCCGGTATCTTCGATACATCGTCTATACCGAGGGCGAGTTCTGGTTTTACGACAGCGGGGTCTGGCGGCCGTTCAACAAGCAGACCCTGGCCAACCTGATCGACCGGGCCTTGCGACACTCCAGCAAGCCCAGGTATGTCGATGAGACGATCAAGACGCTGGCGGCAAGGGTCAGTCGAGAGGAAGAGGCCTGGCCGGCGCAAGGTCGTTTCATCAATTGCCTGGACGGCATGGTGGACGTGAATACCGAGGACATGCGCCTCCTGCCTCACGAACCGGCCTACGGAAGCCGGACCCAGGTGCCCTGCCACTACCGGCCGGAGCTGCTGGTCAAGGAGGAGCCGGGCGTGGACTACCTGAGCCGGTGGGACGAGTTCCTTGATGAGATATTCCCGAACGAGCCGGCCAAGCTGGAAGTCCTGCAACAGTTCTTCGGATACTGCCTGATGATGGACTGCCGATACGAAAAGGCCTTGTTCCTCTACGGGACGGGCTCCAACGGCAAGGGGACCGTGGTCGATGTGCTCCGGGCCATGGTCGGCGACCAGAACGCGGCGTCACTGAGCATGGAGGACCTGGGCGACCCGAAGTTCAGCCTGTATTTCCTTCAGAACAAGCTGGTCAACATCGCCACGGAGACGCCGACACGAAACGTGCTGGCCACCGAGGTTTACAAGAAGGTCGTTTCGGGAGAGCCGGTCACGACCGAGCGGAAATACGGGTCAAAATACGAGTTCCGGCCTTACGCCAAGTTTGTAGTCTCGATGAACGATCTGCCGGTGATCCCGGACCGGAGCTACGGCTTCGAACGGCGGGCGATCCTGCTCCAGTTCAACCGGCGATTCGTCGCCGGCCAGGGCCTGGACCCGGACCTGAAGCGGACGCTCGTCCAGGAGACGGACTACGTGTTCATGTGGTCCCTGGAGGGCCTCAAGAAACTGCTGGCCAGCAACGGGTTCCTGGTGGGCGAAAAGGTCACCGAGGACACCGGGCGGTTCATTCAGGCCCTGAACCCGGTCCTGACGTTCCTGGAAGAGTGCTGCATCACGGACAATCCCGAAGTCAAAGTCAAGGTCTCGGAGCTGTGGGAGTCCTACAAGGACTGGTGCAAGGACTCGGGCCAGCGGGCTCTGGCAAAAAACCGGTTCATGGATCAAATTGCCATGCACGTTCCCCAGGCCGAGAAGCGGGTCTTCGGCAAGACCCGTCTCGTTCACATGATCGGCCTGGGACTCGTGTCCAAGATCGAATACGTGTAGCCGTCACATACATCATCAGCGAGCAAATCCGTGATCCTCTTATCGGTGAAAAGAGGCCCGAAGGGCCAGTCCTTTTCGCCTTCCTCAACGCGGGGGAGCCGCCGTTTCCCCGCGCCCCCCTCCGGCCCTCCCTACCTAAATTTAGACCGCGCTTGGCGAGAGCAAGGCGAGAGTTGGGCGAGAGTTTTGATGCCGGAGGCGAGAGTAAACGGCCTACAAATTTTGATGCTTCAACGAATCAGAGGCATCGGCGGGCCGGGAAGGCGAGGATTTTCGATCCATGGCGAGAGCAAGGCGAGAGTAAAAAGAGGATTTTCTCTTTGTAACCGATTGATATCATTAGAGGCGAAGAAGGCGAGAGTTCCTATAATCTGTCTCAACTTTTGAAAAAGGGGATAAATAATAAAAGAGATAAGAATATAGAAAGCTCTCGCCTCTCTCGCCTCTCTCGCCCAGGCTCTTTGAAAACCAGAATACCGGCGCTTGCCGAGGCCGTCCAGGAGGGTGGCCAAGCCGGGCCGTGAGACCGGAACCGGGGCCGCGTCCGGATCGGCCTGGTGAATCGCGGGGGAGCCGTGTTGGTCCGGGTTGGTGAATCAAGGCATGCCCGGGGTGTGGAGATCGGGGGATTTTTTGAATCGGGCGAGCGAGCGAAACGGGGCCGGAGTGCATGCCGGTGAGCGGTCGAACCGGGGTTGGAAGGGGGAGACGGGGTGGCGGGTCCAAGCGGTTGATAACACTACTTGCAACACAGCGGCCGGGTTGTGAATCGGATTTTGGCGTCGGAGTGAATCGGGGGCGTGACTGGGGCGAAATGGTAAACGAAATCGATCGTTTTTTAAAACTGTTTATCGAATATGAATATACTTGACATCTTGTATCATTTAAGGGCAATATCAGGCCGTATTCCAGGTTTTCTTTTATCATGGGGGCAAAGGAGGTGACGACGATGCCGAAAACGGTGGCTTACATCCGGGTCTCGACCGACCGCCAGGACGTGGACAATCAGCGTTTGGAAATCCTCAACCTGGTCAACGAGCGCGGCCTGGGCAAGGCCGGGTTCGTGGAAGAAACCGTCTCGGGCCGGCAGTCCTGGCGGGAGCGGAAACTGGCCCAGGTCATCGAGGGGCTGGCCGAAGGCGACAACCTGGTCGTGGCCGAACTGAGCCGGCTGGGGCGGTCCATGCTGGAGATCATGGAGATACTGGCCGTGTTGGCCGGCCGGGGCGTCCACGTGTATGCGGCCAAGGGCGGGTGGGCGCTGGAC
>JAHJTB010000451.1 GCA_018830135.1 Pseudomonadota bacterium | reverse complement strand
GGGTCGGCCGGCCGGCGAAGCCCTGGTGGTCGGATTGGGCATGAACGCACGCGGCGCCGTGGAACTGGTCATCGCCACCGTGGTTGTAAACGCCTCGGCCGAACTCCTGGCCGCCGGACGAATAGCGGACCCCTTGCTGACCCGGGACCAGTTCTCGGCCCTGGTGCTGATGGCTTTCATCACCACCATCATTGCCCCGGTGTCAATGAAATGGGCCGTGATGCGAACCTGCCTGCCCGACGAGCAGGAGTCTTTCTGTCGCCTCATCGAGCAGGCCCCCCGGCCTCGTTAGGCGATTCGCCCCCCAGGATTACGAAAGGGGCCCAATCAAATTTCCCATATTCACAAGCGGTTAGAATCTATAAGGCTGAAATGGGGCAAACGACTTGACTCCAGCACCCCAAATGGCCTATTAATTCACCTACGGGGTTTTACACGATTCAAATCAACTCGAATGAAAGCCTAGGGCAATCCGTATGAAAAATCCATTCGCCTCCCTAAGCTCCGAACGTTTCAGGCAGACATTCCTCATCTACTACGTCCTCAGTTCCCTGGTCCCAATCCTCGTCCTGCTCTTTCTCCTGTTCCAGTACATCTACCCGCATCTGTCCGCCGCCGAACTGGACGAATTGATCGGGACATTCACCTATGCCCTGGTAGTAATGCTGGTCTTTCCGATCCTCGGGATCCTTCTTATTGCCAAATGGATAAAATCTCTTGAAAAATTTACAGCCGAGGTCAAGATCAAATCGGCCGAGTTAATCGAGGAACCGGTCCAGCCGGAAGGGAACAATGAAATGATCGCCCTGCAGATGCACTTCGAGCATCTGTATTCCGAACTCCAAGACAAAATGCTCAAGCTCAACCAGTATTCCAAGCAGCTCATCGAAGCCAACTCCAAGCTGTCCGAACAGGCCATCAAGGATGAACTGACCACGATTTTCAACCGCCGCTATTTTGACATGAGGCTGTCCCACGAGGTCAGCCGGGCCGAGCGGTACAAACATCCCCTCTCTCTGGTCATGATCGATATCGACGGTTTCAAGCAATACAACGACACGTACGGCCATCCCGCCGGTGACAAGCTGTTGCACGGTCTGGGCCTCCTGATCCGGAAATCGGCCCGCCAGTCCGACATTCCCTGCCGGTACGGCGGCGACGAATTCGCCGTGATTCTGCCCGAGACGTACATCCAGCAGGCCGGCATTTTCGCCCAGAAGCTGGTTGATGAAGTGGCCCGCCGGACGGCCAATTCCAGTGGCGGCAAGGACGGTCCGAGCGTATCACTCAGCTGCGGTGTGGCCGAGTACCTAGGCGATCAGCAGGCACTGATCGACGACGCCGACAAGTGCATGTACATGGCCAAGACCACGGGCAAAGGCCGAGTCATCTGCGGCCTTCAAACCGCTTGATGGCCGGGGAGGGCGCCGGCATGGATTTGAATGCGACTTTGGCCGAGATACGGTCCCACCCCCGCTTCAACGATGCGGGCATGGTCTTGTTTCATGTGGGGGTCGTGCGTGGTTTCGATTTGAATGGGCGGACCGTTACAAGACTGGATGTGGCTGTGGACGAGGCGCGGGCCGAGGCGATCCGGGCCGAGATGCTCGAACGGCCGGGCATCGTCGAAATCGTCATCCGCCTCGAATCCGGTTCGCTCCGGCCCGGCGATCCCATCATGCTGGCCGCGGTGGCCGGAGAGACTCGGGACCATGTCTTTCCGGTCATGACCCGGCTCATTGAACGCCTCAAAGCCGAAGCTTCACGCAAAACCGAGCACCTCCTTTAGATTCTCCCATGGTCCGGATTCTGATCATCTACCACTCCCAGTCCGGCCATACCCGGGCCATGGCCGAAGCGGTCGCGGCCGGGGCGGGCGCAGTCGAAGGCGCGGCCGTCGATCTGAAACAGGTCGGCGACGCGGGTCTGGAAGACCTGCTGACCTGCGACGGTCTGGCCGTCGGCTCCCCGGAATACTTCGGGTACATGGCCGGCCAGGTCAAGGACTTCTTCGACCGGACCTACGAACCGGCCCGCGGCCGGAAAGAGATTTTCAAAAAGCCCTACGTCGTCTTCGTCAGCGCGGGCAACGACGGCCGGGGCACGGTTCAAGGCATCGAGCGGATCGCCTTGGGCTACCCCTTGAAAAAGGTCTACGAGCCGGTGGTGGCCCGGGGCGAGATTGACGAGGATATCCTCAGCCGCTGCCGTGAACTGGGCCAGACCCTGGCCGCCGGATGCGAGGCCGGGATTTACTGAGCCGCCCCTTCGACCCGCAACACGGCCGCGGCGTCGGCCGCATCCTTCTTCCTCAACAAGAGGCGGACATGCTGGACAAATATATCGGCGTCCTGCTGCAATACGCCCGCCAGGACCGCACCCCGGCCTATCGTCTCTTTTCGATACTGGCCGGGACCGCTGTTTTTCTGGCCTTGCTGCCGGGCCTGCTGCTGGCCATCGCTATCTGGTTGACCGGGTCGGCCATTCCGGCCGGACCGGGGACCGCCCGCAATACCTTGGCTCTTTTCTTCATCGTTTCAGGCCTGATCCTGCTGGCCTGGTCGGTAATCACCCAATGGATGATCGGCTCGGGCACCCCCGCCCCGATGGCGCCGACGCAACGTCTGATCGTCAAAGGCCCTTATCGACACTGCCGCAACCCGATCCAGCTCGGAGCCATTATATATTACTTCGGTTTGGGAACCCTGCTGGCGGACCTGAAGGCCGGTCTGGTCATGTTCCTGCTGGCTTTGGCCCTGGGCTCCCTCTATCACAAATATGTCGAGGAAAAAGAGCTGCTGCTCCGCTTCGGCGATGAATACCGGGCCTACCGCGACCGGACCCCGTTTCTCCTGCCCCGCTTTTGGCGGTCGGGACGAAAATAGGCCTTTTATTCGAGAAGTTGATCTTTGAGGCTGGCCAGGGTCTCTTCAGACACTCCGCCGTTTTCGATCAGGTAGCGTTCGGCCGAGCCGTACCGGTCCTTCAGATGTTCGAGCTGGGCCATGATGCCTTCACGAGGCGCGGTGAAATAGCTGGCCACGCTCTCCGGATCGATGTCCAGTTTCCTGATCTCTTTGTAGATTCTTTCGAGCACGCCGGCGATATACACGTTGGACAGGCCGTGGTCGTAGACGACCGTTTCCTCGGGCACGCCCAAGGCCAGGAGGATCAAGGCGGCCATGGTCCCGGCCCGGTCCTTGCCCCCGGTGCAGTGAAAGAGCATGGGCCGGCTGTCCGGCCGGACCAGGCGGTTGATCACCGCGCCCCAGGCCGCGGGGAACTCGTCGATCTTTCGGATGTAGCGGCTGATCATGAAGTCCTCGGTCAACCAACTGATGTCCCCTTTCATCAGACTGGCCGTGGCCGCCGCCGGATCGAACTCGCCGTGGACGATGGGCAGTTGCAGATATTCCACCGAACCGTCCTCGGGCAGGCGATCCGCGCCCTTTTCCACCTCGGCCGGCGTCCGAAAATCGACGACCAGCTTGAGTCCGAGGCGCGCGATATAGGCCTGATCCCTGTACGAAAGTCTGGCCAGGCTGTCGGATCGGAAGACCTGTCCCCATTTGACCCGCCGGCCGTCCCGGGTCTCGTACCCGCCCAGGTCGCGGAAGTTGACCGATCCTTTCAGCGGCAGCCTCCGCTCGGCGGTGATAATCCCCGGACCACCCGCCGTCCGGACCTCGAAATAATAGCGTGCATCCGGGTCCAGGCCGGCGATTTCAGCCCGGTCCCGATCTTGAATTTCGGCCAGGGCCTCGCTACGGTCGATGGTTTCCGGCGTCCGGCCGGCGTGGATGATGACCGGTCCATGTCCGGTCTCCCGGGTCCAACGAATTTGAAGCGTCTCGCTTTCCAGCCTCTCCACGGTCACGTCGGATAACATGGGGCTCCTTCACAGCTCGCCCCGGTCCCAGGCCGTTTTGATCCGGCCATGGGCGTCGGTCAGCAAGCGGGTCAGCTTGTTGGCGTCCTCGAGCAGTTCGGGACGATCCGTGTGCAGATCGGGGTGGGATTTTTTCAGATACTCGCGCCAGCGCCGGGTGACCTGTTCCATGGATGCGCCATAAGGCAGGTCCAGGGCCTCGTAGGCCCGGGTCAGTTCGTCGGTCCGGGGCAGGTTCTCGGGCTGGGGCCCGAAACGCCGCCAGGCCTCCTGGACTTTTTCGTATGCTTCGGTCAGGAGGCGGGTCAGCTCCCAGGCGTCAATGTATCGGTCGGCGTCGCCGACATGGAGGTCCGGGTGGGATTTGGCCAGATAGTCGCGGTAACGCGCGGCAACCTGAACCATGGACGCCCCATAGGGCAGGTCCAGGGCTTCATAGGCCCGGGCCAGGGTTGGATCGCGCGGCGTATCGCCTTGGCTTTGGTCGGAACGTCGTCCGGACATGGCCTGCCTCACCTCTTCAGGAAACCCAGTATAGGGGAAACCCGCCAGCCGGGTCAACGTCATATGGCCTCCTTTCAAAGGGTGGCGCTTTTTCCCCCTCGGGGGCTTGTAAGGCGGGGTCGGACTTTGTTAGTCTGAAAGGGTATAGCCGCAAAGGGACGTCATGATCACCTATGATGCCGCGACCAAAATCTTCGGGGCCGGGCCCCAAGCCGTAACCGCCCTGGATCGCGTCAGTTTCACTATTGAAAAAGGCCGGACCGCGGTATTTCTCGGGCCGTCCGGCTGCGGGAAGACCACGACCCTCCGCCTGACCAACCGGCTCATCTCCCTGACCAGCGGACGGATACGGATCGGCGACCGGGACATCATGGAGGTCGAGGAAGTCCGGCTCAGACGGAACATCGGGTACGTGATCCAGGAAATCGGCCTGTTCCCCAACAAGACCATTGCCCAAAACATCGCCGTGGTTCCGAGGCTCCTGGGCTGGCCCCGGAATCGCATCCGGGACCACGTCGATGAACTGATGCGTCTGACCAACCTCGCCCCCGAGGTCTTTCGCGACCGATACCCGGCCGAGCTGTCCGGCGGCCAACGGCAGCGGGTCGGCGTAGCCCGCGGCCTAGCGGCCGACCCGGACATTTTGCTCATGGACGAACCTTTCGGGGCCATCGATCCCATCAACCGGGAACGGATTCAGGACGAGTTCCTCAAATTGCAGGCCCGGTTGAAAAAGACCATCGCCTTTGTCTCTCACGACATCCAGGAAGCCATCAAAATGGGGGACCAGATCGCCTTGTTCGATCAGGGCCGCCTGGTCCAGTACGATACGCCGGAGGTCCTTCTGACCCGCCCGAAAAACCGGTTCGTGGCCGAATTCGTCGGCGCCGACCGGGCCCTCAAACTCCTGGGACTGGTCCGGGTCGAGGACGTCATGACCCGCTCTCCCCGAAACGTCCTTCCCGCTTCGACCCCGGCCCGGGAAGCCGTTCGGTTCATGGAGGAAGACGGCCACGCCTGGCTGGTCGTTCTGGATGAAGCCAAACCCGCCGGACGAGTCACCCCGGGCGGCCTGGCCGGCGCGATCGGCCCGCTGGGGGACCTGGCCCGTCCCTGGCCTGTCATACTGGAAACCGGTCAGTCCCTGCGTGAGGTCCTCAGCCATATGCTGATGCACGATCTGACCGAACTTTGCGTCATTGACGACCAGGGGAATCTGGCGGGCACAATTTCCTGGACGGATGTTCGTCGGTCGATCCGCGATGCCTACGTCCGGAAAGATCCGGCCCCATGAATACTTTGCGCTTTTTGGCGGACAACTGGCCCCGCGCCCTGTACCTGACCTGGGAACATGTCTGGATGGTCGGGCTGGCCCTGGCCCTGGCCGCCTTGATCGGAGTCCCCCTGGGCGTCCTGATCAGCCGCCGTGAGTCCCTGGCCGCCAAGGTTCTCAACACGGCCAACATCCTCATGACCATCCCTTCCGTGGCCCTGTTCGGCCTGATGCTGCCTATCCTGTCCTGGGTCGATCTGGGTCTGGGCAAGGTCCCGGCCGTGATCGCCCTGGTCCTTTACAGCCAACTGCCAATCATTCGGAACACCTGCACGGCCATCCGGGACGTTCCGCCGTCCGTGATCGAGGCGGGCCGAGGCATGGGCATGGACCGGTCGGCCATGCTTCTGGAAGTGGAAATTCCGCTGGCGATTCCGGTGATTCTGGCCGGCCTGCGCACGGCCGCGGTGATGAACATCGGCATCGCCTCGATCGCGGCCTACATCGGCGCCGGCGGCCTGGGCGTCTTCATTCAGCAGGACATCGACCGGGTCTATCCGGAAATGATCCTGGCCGGGGCGGCCCTGGTCTCGATCCTGGCCATTTTCGTCGACAGCGGCATGGCCCTCCTTGAGCGGCTTCTGACCCCTCGCGGTCTCAATATCCAGCAGCGGATGACGCAATGACCCGCCTGACGGCCAAAATATATCGCCTGTCCCTGGCCGGACTGCTGATCCTTTCAGGCGTCATGGCCGAAAGGAGCGGCCTGGTCGGGTATCTGGCCGACCCGTATGAATATCCCCTTTTAGTCAGACTGTTCGGCCAGCACCTCTACCTGGTCGCCCTGAGCATGGCGCCGGCCACGCTGATCGGACTGACCGCCGGGATTCTCCTGACCCGCCCCGCCCTGAACCGATACGCCGGTCCCGGCATGTACGTCCTGGGTCTCGGCCAGACCATCCCGTCCCTGGCCGTCCTGGCCCTGGCCATGAGTTTCATGGGCATCGGACTCCTGCCCGCTGTTTTCGCCCTGACCATCTACTCGGTTCTGCCTCTGGCCAGAAACACGTTGGCCGGAATTTCATCCGTTCCCCGGCCGCTCATCGAGGCGGCCCGCGGCATGGGCATGCCGCCCTTGCGCATTCTGTTCGAAGTCGAGCTCCCCAACGCCATGCCCGTGATCCTGACCGGGTTCCGGGTGGCCCTGATCGTCAACATCGGTACCGCGGCCCTGGCCTTTCTGATCGGGGCGGGCGGTCTGGGCGATCTGATCTTCACAGGCATCAGTCTGATGGCGCCTCACAAGCTCCTGGCCGGCGCCATTCCGGTCACTCTGATGGCTCTGGCCGCGGATGCCGGGTGCGAAATGCTGGGCCTGTTTCTGATTTCCAAAGGATTGAGGTTGAACCCGGACTGATCCGGCGGCCCCGTCCCCGCAAAACGATTCGAAGGGAGGCCTGATATGAAAACCGCGCCTTGCATCATCTTTCTGACATTATTGACCGGAGCCGTTCTCATGAGTGCCGGGCCGTCCCGGGCCGAAAAGCGAATCATCATCGGCGGCAAGAATTTCACCGAACAGTACATCCTTCCTGAAATGGCGGCCCTGTTACTGGAGAAAAGCGGTTTTCAGGTCGAATTGCGAACCGGGGTCGGCTCGACCCTGTTGCGCAAGTCGCTGGAAAACGGGCAGGTGGACCTCTACTTCGAATACACGGGCACGGCCTACACCGTATACCTGAAACAAAAGGATCGGGAGGTCATGACCGATTCGGATCGGGTCTTCGAGTATGTCAAGGAGACGGACGCGCGAATAGGACTGGTCTGGCTGGACCGTCTCGGGTTCAACAACACGTACACGCTGATGATGCGCCAGTCCAAGGCCGCCGGGTTGAAGCTGGCCTCGATCTCGGACCTGGCCTCATACGTCGGGGGACGACCTCAGGCCCTGCTCTTCGGCATGAACGCCGAGTTCTGGGAGCGGCCCGACGGATTCAAGCAGGTCATGCGGACCTACGGCTTCCGCGTCCCCCTGGACCAGGTCAAAAAAATGGCCACCGGCTTGTGCTACACCGCCCTCAAAGAGGGCCAGACCGACGTCTCGATGGGCTTTTCCACGGACGGCCGCATCGCCGCCTTCGGCTTCGTCAACCTGAAAGACGACCGCCGGGTCTTCCCGGTCTACAATCCGGCCCCGGTGGCGCGGCGGGAGGTCGCCGAGCGCTGGCCAGAAATCGAGCGGGTGCTGAGTCCCCTTTCCGCCCTGACCACCCGGGAGATGCAGGAGATCAACAAGTCCGTCGATGTGGATAAACTGCCGGCCCGGAAGGCGGCCAAGGACTGGTTAGAACGGCAGGGGCTGCCCTGAAGCGGCTAAGGACGCTGATCTCTATTCTTTTTTTCTTTCGATAAAGGCGTAGGCGCTGTGGTTGTGGATGGATTCGAAGTTTTCCGCGGCCACGGAAAACCAGGTGATGTTTTCATCCAGGTCCAGTTTCAGGGCGATCTCCCGGACCACGTCTTCCACGAACATCGGATTTTCGTACGCCGATTCGGTGACGTACTTTTCGTCCCCTCGTTTGAGCAGGGAAAAGACCTCGGAGGAGGCCGAGGTTTCGACCAGACGGATGATGTCTTCGATCCAGATGAACTTCGTGAAGCGGATGGCCAGCCGGACCTCGCCCCGCTGGTTGTGGGCCCCCGCCTGACTGATCTCCTTGGAGCAGGGGCAGAGGGTGGTGATGGGGACCGCCACCTCGACGATGATGTCCCGCCCCTTGTGGTTGAGGGAGCCGGTGAAGGTGCAGTTGTACTCCATCAGGCCGGGCGTGTTGGTGACCGGAGCCCGTTTTTCGATGAAGTAGGGAAAGGTCAACTCCATGTGGGCCGATTCGGCGTTCAGACGGCGCTTCATTTCATCGAGAATCGTGGACAGGTTCTCCAGCGAGATTTCCTGCCGGTATTCGGACAGTATCTCGATGAAGCGGGACATGTGGGTGCCCTTGTACAGGTGGGGCAGATTGACGTACATGTTGACCGAAGCCACGGTCCGCTGCTTGCCGTTGGCCCGATCGAGGACGGTGATCGGATAACGGATATTCTTGACTCCGACCTTGTCGATGTCGATCCGGCGCTCGTCTTTCAGGTTCTGAACGTCAATCATGGTTTGTTCATGTCGGCCGGCGGGAAGGACGGCCCTCCCCGCCGGCCGGAACTGTTTTCCTGAACATGCAGGGCGGGCGTATTCCCCGCGGCTTGCCGCGGGGTTAGCCCGCCAACCAATACCGGTTTTTCTTCCTTACATGTCGAAGATTCCCCGCAGCTTGCCGCGGGGAGCTTCAACGAGACTCATACACCACGGCCGGGGATTTTCAAAGATAAAAAATCCCGGTCGGAAAACCGCCTACCATCCCCAGGTCAGAAACTGGTGCATGGACTTGGCCGCCATGCGCCCGGCGCCCATGGCCAGAATGACGGT
>JAHJTB010000450.1 GCA_018830135.1 Pseudomonadota bacterium | reverse complement strand
TCCGAAAGATTCATAGCACCTGCCGCCCGTCAAAAGGTGATGACATGACCAATATACCCCAGACGGCCGTTGGTGTCCAGATTTGTATTCAACTATTTGTTGATTTTATTACTTTTCATAGGAATCAATTCACCCTGGCCGTAATGTCCTTGTCCTTGATGTCGATGGCGTCAAGTAGTGGTATGGCGGTCTTGATTTCATTGGTTTGTTTTTCTTCTTCACCTCCTTCCCGGGGCAGGGTACCTACTTTTTTTGGGTGAGGCAGACCTTGCTCTGGTGACCGATGACGCTCATGACATGGGTTTGAGGGCCTTCTTCGTCAATGGCGTTGCACATGGTCTTTCCGTCGATGGCCAGGCTTCTGTCTTCCGGGCCGTGGACGGCATTCCAGCGCTGTATGGCTTGATCAAGCTGGTCTGGATCGACACGAATGAGCACATCGCGGATGATCGAAAGGCTGGGAACGACATAGCGCCCATTCTCGTTGCGGCAACGAAATCGCTCCCGCGCTTTCTGCCCGAGACTTTGAGCCCAATCCGAAATCGCCTGGTATCCATGCATCCCGCAGAGGACCGCCCCGGCGGCTATGGACAGAACGGTGGCGATATGATGGCGCCGCCCTTGGCCGCGCCGAGGATCGGGGACACCGACAAAAAAATGAAACAGGGATCGCATATGGTCCGCTTCCAACATGAGCTTGGGCCTCCCGGTCAGGTAAGGGGCGTGGAGAGCAGGGGCCGACAGCAGCACCCGGGCATCGGGCCGTAATGGTTTGAGGAAGACCATTTTAGGCCCGGTTGCCGTGGCGCTGTAGCCCTGAGTAGTACGGCGAAAACCCTTGGTTTGACCCGCATACAACCAGTTTGCCGCCCTGTAGACGGTCCCGTGAAACCACTGCGGGTCAACAAAGGTTTCCAGCAACAAAATCCGATGGCCGAATTGTTTTTGCCAATCGTCAGGCAGCCTCTTCTGGCACAACGACAGGACGCGGGAGCCGAGATTCGCTACATGCCAGTCCGGCAGAATGAGAAAACGGCTGTTGTTGACGACCAGTTTCAGACGATCATACTGCTGGCGGTACGACCAGCCGATCCAGCGGTCTCGGGCCTCGCATTTTAAGGCGGCTGCTGAAAAACTCACCAGGGCCGCCCAGTGCTCACGCCAGCGGGCTACATACCACACGGTCTCGCCGATTTTCGGCAGAGAACCCAAATAGTGATGGGCTTGCATCAATTCCCGATAGCGAGGCTCTTCCTCGGCACGGACAGCATGAACCTCGATATCCCGCAATTCCAAAACACTGGCCTCCCAGGCAATTTTGATCCCTGTATACCGGATTGGGAGGCAAAAGTCCAGCACTATACGAAACTAACTGATTGTAAACAGCTTGCCCGACAGAACCAAATCACCGTGGGGGTTTAGCGGAGAAACTCGACCAGGGCCGAGCGCAGCCTTTTGGTTTCCTCTTCGAGCCGGCGAAAGACCTCCCCGGCCTGGTCCAGGGTCCGCCGGCGGCCCAGCTTTTCCAGGGCCCCGGCCGCCCCGGCCACGGCCGGGGCCGACATGTTGGCGCTCATTCCTTTCAGGGCGTGGGCCGCCTGTTGGAGTTGCGTGGCGTCCCCGTTCAGAATCGCCTCCCGAATATCGGCCAGGATCGGCCCGAGGCGATCGAGATACATGTTGACCAGCTCCCTGAGCAGTTCGACGTCCCCGGCGAGTCGGGCCATCAGGCCGGCGCCGTCCAGCACGTCCAGGGGTGCGGCAGCCCGGTCCGATGGCTCGTCCCCTCCATCAGCCTCCCTGAGCACGAAACTCTTGATAACCCGATTGACTTCCTCGATCCGAATCGGTTTGGACAGGTACTCGTCCATGCCGGCGGCCAGGCACTTTTCCCGGTCCCCTTTCATGGCCCGCGCGGTCATGGCCACGATGGGCACGTGCCCACCGACCCGGTTTTCCCGCTCCCGAATGGTCCGGGTGGCCTCTAACCCGTCCATGAGCGGCATCTGTACATCCATCAGCACCAGGTCGAAGGCCCGGTTTTCCAGTTCCGCCACGGCTTCCCGCCCGTTGGCGGCCACGACGACCTGGTGGCCCCGTTTTTCGAGCAGCCGGGTCATCAGCTTCTGGTTGATCACATTGTCTTCGGCCAGCAGAATGCTCAGTTCCCGGCCGTCGGCCTCCCGGGCGCGATCGACCGGAACCGGGGCCTCCGGTTCGACCTCTCGCCCTTCCAGACCGGCCGCGGCCAGAAGGGCGGCCATCAGTTCCGAGGGCTGGAACGGCTTGGCCAGATGCAACTCGTTGGCCGAGGCTCCGTGCATCCGGGTCCGGCCCGCCGGCTGCGCCGCGGTCAGGAGCACGGATGGCCCCCTCCGATCTCCCGGCATCCGGCCGATCCGTTCGACCAGATCGAAACCGTCCATGTCCGGCAGGCCGGCGTCCACGATTACCAGCGGCAAAGAAGCCCCCTCCCGTTCAGGCGTTTCCAGTTTCTCCAAGGCCTCCCGGCCGTCGGCAACGGGGACCGGAGCCATGCCCCATTCGGAAACGATTTCATGGATGAAACGCCGGGTGGTGGCGCTGCCGCCGACGATCAGAACCGGGAGGCCTTTCAATCCGGAGGCCTCAGGCCGGCCCGGCCCGTCTTCAGGCGCCTCGGCCAGGCCGAACCGGGCCGTGAAATGAAAAGTGCTGCCCCGGCCCACCCGGCTTTCGAGCCAGAGGCGCCCACCCATCATGCCCACCAGTCTGCCGGATATGGCCAGTCCCAGGCCGGTTCCGCCGTGCCGACGCGTGTCGGACCCGTCGACCTGGACAAAGGGCGACAGAATCGATTCCCACTTGTCCTCCGGAATGCCGATGCCGGTGTCCTTGACGGAAAAATGAAGCAGGGCCGCGTCCGGAAAACGCCGGTCGGTCTCGACTTCGAGCACCACCTCGCCCTGGTCGGTGAACTTGATGGCGTTGCCGACCAGGTTGATGACGACCTGCCGCAGCCGCGCAGGGTCCCCGAGCAGACGGTCCGGGAGATCGGGGCCGACCCGGTAGCTCAACTCGAGCCCCTTGCCGTGGGCCTGGACGGCCACGGCCTTGAGCATGCCGCCCAGGGCGTCCCGCAAGGGAAACTCGATCGACTCCATCTCCAGCCGTCCGGCCTCGATCCTCGAAAAATCCAGAATGTCGTTGAGCAGGGCCAGCAGGGACTCCGAGGAGGATCGAACGATCTCGAGGTACTCCCGCTGCTGGTCCGGCGAGGTGTTCCGGGCCAGGGCCAGTTCGGTCATGCCGATGATGGCGTTCATGGGCGTGCGAATCTCGTGGCTCATATTGGCCAGGAACTCGCTCTTGTACCGGCTGGCGACTTCGACCTCGACCTTGGCCCGGGCGAGTTCGTCGAGGGCCTGGCGGCGCTCCTCGATCTCCTGCCCCAGTTCCCGGTTGGCTTTCTCCAGTTCCGCCGTCCGCTCCCGGACGATCTCCTCCAGATGCATCCGGTGCCGTTCGAGTTCCTCTTCCGCCTGCTTGCGATCCGTGACGTCCAGGGAATACTCGATGATCTGAACCACTTCCCCGTCACGGTTCATGATGGGATAGGCATGGATTTCCATGGTCCGGGGCCGGCCCCGATCGTCCAGATGGACGTGTTCGACCATGACCGGCCGTCGGGTCTGCTTGACGAGGGCCATCGGACAGGGGTGTTCGCGGCCGGAACAGGGCCGATCCAGATCGTGCGTGGCGCCGTAACAGGTTCCTCGGCCGTTTTTCCTGACCCTGGCCGCGGCGTTGGCCATGACGATCTCGTACCTGCCGGCGTCGATGACGTAAAAGGGGTGGGTCAGGGACTCGATGACCGTATCGAGAAAGGCGCCCTTATCCTTCAGGTCCCGCTCGCTGATTCTCAAGGCCTGCTCGGTCTTCCGCCGCTCCGCGATCTCCACCTCGAAGTCCTGGTTGGCCCTTTCCAACTGGCGATGCTGGGCCTCGACCGTGACAAAGGCCCGGGAAAACCGCCGGGACAGCAAAAAGGCCTGAGACAGGATGAAGACAAGCAGCCCGAGGGGCGCGAAATACCCGGTCTGGATGATCTGGCGGGAATACAGGATGTCGTTGATTCCCGAACCGATCAGAATGCAAAATCCGAGAAGAAAAATCAGGGCCCCGTCCTGCTTGCGGGCCAGCGCGGACGCGGACGCGGTCAGGCCATAAAGCATGAACAGGATGGTCAGGGCCTGGAAAACGGGCATGGTCGGCGTGTAAATCCGCGCCGGTACGACGAGAACCAGGGCGACCAGGGCGAACCCGATCCACTTGATGGCGGAGACGACCTTTCCCAGCACCTCCCCGGCAAAGAGGGATCTCATGAAGAGGGCGAAAGACGGGATGGCCAGATAGATGCCGATATAAAGCATCCGGTTCAGGGTCTCCCAATCGAGTCCGGGCAGCAGGTAGACGATGTATCGTTCGCCGGTGGTCAGGGTCCGGCTGGCCATGAGCAGGCAGAACAGGCCGAAGTACAGGGGAGACCGGTCCTGGGGCCGCAGGGCGTAAAGCGCGATGTGGTAGAGGCCCATGACCAGCAGGCCGCCGAACAACAGGAAGCCGAGGGCCAGGGCGTTCTGCCTTTTTCGCTTCAACTGGTCGTCCAGTCCCAGGGTGATGGACTCCCAGGCCCCTCCTTGCCAGTGATGCTGGTTGGAAATCTGGACAAGGACTTCGAGGCGGGGCCCGCCGGCCTCGAAATCGACGACCTGGGGCCTGAAGGCGGGCTGGGAAGAAGCGAGGTCCGTTCCGGTCCGGCCCACGGTGAGCAGTTGCCGGCCGTTGACGTAAACGGCAAAGGCCGTGGCCGCGTCGAGGAACTTGAAGGCCAGCCTTTTTTCGGCCGGGTTCATCAGCACGGTCAGCCGGTAGGTCGCGTGTCCGGCGCCGGGCAGTTTCTTCCCATCGATTCGGGAGCCGTTCCAGACGCCGGGCACCTGGATGTAACCCGACGGAGCCGGCGGGCTGGGCCCGGAAAAGTCCCGCGGCGTCAGGAGTTGGTCCCAATATAAAGCCCATTCACCGTCGAGGGCGACCGGTCCGTCCGTCGCCCAGTTCCAGGAGGACAGGTCCAGCACGCCCTGGACGGCGCGGGGCGCGGGCGGACGGGCATCCCGCCAGGCGCAGCCGGATAAAAGGAACAGGGGCAGCCAGAGCGCGGCCGCCAGGATGAACGGCGAGAACCGTTTCATCCTTGCGGAACCGACATGGCCTCAGGTTCATTGAAACTCCCCGGAGCAAGCCGCGGAGACCCATCTGCATGTATGGAAGAAATCCATTTTTTGTTGGCGGGCATCCCCCGCGGCAAGCCGCGCGGTATGTGCCCGCCCTGCATGTTCAACATGATGATGCGTATCCCCCCTTCGAGTCGCGACGCGACCACGCGCGGGCGTGGCCTTTCGCAGTCCGGGCGGCCCGGCCAGGGTTCGGGCCTGCGAGTCGAGCCGCGAAATACCGGCATGCGTCCCGGGCATTCGACCGTTTTATTAATATATCGGCGGTTGACCGGTAAATCAAGATCGGGCGGGGAGATGCTTCAGAACAGGCCGCCCCGGCCCTTGTCGGGGCCGGGGCGGAATGGACATCGGGGCCGGGGCCGGAAAATCGGTCTATTTTACGACCAGGTTGACCAGTTTGTCCGGTACGAAAATCTTCTTGACGATCCGCCTGCCTTCGATCCATTTCACGACGTTGGGCTCGGCCATGACCCGGGCCTCGATCTCCTCCTGGGGCAGCCCGACGTCGATCAGCATCTTGGCCCGGACCTTGCCGTTGATCTGGACCACGTATTCCACGGTCTGTTCCGTGGCGTAATCCTCGACCCATTCGGGCCAGGATTCGAGATGAATGCTGGACCGGCGGCCCATCCGGTTCCACATCTCCTCGCAGAGGAAGGGGGCGAAGGGCGAAAGCAGCTTCAGGAAGGTCTCGAAGACCGGGCGGTTCCTGACCTGGGCCTTCTGGATGTGGTTGAGCAGTTCCATGAGGCGGGCCAGGGCCGTGTTGTAGGAGAATCGCTCGACGTCCACGGAGACGGCCTTGATGGTCCGATGGAGCCAGTACAGGGTTTCGGGATCGCCGGGTTCCTCGTCGACCAGGTCATCGGACTTGAGGTTGGTCCAGACCCGGTCCAGAAAGGCCCGCATGGCCCGGACGCCTTCGTCCCGGAAGTCGCCGCCCTCGAGATACGCGCCCATGAACATCAGGTAGACCCGGAAGGCGTCGGCGCCGTATTCGCGCATGTAATCGTCCGGATTGATCACGTTGCCCTTGGATTTGCTCATCTTGGCCCCTTCGCGGACGATCAGGCCGTGGGCCACGAATCGCTTGTAGGGCTCATCGAAGTCGATCAGGCCGACATGGTGCAGGGCCATGCACAGCCACCTCGAGTAGAGCAGGTGCAGGACGGCGTGTTCGTGTCCCCCGACATACAGGTCCACGGGCAGCCATTTTTGGGTCCGCTCGGCGTCCCAGGCCCGGTCGTGGAAATCCGTGGAGGGGTATCGGTAGAAGTACCAGGCCGAGCAGAGAAAGTTGTCGGAATAGTCGGTTTCCCTGACCGCCGGACCGCCGCAGGCCGGACAGGTGGTGTGATAGAACTCGGCCGACCGCGTCAGGGGCGAGCGGCCCGTGCCGTCGGCCTTGTAATCCTCGAGGAAAGGCAGCAGCACGGGCAGATCGGACTCGGGTACGGGCACGATGCCGCATTTTTCGCAGTGGACCATGGGGATCGGCGGCCCCCAGTACCGCTGCCTGGACACGCACCAGTCCCGGAGGCGGTAGTTGACCTGGAAGCGGGCCAGGCCTTTTTCCTGGAGCCACTCGGTGACCCGGCGTATGCCGTCCCTGGATTCGAGGTTGTCGAAGCGGCCGGAATTGATCATCCGGCCCGGGCCGACGTACGCCTCATCGAGCGGGTGGACCTGGCCGTCCGGGGAAATGACGGTCCGGATTTCTATGCCGAACTTCCGGGCGAACTCGAAGTCGCGCTGATCGTGGGCCGGCACGGCCATGATGGCTCCGGTTCCGTACCCCATGAGTACGTAATCCGAAACCCAGACCGGGACTTTTTCGTCGTTGACCGGGTTGATGGCAAAGGCGCCGGTGAAAACGCCGGTCTTTTCAGTTCCCTCGGCCTGGCGGTCCATTTCGCTCATCCGGGAGGCCCGTTCGCGGTACTCGTCCAAGGCCGCCCGCCGGTCCGGGGTGACGATCCGGTCGAGCATGGGATGCTCGGGGGAAAAGACCATGTAGGTCACGCCGAAGAGCGTGTCCGGCCGCGTGGTGAAAATCTCGAAGGTCTCATCGTGGCCGTCCAGGCGGAAGACGACCTGGGCGCCTTCCGAGCGGCCGATCCAGTTGCGCTGGGCCACCTTGGTCTTTTCCGACCAGTCGATCCAGTCGAGGTTGTCCAGGAGTTTCTGGGCGAAGGCCGTGGTCTTGAAGAACCACTGGGCCATCTCCTTTTTGGTCACGTCCGTGCTGCATCGTTCGCACTGGCCGGCGATGACCTGTTCGGCGGCCAGAACGGTCTTGCAGGACGGACACCAGTTGACCGGGGCCTCGGTCCGGTAGGCCAGGCCGGCCTTGTACATCTGGAGAAATATCCACTGGGTCCAGCGGTAGTACTCCGGCTGGGTGGTGTCCACGGTGTGGTCCCAGTCGAACATGTTGCCGACCAGCTTGAGCTGTTTCTCCTTGAAATGCTCGATGTTTTTCGGAACCAGCAGCGCCGGGTTGGTCCCCATTTTCAAGGCGAAGTTTTCCGAATGCATCCCGAAGGCGTCGAAGCCGATGGGCTCGAAAACGTCGAAGCCTTTCATCCGGTGGAAGCGGCCCTGGATGTCCGAGCCGACAAAGGCGAAGACGTTGCCCACATGCAGACCCTCGGCCGAAGGATAAGGGAACATCATCAGGTTGTAAAAAGGCCGGGCCGCACGATCCAGGTCGATACGGTAGACGCCTTGGTCCTCCCAGCGGGTTCTCCATGTGGCCTCAATGGTCTGATGGTCGTATTTTTCCATGATAATTCCCTATCTTCCCCAAAAAGATTTCCTGAACTTCCTTACCTAATCACCGGGCGAAACGTCAACCAAAATCATGCGAACGCCCGTATCATGACCATGAAAACAGCGGCGCCCGGATTCCGACCGCCTTGTTGGGGCCTTCGGCCCAGGGACGACTCTGCCGCCGAGTCCCGATATTTATGATGCCGGGGAGGCAGTCGGGGTCCTTGGCCGGAGGCCGTGACCGGGCGGTTTGGGACCGCCTCCAATCATCGAGGGGTTACCGGACGCCCGTCGCCTTCCGGGCCGGTTTCCGAATCCGGGTCCACGTGGACGATGACCCGGACCGCCTCTTCGATCTCGTCGAGGACGCAGCGCTCGACCTCCTTGGCGATCATATGTCCCTGGGATACCGTCAATTCACCGTCCACGACCACGTGCAGTTCCATCTGGTACATCCCGCCCGTGGACCGGACCTTGAGGTCATGCGTTTCGAGCACCCCTTCAACCGACCGGGCGCAGGCATGGATGGAATCGAGCACTTCCGGCCCCGGGGCGGTGTCCGTCAGCTCGCGCACGCTGTTCAGAATGACGTCCAGGCCGACTTTGAGGACGAAGATCGAGACCAGCAGGGCGGCATAGGCGTCGAGGATGCGCCATTCCGGCTTGATCTGGGCGCCGGTGACCCCGAGGAGGACGGCCACCGAGGACATGGCGTCGGAACGGTGGTGCCAGGCATTGGCCCGAAGAACCGGACTTTTGAAGCGCCGGCCCACGTACGCCGTGTACTGATACAGGGCTTCCTTGAATATGATGGACACTGCCGCGATGGCCACGGCCATCCAGGAGGGAGCGCTCGGTTCATTGCGGGCGATCGCGTCCAGAGCGCCCGAAGCGATCTCCACGGCCACGAACAAAAGGGTCAGTCCGATGATGGTCGAGGCCAGGGTTTCGATACGGGCGTGCCCGAAGGGGTGGTCCCGGTCCGGGGCCTTGCCGCCCGCGGCCAGGCCGAACAAGGCCACGAAGTCGGTAAACAGGTCCGAGAGCGAATGCATGGCGTCGGCGATCAGGGCCTGGCTGTGATAGAAGTAGCCGCCGGCGAACTTCAGCACGGTCAGGACGACGTTGACCACCGCGCCGACCAGGGTCACCCGGCGGCCCTCGCGAGTCGAGATGTCACTGGGCGGGGCCATCAAAACACCTCATCTTTCCCGGTTCCCGGCGGGCAGACCCAGCCGCCGAAAAATACGGTCCTTGAAGATCAGGGCCGGGACCAGGACCAGCAGAGACGCCCCGGTCAACACGGCGAAAAAGGTCCAGTCTCCCTGAAAGACTTTGGCCCCCTGGAGGCTGAGGACCAGGGTTCCGGGCATGCGGCCCAGGGCGGAAACCAGCAGGAAAGACCAGATCGGCAGCCGGGACAGGCCGAACAAATAACTCAGGTAGTCCTTGGGTGCGCCCGGAATCAGAAACAGGATGAAGACCATGGGCAGCCCCCATCGGTCCACCCGGACGCTGAAACCGTCCAGGACGGCGGCCGGTAGAATCTTCTCCAAAAAGACCCGTTCGAAAGCCCGCCCCAGGGAGACGCAGACCAGGGAGCCCAGAGTCAGGCCCAGGGTCGAATAGAGGAAACCTCCGTCCCAGCCGAATATGAAGCCGCCCAAAAAACCGGACAGTTCCCCGGGGATGGGGCTCAGTACGACCTGCAGGATTTGCAGGCCGATGAAGTACAGGGCCGCATACGGCTGGAAGGAAAGGATGTAAGCCCGGGCGCCTTCCTTGTCGGCCAAAAACCGGGTCAAGCGCCCGATCAGGCCCCCGAGCGGCCCCCACCAGAACAGAAGGATGAGCCCCAACGCGACCACCAGGGCGGCGCCGATCCAAAGGCCCCGCCTGTCTGGACGGTCCTGTCTGTCCGGGTTGGTCCGCATCCGGACCGATCATACCTTGAAACGCGGAAAAAGAAAACCGGCCGGAACGTTCCGGCCGGTTTCGGCTCGGGCTTTTTTTCGTCAACCCGGTTCGACGTTTCTTTCCAGCTCGGCCAGCCGGGCCTCGACCGCCTCCATTTCGGATTTCAGGTCCTCGGCCGCCGCCCTGAGTTCTTCGGCTTCCGAAAAGCCGGACCCGGCGGGCCGCCCGCCATAACCGCCGTACGCGGGTCCGTACGTCCAGGCGCCCCGCCCCCGGCCTCCGCCAAAGGACCAGCCGCGACCGCCGCCCCAGGGCCGGCCGCCTCGCCCGGCGCCCCGGCCGAATCCCCCGACCCGGCGGCTCCGACCGCCGGCACAATTGCCAAAACCGCCTCCCGTCATGGGTCCCCGACCCATGGGTCCGGTCCTGTCGTATCCAGGCATGTTGTTTCCTCCTTTCATCACTCCAGGGGCCGCCTCCGCGGACGGACCTCCCTGCGACTGCTTCGTTTCATCGTTCGCCGCGGCGGGGACCCCGGCCCCCTCCGCCTTGACCGCCCTGCTTGCGGCCAGGGCCGGGTCGTTCCGGCCCCTGACCTTCCCTGCGACACCGTCCGGGGCCTCCGGAAGACCGGTCCTTGCGACCGCCTCCCCGGCCGGAACCTCGGCCTCCGTTACCGCCATTTTTCATTCCAGGCATTCAGCCACCTCCTCTCATTCCAATCAGCGCCACGGTCCTCTGCCTCCGCGTCCGCCCCAGCCGCGCCCGTGACCCCAGCCCGGTCCCCGACCCGGCCCGGGACCGGGATCGACGAAAAAGTCCCCGCCTTCCACGCGCAAGGCCTGTCCCAGCACCAGGGCTTCGGCCACCGTCTTGCGGGCCGCCGCCAGGACCCGGCTCAACGTCGGCCTCGAAACATCCATCCGCTCCGAAGCCGACTCCTGGTCCAGACCCTCCATGTCAACCAGACGCAAGGCCTCCAGCCCCTCGACCGGCAGAACCCGTTCCGCCAACTCACGGGCCGGCACGCCCTGGGGTTTGAACAGCGTCACTCGCGGTGGCGACTCGACCCGTCTCCATTTTCTCGGCCTGGGCAAAATGGGCCCTCCTTTATGAACATCTGTTCATAATATAAATGAATACGATAAATATGTCAAGGCCTGTTTTGAACTTTTGTTCAAAACACCCGCCGCCCCGCATGTCCGGACCCGGCCATTCCCGGAACCGACTCCGTCACGAGAGGGGGGGGAAGCGGGCGTTTGGGCGCCCGCAAAGGGTACCGATCGTCGCTCGGGATACATTGACATAAGCCGGTTTGAAGCTTTAGAATGAAACAGGTCCGGTGTGTCTTTCATCGGCATCAAGCAGGGCTTCCAGGGGGTATGGTCATGAGATACGCATTATTGGCGTTATTGATAATCTGCATGGGTTTGGCGGCGCCGGCCGCGGCCCTCAAGCTGCCCGGCAGCGACGTGACCATTGTCACGGCTTCCGGCCAAAAACAGGTTGTTTACAAGGAACTGCATGCCCTGGTCGTGGGGGCCGGGGATTACAAGTCCTATCCCGCCAGTCCGGGTGCCGTGGCCGAGGCCCGTGAAGTGGCCGACACGCTGAAGTTCTTCGGGTTGCGCATGGGCTACCAGGTCACCTTCCTGGAAAACCCGACCTCCAGCCAGTTGCGGAAGGCCTTGAAGCAGTTGACCGTGGTCGACGGAGCCCGGCCGGACCGGGCCCTGCTGTTTTATTATGCGGGCCGCACGGCGACCCTAACGGATTCGGATGGCAAGAAGGTCAGCTACATTCTGCCGATCGACTGCCCCCTGCATTACAAGAACGCCAAAGGCTTTTCGGCCAAGGCCCTGTCGCTGGCCGAGATCGAAAACCTGGCTTCCCAGGCCAAGGCCGGTCAGTTTCTGCTGCTTTTCGACGCCAACATCACCTCATCCGGCTTGAAATTCATCAAGCCGGCGCCCCGACCGATCACCGAGGAATCGGCCCGGCCCATCCGCCAGTATATTTTCGCCGGCTCTCCGGGCAGCGTGTCGCCGCCCAAGTCGGTATTCAAGGACAAGTTTCTGGAAGCGATCAAAGGCGGGGCGGACATCAACGGCGACAAGATGATGACCGGACTGGAACTGGGTCTGTTCATGCAAGCCAAGGTCTCCCAGGCCACGTCGGGGATGCAGGTGCCGGTATTCGGACTGGCCGGGCAGGCCGGACTGGCCCGGGGCGACTTTTTGTACAAGATTTTCAATCCCATCGATTTCGACGACCTGCCTCGCCCCAAATTGGGCGGGGCCGGCCAGGATGCGTCCCTGGCCCGTAAAGCGGCTTCTCAAGCGGAGGGCGGCGCCCAGAGCGGGTCTTCCGCCGGCACGACTTCGGGCGCGACTTCGTCAACCGC
>JAHJTB010000449.1 GCA_018830135.1 Pseudomonadota bacterium | reverse complement strand
TCTAAACCCCATAACATTTTGGCCCCTAAAAGGGCGGGTACTCGCAAAGACGGATGGGGGAACGCTGTCCGACGGGGGCTCATAGGGCGGCCGCCACCCCCTGAATCGATACGCCCTGAATCCGGTTTGCCTTGCCTTTGCCGGCCCGGTATATTACAAGGGTAGCCTTTATTTTTTAACGGGAGACGATCATGAACGACGAGGCCAAAACCATCGAGATGACAGACGGGCGGATTATGGTGCCGGACCGGCCCGTGATTCCGTTTATCGAAGGGGACGGGGTGGGCCCGGACATCTGGCGGGCCGGGTCGGCCGTTTTCGAGGCCGCAGTGGCCAAGGCCTATGACGGCCGTCGGCGGGTGGAGTGGCTGGAGGTTCCGGCGGGCGAGAAGGCCTGGCGGGAACGCGGCGAGTGGCTGCCCGAGGAGACCCTGGAGGCGCTGGAGCGTTACAAGGTCGGCATCAAGGGTCCCTTGACCACGCCGGTGGGCGGCGGCATTCGCAGCATCAACGTAGCCATCCGGCAGCGTCTGGACCTGTATGTCTGCCTGAGGCCGGTCCGGTACGTTCCGGGTGTGCCCGCGCCGGTTCGGGAGCCCCACAAGGTCGACATGGTCGTCTTCCGGGAGAACACGGAGGACGTGTACGCGGGCATCGAGTGGCCGTCGGGCAGCCTGGACTCGAAAAAGATCATCGATTTCATGAACCGGGAAATGTCCCAAAACGTCCGTCCGGATTCGGCCATCGGCATCAAGCCCATGAGTCCCTTCGGATCGAAAAGGCTGGTCCGCCGGGCCATCCAGTGGGCCCTGGACCAGGGCCGGAAAAGCGTAACCCTGGTCCACAAAGGCAACATCATGAAGTTCACCGAAGGCGCCTTCAGGGATTGGGGGTACGAAGTGGCCCGCGACGAGTTCGGCGACCGCACGGTGGCCGAGGCGGACTGGGCGGAGGGGGACGACCGGGTGGTGATCAAGGACCGCATTGCCGACGCCATGTTCCAGCAGGTTTTGCTTCGGCCCGACGAGTACGAGGTCCTGGCCATGCCCAACCTGAACGGCGACTACCTGTCCGACGCCCTGGCGGCCCAGGTGGGTGGCCTGGGCATGGCCCCCGGGGCCAACATGGGCGACCGGGTGGCGGTTTTCGAGGCCACGCACGGCACGGCCCCCAAGTACGCCGGCCAGGACAAGATCAACCCGGGCTCCCTGATCCTGTCCGGGGCCCTGATGTTCGACTACCTGGGCTGGGGGGAGGCGGCGGACCTGATCCGGTCGGCCCTGGAAAAAACGGTCCGGGACCGGGTTGTAACCTACGACCTGGCCCGGCAGCTCGACCGGGCCGAGGAAGTGAGCTGCTCCCGGTTCGGCCAGGCCATTATCGAGCGTATGTAGAGCGGCTGCTCGAAAACCAGGGACAGTCACCTATTTTTCGAGCAGCCGGTCGATCTCTTCGGCCGACAAGAGCCCGCTGTCCCGGGCCGTTTCCCGAATGGTCCGGCCCGAGCGATAGGCCTCCCTGGCGATATCGGCGGCCCGGTCGTACCCGATCACCGGGACCAGATGCGTGGCCAGGGCCAGGCTTCTTTCCAGCCCGGCCGAAGTCCCGCCCGGGGCGGGTTCGATCCCGTCGATACATTTTTCCGCGAAAATATTGGCGGCCGAGGCCAGGATGTCGATGGCCGCGAGCAGGTTGTGCGCGATGAGCGGGACCATGGCGTTCAGTTCGAAGTACCCGCCCAGGCCCCCGAAGGTCACGGCCGCGTCAAGGCCGACGACCTGGGCCGCCACCTGGATCACGGTTTCGGGAATGACCGGGTTGATCTTGCCGGGCATGATGGACGAGCCGGGCTGCAGGGCCGGCAGGACGATTTCCCCCAGGCCGGCCCGGGGTCCCGAGCCCAGCCAGCGGACGTCGTTGGCGATCTTGTGCAGGCTTACGGCCACGGTCTTCAGGGCCCCGCTGGCCTCGACGGCCGCGTCCCGCGCGCCCTGGGCCTCGAAATGATCGGCCGTTTCGATCAGGTCGAGGCCCGTCTCCCGGACCAGCCGGGCGATGACCCGGGCGGCGAACTCGGGATGGGCGTTCAGGCCCGTGCCCACGGCCGTGCCGCCCAGGGCCAGTTCGGACAGCGAGCCCCGGGTCCGGTCAACGCGATCCAGCCCCAGTTCGATCTGGCGGGCGTACCCGCCGAACTCCAGGCCCAGGGTGACCGGCACCGCGTCCTGAAGGTGGGTCCGGCCGATCTTTCTGATTGATGAGAATTCGACCGCCTTTTGATCAAGACTGTTTTTCAGGGCTTCCAGGGCCGGGATCAGCCTGTCCCGCATGGCCGTCAGGGCGGCCAGGTGGAGGGCCGAGGGCATGACGTCGTTGCTGGACTGGCAAAGATTGACGTGATCGTTGGGGTGGACCGGCGACCGGCCGCCTCGCCGGCCGGTCAGCATCTCGTTGGCTCGGCCGGCGATGACCTCGTTGGCGTTCATGTTGGTCGATGTGCCTGAACCGGTCTGGAAGACATCCACGACGAACTGGTCGTCCAGGCGGCCCTGGACGACCTCTAACGCGGCCTCGGCGATGGCTTGGGCCAGGCCGGGATCGAGCAGCCCGAGTTCGGCGTTGACCGAGGCGGCGTGCCGCTTGATCCGGGCCAGGGCCCGGATGAACCCGGGCGGAAGCCGCCAGCCGCTGACCGGGAAGTTCTCGACCGCCCGCCAGGTCTGGGCTCCGTAATAGGCTTCGGCAGGCAGGCGGACCTTGCCGAGGGAGTCTTCCTCTTCCCGCCAGGTCATCGGCTCACGAGCGGGCCAGTTCGTTGCGGACGAAGTTCAAGGCCCCGCCGGCGACCAGGTGCCGGCGCTGTCGGTCGGACACGTCCAGATGCAGGGACATGGGCCGGCCTTCCACTTCGGCCGGGATGCGGGTCGCCCCGGACTCGATCAGGGCCTTGACCCCGGGGAAGACGATCCGGACGCCCTGGGCGATGCGGTCGTAGTCTTCGGGGTCTTCGAAGATCAGGGGCAGGATGCCGAAGTTGCACAGATTGGCCTTGTGAATCCGGGCGAAGCTTTTGGCGATCTTGGCCCGCACCCCGAGGTGCCGCGGGGCCAGGGCCGCGTGCTCGCGCGAGGAGCCCTGGCCGTAGTTGTCGCCGCCGACCACGGCCACGGCCGCCTGGGCCTTGGCCCTGGACGCGAAGTCCGGGTCGATCTGGTAGAAGACGAACTCGCTGATGGCTTCTATGTTGGAACGCAGCGGCAGGACCTGGGCCCCGGCCGGCATGATGCCGTCCGTGGAAATGTTGTCTCCGACCTTGAGCAGGACCACGGCTTCGAGGGTCTCGGGCAGGGCGTCCAGTTCGGGAAAAGGCCGGATATTGGGGCCCCGCTCGATTACCGTCGTCCGCAAAGCCTCGGAGGGCCGGATGATGGAATCGTCGATGATGTATTGTTCCGGGTCCTCGATCACCGGGTATTCCATTTCCGAGGCCAGGTCCCGGGGGTCGGTGATCACGCCCTCGAGGGCCGCGGCGGCGGCCGTCTCGGGAGAACAGAGATAAATCTGGTCGTCTTTGGTGCCCGAGCGGCCCGGGAAGTTGCGAGGGAAGGTCCTCAGGCTGATCTGACCGGTGCCCGGGGCCTGGCCCATGCCGATACAGCCCAGGCAGCCGGATTCGTGAATGCGGGCCCCGGCCAGCAGAAGGTCCATGATCCCGCCGTGTTCGGCCACGTTGACCAGGACCTGCTTGCTGCCCGGGTTGATGTTCAGTTCCAGGCCGGGATAGGTCCTGCGGCCCTTCAGGACGCGGGCCGTGACCAGGAGGTCGCGGAAGGAGGAGTTGACGCTCGAGCCGACGATGACCTGATCGACCTTGCGGCCCGCGACTTCCCGGACCGGGACCACGTTGCCCGGCGAAGCGGGGCAGGCGATGAGCGGTTCGACCCGGCTCAGGTCGATCTCGTCGTGTTCGTCGTAATCGGCCCCCGGATCGGCGGCCAGTTCGGTCCAGGCGTCCCCGCGCCCCTGGGCTTCGAGATAGGCCCGCGTGTTTTCGTCCGAAGGAAAGACCGTGGTCGTGGCCCCCAGTTCGGTGCCCATGTTGCCGATGGTTTCCCGATCCGTGGCGGACAGGCTCGAAACGCCTGGCCCGTAGTATTCGACGATCTTGCCCACGCAGCCCTTGACCCCGTGCCGCCGGAGCATTTCCAGGATGACGTCCTTGGCGCTGACCCAGGGCGGGAGCTGGCCGGTCAGTTTGACGCCCAGCACCTTGGGACAGGGCAGATAATAGGGGTACCCGGCCATGGCCATGGCCACGTCCATCCCGCCGGCGCCGATGGCCAGCATGGACACCCCGGCCGCGCCCGGTGTGTGGCTGTCGGAACCGAGCATGGTCCTGCCCGGCACGCCGAGTCGTTCCATATGGACCTGGTGGCAGACCCCGTTGCCCGGCGGGCTGAAGTACAGTCCGTACCGGGCCGAAGCGGTCTGGAGAAAGCGGTGGTCGTCGGCGTTCTTGTTATCCGTCTGAAGCAGGTTGTGGTCCACATACTGGGCGGCCACTTCGGCCCGGACCTCGCCGACTCCCAAGGCCTCGAACTCGAGCATGGCCATGGTGCCGGTGGCGTCCTGAAGGAGCACGTGGTCGATGCGGATGGCGATCTCCTCGCCGGGCGAAAGCCGCCCCTCGACGAGATGGGCGGCCAGGATTTTCCGGGTCAGGTTCTGAGTCATGTCTTCACCTCATTTTCACGGTTTCCGGACAATGAACGATTTTCGGCCCCTCCCGCCTGTCCGGCGGACATGGCTGGCCTGGCGGGTCCGTACGCCGGCTAAAGAAACGAATCGATCAGCTTTTGCACGCGCCCGGGATCGGGTTTCCGATCGACCAGGGGTTCGCCGCGCAGGACCGGCGTGGCCTGTTCGTAGCTCGGACGGTCCGGGTTCTCGAAAAAGACGCCGATGGGGACCTGCTGGTCCCACTCCCTGGACCGGGCTATGGCGGCCGCGAAATCGCGGGGGTCGTGTCCGCTCTCGTCGAGATTATATATCCGATCCCGGTACCATTGGAAGGTGTGCTTGCGGTCGAAACTGACGCAGGGCTGCAAAACGTCCACCAGGGCGAACCCGTCCGTGCGGACGGCCCGTTTGATCAGCCCGACCAGATGGCCGGACTCGCCGGCAAAACCCCGCGCCACCAGGGCCGCCTCGCCGATCACGGCCGCGGCCAGGGGGTTGAAGGGGTGAAGAATAACGCCTCGGGGCTGGAGCCTGGCCGATAGTCCGACTTCGGCGGTCGGAGAGGCCTGGCCCTTGGTCAGTCCAAAGACCTGGTTGTTGTGGGAGAGAACGGTCAGGTTGACGTTCCGCCTCAGGGCGTGAGTGAAATGATTGCCGCCCTCGCCGAACAGGTCCCCGTCGCCGCCGACGACGATGACCGGCAGACCCGTGTTGGCGATGCGAACGGCCGTGGCCAGGGGAATCGCCCGGCCATGGAGGCCGTTGAAAAAATTGCAGCGCATGTAATGGGGCAGCTTGCCGGCCTGCCCGATCCCGGAAACCAGGACGACCTGGTCCGGCCGCAGGTCCAGTTCGGCCAGGGCCTGTTTCAAGGCCTGCAAGATGGCGAAGTTGCCGCATCCCGGGCACCAGGTCACCGGAAATTCGTTATCGTAGTCCGACGCCTTGACCGTCATCTTTCCAGGACCCCCTTCCTGACCCGGTCCGCAATCTCGATCCCGGTGAACGGCCGGCCCGTGTACTTGAGAATCGCGGCCTCCGGCTGTCTCATGAGTTCTGTTCTGATAAGACGGGCGAGCTGGCCGCTGTAGTTGGCTTCGACCACGGCCCATCTTTTGGCTCCGGCCAGTATCCGGGCCAGATGGTCTCCGGGAAAGGGCCACAGGACGCCCAGGTGGAGGCCCATGACCGAATGCCCTTCCCGGTTCAGCATTTCGACGGCCTCTTCCAGGGCGCCGTATGTCGAGCCCCAGCCCACCAGACAGAGATCGGCCGTCTCCGGGCCGAAGACCGTCGGGGGCGCCTGTTCCCGGGCCGCGCCCTCCATCTTCCGGAACCGCTTGTCCATCATGGCCACGCGGTTTTCGATGTTCTCGGATATATGGGCGTATTCGTCATGTTCGTGGCTGTCCGCGCCGACCGTGAATCCGTAGGAGGATGGCAGGGCCCGGGGCGATATGCCCGAGTCCGTGATCCGGTAGCGCTTGTATTCCCGGAGGGCTTCGGCCTCCTCGGAGGTGATGAGATGGCGGTCGATCCAGAGAGCGGACACGTCAAAACGTTCCTCGGTGAAGTACGAGTCGGCCAGGAACTGATCGGTCAGGATGATCACCGGGGTCTGGTACTGGTCGGCCAGATCAAAGGCCCGGATCGCGGCCTCGAAGGCCTCCCGGGCCGTACCCGGGGCCAGAATGATGCGCGGAAACTCGTCCTGGGAAGCATGGAGGACGAAGAGCAGGTCCGGCTGTTCGGTCTTGGTGGCGATGCCCGTGGACGGCCCGGGCCGCTGGGCCTCGACGATCACAAGGGGCGTTTCGGTGATGCCGGCCAGACCCAGGCCTTCGACCATGAGGCTGAAGCCGCCTCCGGAGGTGGCGGTCAGGGAGCGGACCCCGGCCCAGGCCGCGCCGATGGCCATGTTGACGGCCGCGATTTCATCCTCGGCCTGTTCGGCCACCAGGCCGAAGTCCTCGGCCTGCTCGGCCAGGAACGAGATGATCGAGGTGGAGGGGCTCATGGGGTAGGCGGACATGAACCGGCAGCCGGCGGCCAGGGCCCCCAGGGCCACGGCCTCGTGACCGGAGACGAACATGCGGGGCTTTGCGTTCCGGGGCCGGATTCTGGGACCGCCGTATCGTCCGGCCTGGTCGCGGGCCCGTTCGTACCCCAGCCGGGCCGCGCGGGCGTTGGCCGCGGCCATGCCGGCCTTGGCCGCGTAATATTCCTCAAGAAAGGCCTCCATCCCGGCCACGTCCCAGTCCAGCAGGGCCAGGACCGCGCCCAGGGCCACGGAGTTGGCGTAAATCCGGTTGCCGCCCGCTTCCACGGCCAGGGTCTCGAGAGGCAGGCCCAGGCCGGCCGGGCCTTCATCCGGGACCCGGGTTTTGTCCGAATCATGGACGATCACGCCCCAGGAAGCCACTTCGCCGATGTGACGATCCACGCTCTCCTGATTGAGGGCGATCAGCACCTCCAGGGGCATCGAGACCGCCCGGACCGGATGGTCGGCGGCCCGAAGTTGAAAGGTGTTGTGCCCGCCCCGGATGCGGGACTGATTGTCCTGGACGGCAAAGACCTGGTTGCCCTGGCGGACGAAAAACTTGCCCAGGACGGCCCCGATGGTCTGCATGCCCTGGCCGGCCGCCCCGGCGACCATGATGTTGATTTCCCCCGGCCGTTCCGAAGGATGATGCTCCATTGCGACTCCCCGATTCCGGCGCTTTCCGCCCGCTGTTGATGGTGCTGGTCTCGTCATGGGGCCGGCCGTTCCCCCGATCGTCGAAAGCGGAACCCATGGACCGCCCTGCCCCCAAATATAGGGGATGAACGGCCGGGCTTCAAGGCCTCCGGCCACGGGACACCGGCTGTCGCCCTGGCCGATTATCAACATAGGGACTCGGGGACAGAGTCGTCCTTCGGCCGGAGACCGCTCGGGCGGCGCGACCCGAACCCGCAAGGCGGTCCGGAATCGGCGCGGAGGCGCGATTGACGCGCCTCCATTCCGTGATATATTTATTACGGGGTCCGCCGGTCCGGGAGGTTGGGCGCACATCCGGGAACACCCGGATACTCGTGGATTCGTGTAACCGGTGGACCCGCTGATGGACGCATAAATCGTGAAAGTATATATCATCTGCGTGACCACGGCCTGCGGACGGATCGAGCCCGGCCCGATCGGCACCACGCTGGACAGACGCCACCTCGAAAATATGCGGGCGCAAACGAATGCCAGCCTGCTGGGCGCCGGCACGTTGCGGGAAGGCGATCCCGAAATGCGCGGGCCGGACGGCCGGATTCCCGGAAACCGAATCCGGGCCTTCATCACCGGCTCGGGCAAGATTCCCGTCGAAGACCGCAAGGTCTTCCGTCTCGGACCTCCGCCCGTGATTTTCACCGGACCGGACCGCGCCGACGAACTGGGTTCGGCCCTGGGCCAACGGGCCCACGTCGTCCCGCTGCCCGAAGGCCCTCACGGCCTTTCCCTTCGGGCCGCCCTGGACGAACTCGGTCATATGGGGGCCGAAACCGTGCTCATCGAGGGCGGTGCTCGCCTGAACTTCGCGGCCCTGGCCGAAGGGATCGTTGATGAACTGGTCCTGACCGTGGCCCCCAGGCTCTCCGGCGACCGGGGGGCCGCCACGCTGGCCGACGGACCCGGCCGTCTCGGCCAACCCTTCCTCGCCCTGGACCTTCTGGAATGCCTCGCGGCCGAGACCGGAGAACTGTTCCTGAAATACCGGGTCGTCAAGGATCGATCATGAAGCGAGAACCACTGGCCATTCTGTTTTCCGGAGGCACGGACTCCGTCTCCCTGTACGCCCTGGCCGCGATCGGCCGGCATTCCGACGTGCCCCGGCCCTCCCGGATTCACCTGCTGCACATGCTCAACGGCATGAGCCGCTTTCACGCCTTTCCCGAAGCGCGTTTTCGCGTGGCCGAACGGATCATCAAGTCCCAGGCCCCGGAAACGGACCCGGTCCCGGAGGCGGACTACGTGGAACTGGACATGGGCCGGCTGTTCCAGGGGCTCTGGCTGGACTGGTACGAAGACCTCATGCCGCGGTACGGCGGCAAGAACCTGGTCTGCGCGGCCTGCAAACTGGGCATGCACGTCAAGGCGATCATCTACTGCCGCCAGCACTCGATTCCATTGCTTCTGGTGGGGTACGCGGAAAAACAGGACTACTATCCCGAACAGACCCGGGCCTTCATGGACCGCATCGCCGCCTTCTCCGAGTCTTTCGGTGTAGCGACCCGCTTCCCGCTCTACGAGGACTTTGCAGAGGACATGGTGACCCGGCACCTGCTCGAAGAATTCGGTCTGCCTTCGACCGGCGGCGGCGAACGCAAGTGTCTGTTCTGCCAGACCCGAACCACGGCCACCGAGGCGGAGATCGGGGCGTACGTCGAGGACATGCTGCCGCGACTCCGGGAATACGTCGAGCACAAGCTGGCCGGACGGATCAAGGAAGCGGCCCAATGCTTTCCGCCGGGCAGGTAGTCGGATGAAGGTCAGTTGCGTCATCCCGACCCGGGACCGGAAGGACATGGTGCAGGAGGCCATTGCCAGCGCCCTGGCCCAACGCCCACGAGCGCCGGAGGTCGTGGTCGTGGATGACGGCTCGACGGACGGGACCGCCGAGGCGCTCCGGTCCCGCTTCCCCCGGGTCCGTCTGGTGCAGACCTCAGGCCTGGGACCCGGCTGGGCCCGGAACCTGGGCGCGGGCGCGGCCGGAGGCGACGTGCTGATGTTTCTGGACTCGGACGACGTCTGGCGCCCCGGCCACGTCCAGGCCTTGCTCGACCTGGTCGAGCAGGGTTTCGACGTGGCCTACGGCGTGACCCGAAATCAAGACGCCTTGACCGGCCAGACGTTTTTCATTCCCGAACCGGGCCGGGAAGCATCCGGCCCCTGTTTCCATGAACTGGTCCGCTGGTGTTTCCTGGTGCCGTCCTCGGCGGCCGTAACCCGGCGGGCTTTTGACGCGGCCGGCGGGTTCGGTCCGGAGCGCCTGGGCGAGGACTGGCTGTTCTTTCTCGAACTGGCGGCCCGGTTTCCTTTCGGTTTCACGCCCGAGATCATCACCGACCGGCTGCTTCATCCCGGCAGTCTGTGCTGTCTGGAACAGAAGCCCCAAGCCATTCCGCGGACACTCGACCGGATTCAGGGGTTCATCGAGCGATCCGAAGCGGCCGGCGCAGAAGATATGGACCGCATCCGGGGCATGCAGGCCCTGGCCTCGGAGGAAGGTGAACAATGGCGTACGATCCAGGATTGGTATTCGAGTATGAAAAGGCACGGCCTGGTCTGAAAACCGGAATTCCGGCCGAGGACCACCGGCGCGCTCTGAGCGAAGGCCAGGACGTACCCGAACAGCGCCCGTCCTTTCAGATTCATCTTTCCGAGGTCGGCATCAGCGGCAAGACGGTCTGGGTGTCCCTGCCCCAGGGACGGCTGCCCTTCGAGGCCGAGATTTACGTGGATCTGCCTGAAGACGTGCGCGGCATTCACATGTCGCGGATGGAGCAGGCCATTGCCGACCTGCATGAAATAAATTTCGATGATCCGCGCCAGTACGCCCTGGCCTTGGCCCGGGATGTCCTGGCCCGCCAGCGTGGGGAAAGGGCCCAGGTCTCGGTTTCCGGAAAGATTCCTCTGGTCCGCCGCACGGCCGTCACCGACCGCCTGTCCGTGGAGGCCCTGGATTTGAGCGCGGAAGTCCGGGTCTGGCGCCGTCCGGACGGAATCGCCTTCCAGTCCCTGCTGGGTTTGAGCGTCCGCCACATCACCGCCTGTCCCTGCACACAGGTTTACAACCAGTCCGTGACGCAGGTCCGGGAGACAGGCTTTCCCTTGATCACCCACTCCCAGCGTTCCGCGACCCGCCTGCGGATCGAGGATGCGGACGGGCGGGTGTCCTACGAAGACCTGCTCGAGTGCCTGGAGTCCACCCTCCACGTGACCCAGGACCTGCTCAAACGTCCCGACGAGGCCGAGATCGTCCTTCAGGCCCACCGATATCCGCAATTCGCCGAGGACGTCGTCCGCGAGGTGGCCCGGGAAACCGGCCGGCGCATGATCGACAAGGTCCCGCCTTCGGCCGTGGTCATCATCGAGTCCCACAGCCTGGAAAGCATCCACATTCACGACGTCCGGTGCGCGCTTCGCACGACCCTGGGAGAGATATCCGCCGCCCTGGCCGAGACGGATTGACCGGGACGGCGGTCAGGCCAGGTCGAATCGTTCCCGCAACCGGGCCGAAAGGTTCCGAATCAGGGCAAAGGCCTTGTCCACGGTCTTCTCCCTGTCCGGGTTGATCAGGCAGCAGGTGGCCGGCGACAGCATGCTCCGGGACAGCAGAAAGTCCCGGTCGATGCCTTTGCCGTCGAGCTTGTCCCACAGTTCGACCAGCCGCTTTTCCAGACTCTCCAGGTTTTCCGCCTCGAAGGGCTCGAAATTGGTGGGAGCGATTCCCCAGACCAGAACCCCGCCCCGGTCCAGAAACCGGCGTATCGAAGCCGCGTACGAGGAAAAGACTTCGCCGTTGGTGTAAACGTCCAGGGACAGCACGTCCAGGTCCTGCCCCAGCAGGAAGTCCCAGTCCGGGTTGCCGCAGAGATGCACGCCTCGGGGACGCTCGATCTGGGAAAAGAAATAGTCCAGGTCCTGCCTGGCTGCCACGTCGTTGTACCCGGACATGGCGCTGAACAGGAACTGGAGTCCGGGTTCGTCGACGAACATGAAGGCGTTTTCGTTGAGTTGCTTGAGTCGGGTCAGTTGGACGTTGACGCGGCGGGCCATGAAGTCCAGCATGAACGGGCGGACCGTATCGTCGAAGAGGATGGGCCGGTCGTCCTGGTCCTGGATGTTGAGGCCGAAGCTGATGGGGCCCTCCAGCTGCCCCCGGATGGCCGGCCGGTCGGAGAGGTCCATTTCCAGAAACCGGTGATAGACGGCCGAGTAATCCGGGGTGATATCGAAGTAGCCGGGTTCTTCGAAATGAGCCAGGGCCTCTTCCAGTTCGAGCATGAACTTGTCCATGGAAAATCTGAGCGTCCGGTTTTCGAGATCGAGGACGATGCCGGGGAAATGCTCCGAGGCCTGAACGTACATGTCCTCGAAGTAGCTGAGCATCGGCAGTTGGGGCCAGAAGGGCACGTCCAGGCTCAGCGCGGTTTCCAGGGCGTGGTCGGGGTTGGTATGCGGCATGACGGCCATGGCCGTGGTCAGCAGTCGGCCCGGTATGGGCATGAGGCCACCTCCTCCAGGACTGTTTCTTTACCTGGATTTATGGACGGGCGGGATGAAAAAATCAATGCCCGGCCGGAAATGGGCGGGCCGGCATAAGCCGGCCCGTTTCAGGCAGCGATCGCGGACGATTTACAGAGCGCCGGCCCGCCGGGCCAGGCCGGCCAGGGCTTCGATGATCCGATCCCAGGCCTGGCGAGGAAAGTCGTGGCCCATGCCTTCGATGACGAGCAGTTCCGCTCCGGGGATGGCTTCGGCTGTGTCGTACCCGCCGGCGACCGGGACCAGGGGGTCGGCCGAACCGTGGATGACCAGGGTCGGCGCGGCAATATTGGCCAGGGCCGGCTTGCGGTTGCCGCTGGCGATGATGGCCACGAACTGGCGGGCGATGCCCTCGGGACAGTAGCCGCGGTCATAGGCCAGGGTCACCCGGGCCCGGACCCGGTCCTCGTTAAAGGGAAACCCGGGGCTGCCGATGATGCGCCAGGCCTCGACTCCGGCTTCGATATAGCCTGCCCGGTCCGGCGGCGGCGGAGTGAAAAGGGCGGTCTGGGCTTCCGGCGTGGCCTGGGCCAGCTCCGGATTGCCCGTGGTGGACATGATGGAAACCAGGGCCAGG
>JAHJTB010000448.1 GCA_018830135.1 Pseudomonadota bacterium | reverse complement strand
GGCGGGCCCTGGCCGACGACATCCGGGCCGCCATCGAAGGGGACCCGGCCGCGGGCAGTCCGGACGTCATCATATTCAGTTATCCCGGCCTGTTCGCGATCACGGTCTATCGGCTGGCCCATGTGCTCAACCACCTGGACGTCCCGCTGCTGCCCCGTATCATGACCGAGTTCGCTCACAGCCAGACGGGCATCGACATCCACCCCGGAGCCCATATCGGCGGGAGCTTTTTCATCGACCACGGAACCGGCGTCGTCATCGGCCAGACCTGCGTCATCGGCGACCGGGTCCGCCTCTACCAGGGCGTGACCCTGGGCGCTCTGTCCCTGCCCCGGGACGCCGGCCGGAGTCTCAAGGACACCAAGCGTCACCCGACCATCGAAGACGACGTGACCATCTATTCCGGCGCGACCATCCTGGGCGGCCAGACCGTCATCGGCGCCCGCTCGGTCATCGGCGGCAACGTCTGGCTGACCGAATCGGTGCCGCCGGACACCAAGGTCATCTTGAAAAAGCCGGAACTGATATTTATCGGCGATTCATCCAAGGAGGTCTCCCGATGAACGGCGTACTCCCGGACGTGACCCGGGCCGTGGGCGGCACGCCCCTGGTCCGGATCAACCGCCTGGCCTCGGGCCTTCCGGCCACGGTCCTGGCCAAGCTCGAGTACCAGAACCCCCTGGGCAGCGTCAAGGACCGCATCGCCCTGTCCATGATCCAAGCCGCCGAAGCAGAGGGCCTGATCCGGCCGGACACGGTCATTGTCGAGCCCACCAGCGGCAACACGGGCATCGGTCTGGCCTTCATCTGCGCCGCCCGCGACTACCGGCTCACGCTGACCATGCCCGAGACCATGAGCCTGGAGCGGCGCAAGCTGCTCAAGCACCTGGGCGCCGAACTGGTGCTGACTCCCGGGGCCGAAGGCATGAAGGGGGCCCTGGCCCGGGCCGAGGCCATATGCGCGGCCAACCCGGCGGCGTACATGCCCAATCAGTTCACCAACCCGGCCAATCCGGACGCCCACCGCCGGACCACGGCCGAGGAAATCTGGCGGGACACCGGGGGCCGGGTGGACATTTTCGTCTCCGGCGTGGGCACCGGCGGAACCATTACCGGCGTGGCCGAGGTCCTCAAGCCCCGCAAACCCGGATTCAGGGCCGTGGCCGTCGAGCCGGCCGCTTCGCCGGTCCTCTCCGGCGGGACGCCCGGGCCCCACAAAATTCAGGGCATCGGGGCCGGATTCGTCCCCGGGGTCCTGAATACCGGAATCATTGACGAAATCGTGACCGTGTCCAACGAAGCGGCCTTCGAGACCGCCCGCCGGCTGGCGTCCGTCGAAGGCCTGCTGTGCGGCATCTCCTCGGGCGCCGCGGTCTGGGCGGCCCTGGAACTGGCCCGCCGGCCCGAAAACGAGGGACGGACCATCGTCGTCGTCCTGCCCAGCACGGGCGAACGGTACCTGAGCACCGATCTGTTCGCGGATTGAGGCCGTTCCCGCGCCTTCTTCGTCCCGGCCGGCGAGTCCTTGCCGCCGTTCAGCGCCCGGCGGCGCTTCAACCCCCGCCTGGGGCGTCCGGAACCCCGCATGCCGCGATTCCCTGGAGCCTCAAGGGTCACGCCGCTGGACGGTTGACAACCGCCGAAAAGCTTCTATACTAACCGCCTATGGAACTCGGAAAGACTTCAATCCTCGGTCTTCTCGAAGACGTCGACTTTTTCAAGGGCTTCCTGGACGTCGAGATCGAGGACTTAATGGAAGCCGCGGAATGGAGCCGGGCCGCCACGGGCGAACGGATCATTACGGAGGGGGAACTCGATCTGTACATGTACGTTCTGGTCCAGGGCAGCGTCAAGGTCGTTTTCAACGACAAAGTGGTGGCCGTGCTGCAGACGGGGGACACGTTCGGCGAATTCGGGCTGATGGGCGGACGGCGCACGGCCCATGTCGTGGCCAGTTCGGACTGCCTGCTGGTCCGTTTCAACGCCGAACACCTCAATCTGCTGCCCCTGCCTCTTCAGATCAAGCTGTTGAAAAAAATCCTGTTCACCCTGTTCGCGCGGCTGCAAAAAGTCAATCGGCGGGTATGGTGGGAAATGCCCACCCAGTGGCGCTGACCGCCGGGCGGGTCGTTTTCGTTTCCCCTTTTCGATCCGCGGCCGACAAACCGCCGTTCCGAAACAGGACCTTCCATCATATTTGAAGGAGGAAAGACGGTGCCCCAGCAAAAAGGCAAGTTCTCGGCCGACATCCTGGACCTTCTGATCAATATCCCCCTGTTCGACAGTCTGGTCGCGGACGAACTGGCCGTGGTCGTCAAGTCCATGAACGTGGTCGACGCCCCCAAGGGCGAAACGGTCTTCAAGGAAGGCGAACGAGGGGACTTCGTCTGTTTCGTGGCCGACGGCATCCTGGAAGTCTGGAAGCGAAGCGAGACGGGCGAACCCGTGGTGCTCTCCACCCTGTCCAAAGGCCGCTCCATGGGCGAAATGTCGATCCTGGACAACTTTCCCCGCTCGGCCACGGTTCGGGCCAGGACCAAGGCCACCCTGGTCACCCTCTCCCGGGCCAACTTCGATGACATCCTCGAGAAGAACCCCCGGATCGGCATAAAAATCCTCAAGGGCCTGGCCCGGCTGTTGAGCCTGAACCTGCGCAAGACGTCGAGCCGGCTGGCCGACTACATGCTGCCCGTGACCTGACCCTTTATGACCCGAGGCCGGCTTCAGCCCCGGTCCGTTCAACGGATTTCACCGTGAAACTGGCCGTCATCTCCGACATACACGGCAACATCGAGGCCTTGAACGAGGTCCTGGGCGACGTGGATCGCCGGAACGTCGATCAAATCGTCAGCCTGGGCGACAACATCGGGTACGGCCCCGAACCCGAAGCCGTGATCGAAACCCTGTGCGACCGGGGCATCCCGTCGATCCTGGGCAACCACGAACTGGCAGTCAAGGAGCCGGCCTACCTGGAATGGTTCAATCCCCTGGCCAGGAAGTCCCACATCAAGACCCGGGAATGCCTTTCCCCCCAAGCCCTGGACTACTGCCGCGGCCTCCCGCCGACCCGGATCGTCCAAGGCTGCCTCTGCGTCCACGGCTGCCCGCCCGATTCGACCATCACCTACATCTTCGAACTGTCCCGGGCCCAACTGGCCCGCATATTCGACCGGATGGACGAGCGCATCTGCTTCGTCGGCCACACCCACCGCCTGGAAATCATCGCCTATGACGGGGGCGAGGCAAAGTGGCGGGACCCGGTCGACACGGCCGTCCAGCTGGACCCGGACTGCCAGCACATCATCAATGCCGGCAGCGTGGGCCAGCCTCGCGACGGCGACAATCGGGCCAAATACGTGATCTGGGACACCGAAACCTATACCCTGACCGTCCGGCGGGTGCCGTACGACATCAAAGTCACGGCCGACCGGATCATCGAGCTGGGCTGGCCCGAGTTCTACGCCCGCCGGCTCTGGTGACCCCCAAGGTTTCACGGCCATGAAAACGATCGGGAAATACGAGGTCCGCGGGCTGCTGGGCCGCGGCGGGATGGGCGTGGTCTACAAGGTCCGGCTGCCCTCGATCGGCCGGATCATGGCCCTCAAGCTGCTGGCCCCCCGTCCGGAACTGGTCGCCCTGCTGGGGGAATCCGAAATCCGCCGCCGCTTTCTCGACGAGGCCCGGACCATGGGCCGCCTGCGCCACCCGAACATCGCCGGGGTCTGGGACTTCGAGCCGGGACCCGGCCCGACCTTTTTCGTCATGGACTACTACTGCCACAACCTGGGAGCCCTGATCGGGGAACGGTACGACCTGGAGGCGCCGACCCGCGTCTTCCCGGTCGAACGGGCCTCGGGCCTGGTCCGGCAGACCCTGTCCGGCCTGGCCCGTCTGCATCACGCCGGGATCGTCCACCGGGACCTGAAACCCTACAACCTCCTGCTGACCGACGAGGACGTCATCAAGATCACCGACTTCGGGCTGTCCCTGCTGCGCGGCGAGACCCGGCCCCATCCCGGCCGGCTGCGCATCGGATCGCCCTATTACGCCGCGCCCGAGCAGGTCCGGGACCCGGACGGCGTCGGGCCTCCGGCCGACCTGTACGCCGCGGGGGTGACCCTGTTCCGTCTCCTGACCGGACGCCTGCCGGACGAGGACCGGACGCGACTCGATGACTACCGGGCCGACCTGGGCCCGGACTGGGAGGCCTTCATCGGCCGCGCCCTGGACCCGGACCCGGCCCGCCGGTTTTCCAGCGCCTCGGATATGGCCTCGGCCCTGGAGGGCCTGATCGAATCCTGGCGGGAAACGTTCGGCCTCGCCTGCTCCCTGGAACCGGAACCGGCGGTCTCGAACGGCCGGACGCCTCTCCGGCCGCCCCTCCCGAGAAGCAGCGCCGTCAAGGTCGCGCCCGCCGAGGCTCAGGACGTGTTCGATACGGATGAACTCGACCGCCCCCGGACCTACCGGATCAATGATTTTCAGGAAAGCGGACCGGACCGGATCGAGGACCGGGCCACCGGGCTGGCCTGGCAGCGCTCCGGTTCCGAGTTTCCCATGGCCTGGGCCGAAACCGCCGCATACCTGGAAGTTCTGAACCGGGACCGGCCGGCCGGCCGGAACGACTGGCGGCTGCCCACGGTCGACGAACTGCTGACCCTGCTCGATCCGCCGCCGTCCGGAGGCGGCCGCTGCATCGCCTCCCGGTTCGACCGGGCCAAAAGGCATATCTGGAGCGCGGACCGCCGCTCGGCCACGGCCGCCTGGTACGTCAACACGGACGTCGGCTTTGCCTCCCCCCTGGACAAGACCTGCCTCTGCCACGTGCGCGCCGTGAGCGGCCCGGAAAATTAGGGACGGTCACCAAGTTTTCGCCCCTGGTTTTCAAACAAGCTTCTTACCCAGACAGACCACATCGTCCGGCCGGAAGCCGAGACGCTCGTAAAAGGACACGACCGCCCGGTTGCTCCGGCGGACCATGAGGTTGATCTTGGGACAGCCCAGCGCCTTGAGGGCTTCTTCCGCCGCGGACATCATCCGGCCCCCCAGACCCCGGCCCTGAAGGACCGGGTCCACGGCCAGGTAGTTGATCCAGCCCCGGTGACCTTCGTACCCGGCCATGACCGCGGCCGCGACCCGACCGGCCAGTTCGCCCACCAGAAACAGGTCGGACTGGAAGGCCGTCTTCCGGGCCATGTCCTCGTGGGGATCGTTCCAGGGCACTACCAGCCCGCAGGCCCGCCAGAGCCGGACGACCTCGTCCTCGTCGTCCGGCCGGAAGGCCCGGATGCTCAGGCCGCTCGTTTCAGGTCCCGGGTCCATGTCCGTAGGAACCCTGATGCCCCGTGGGGCGGAACGAACCCTGAAAGCGGCCAGGGGTGGAAAAAGGGCGTAAGACCATCACCCCGTCCCTCTCCCGCCGGGAGAGGGCGCCTTCCACGATTTGCCGTGCCGTCGGCATTGCGTTTGCCTCGGGAAACCTTCTATACCCGGGCATCTCCCTCTCCCGCCGGGAGAGGGCCGGGGTGAGGGGGCAACCTTCGGGAATCGCTGTCTGTTCCATCCCGCCGAAAGCGGGCGCGTGGCGGCCATGCCCCCAAAAACAGCGCCCCCCGGAAAGGAAAAAATCGGGTTACCGGCCCTTGAAGTCGGGCTTGCGCTTTTCCAGAAAGGCGCTGAAGGCCTCGACCACGTCTTCGCACATGATAATGGCCGCGTTCTTCTGGGCCACGTACTCCAGCCCGGCCTGGACCCCGTTTTCCTTGGAAAAACGCATGGTGTCCTTGACGCCCTGCACGGCCAGGGGCGAGAGGTCCGCGATCTCCCGGGCCAGTTCGCCGGCTTTTTTGTACAAGGCCTCCCGGTCGTCGCAGATATGGGTGAGAAAGCCCATGTCCTTGGCCTGTTCGGCTGAAAAGTCCCGTCCGGTCAGGGCCAGTTCCCGGGCCCAGCTTTCGCCCACGATCGCGGGCAGCCGCTGAAGCGTGCCCAGGTCGGCCACGATGGCGATCCGGGCCTCCCGGACCGAAAAGATCGCGTCCCGGGAAGCGATCCGGATGTCGCAGGCGCAGCACAGGTCCACGCCGCCGCCGATGCAATGGCTGTGCACGGCCGCGATGACCGGCTTGGCGCTCTTTTCGATACAGGTCATGCTGTACTGCAAACGAACGATCTCCCGCCGCAGCGTCTCCCGGTAGTCGGCGGCCTGGGACGCGGTCAAATTTCCGGCCGAGGCCAGGTCCAGGCCCGCGGAAAAACTCTTGCCCTCGCCCCGGATGACCACGACCCGCACCTCCGGGTCATGGTCCAGCTCGTCGAACTGGTCGATCATGGCCTGGAAAAAGACCTGGTCCATCGTGTTGCGCTTTTCGGGACGGTTCAGAACCAACCAGGCGATATGCCCGTCTTTCTCCACTTTCAACGGACTGGCGTCACTCATGGGATTTCCTCCGGTTTTTTAGGGTTCAGACGTTATTCGTTTACCTGGAATCCATAGCAGACAAACGGCCCCGGGTCAATGTCGGAGCCACGGCCTTTTCTGCCCCTGGCATGGCCTCGGCCTCCCTGTTTTCAATGGGGCCGTGGATTCTCATCCACGCAGAGCCGGACTCCGGCCTCGAGTCGGCCCGGCCATTCCTGGCTTCAATCGGGCCGTAACCTTTCAACCACCGCCCCCTCTGCCATTCTCGCGACTTGTCCGTGTCCGGAGGAAAGCGGGAATCCATTTTCCGGCCTCCCTCCAGGAACCCGCATTCCCGGCGAGCCGGACGGAAGCGAAGGCTGAAAATGGGGCACTGCCTTGCAGGTTGGGTTAGCAAAGCGTAACCCAACATTTTTCGGTGAAAAGGAGAGCTTGAAGCTCCACGCGGCAAGCCGCGGGGCATGCGCCCGCCCCGCATGTTCACGCCTCCGGGCAATGATGGAGAGCGACGAATAAGCGCGGAAAACAGGCTTCAACGGGACCGGGATATATCGCCCGGGGAAACCGGGAGCACCCGGGTGCTTGAAGCAGTCATTATCCCCTTTCCATGAGGCCGATCTCGGACCGGAGGCGCCTGGCGGAATGAATCCTCGTCAGGTCGCTTCATTTCTGTTTTTTCAGGGATTGGCCGTATGGAGGCTAGGGAATCAAGGCCCGGATATCTTCGAGGCCTGTCAGGCCAGACCGATGAGGTGCGAGAAGAATCGCATTTTTTTGATCATTTTGTCCGTATCTGACAATTACATCTGATAGCATGGGGCACTATGGGAAGAAGGTTCAATTTGGTCCAACTAAAGAGTTTGCTCGCTCGTCTCAAGTTCTCCAGAGAGCGATTGCACCGCAACCTGACAGTACTTCGGTTGTCGACGAACAACGGAAGTGATTTTTACAGCCTGAACTTGGAGCAAACCTGTGCCATATTGACGCAATATCCCTGTTGTAGTAAATTAACTTGATTATGGGGGAAACAAATGGATGACCTAAGCCCATCCGATCTTAAATCGATTTTGCATTCTAAACGCGCCAATATCTACTATCTTCAACATTGCCGAGTATTGGTCAACGGGGGGCGGGTAGAATACATTACGGACGAAGGGCAGCGCTCGCTTTATTGGAACATTCCTATTGCCAACAGTATTTGCTTGTTGTTGGGGACAGGCACCTCCATCACACAGGCGGCCATGCGCGAGTTGGCTAAAGCCGGGGTGTTGGTTGGCTTTTGCGGAGGCGGAGGCACGCCTCTTTTTAGCGCCAATGAAGTTGATGTTGATATCTCGTGGTTCTCACCGCAAAGTGAGTATCGCCCCACGGAGTATCTTCAAAAATGGGTCTGTCTCTTCTTTGACGACGTGCAACGCTTAAAGGCGGCCAAAATGTTTCAATGCCTTCGGCTGCAACGTCTGCGAGACAATTGGCTTGCCCCGCGTTTCTTTCGAGACGCCGGTTTTGAAGTGACGAATCAGGAGTTGGAAGCACTTCTGCAACGAGCTGAAGAGGACATCGACAAGGCAACGGACACGACCGGGTTGCTTGCGATCGAAGGTCGTCTGACCAGGTCGTTGTTTAAAATTGCGGTTAGCACGGTCGGGTATGGGAACTTTGTTCGAGCAAAACGAGGAACCGGCGCCGATCCGGCAAACCGCTTTCTCGACCACGGAAACTACCTGGCCTATGGGCTCGGGGCTGTCGCGACATGGGTGCTGGGGCTTCCTCACGGTCTGTCCGTGTTGCATGGCAAAACACGTCGAGGCGGCCTGGTTTTCGATGTGGCGGATTTGGTCAAGGATGCGATTGTTCTTCCCCAAGCCTTTATTTCAGCCATGGCCGGCCATGCGGAACAGGAGTTTCGCCAGGCATGCATCGAAAACTTTACAAGAACTGAAGCGCTTGATTTCATGATTGAAACATTGAAGACCATTGCGACTGAATTGGGAGGACTGCGGTAAATGAACGTTTTGCTCGTGTCCCAATGCAGTAAAAATGCACTGATCGAAACCAGGAGAATTCTGGACCAGTTTGCCGAGAGGCGAGGCGACCGGACCTGGCAAACGCCCATCACCGAGCATGGGCTCAGCACGCTGCATAAAATGCTTCGCAAGACCGCGAGAAAAAACACGGCCGTGGCCTGCCACTGGCTTCGCGGTAAAAACCACTCCGAGTTGATATGGGTTGTGGGTGATGTCAGCCGCTTCAACTCGCAGGGAGCTACCCCCACCAATGTAACCACTCGAGACATTTTACGCGTCCAAGATGAAAACGACTGGCATACGGGCGAGGAGATTTCCCTGCTTTCCCAGCTTGCTGCCCTTTTCCATGACTTTGGAAAAGCAAATCAGTGGTTCCAGAAAAAGTTACACGGGAGCAAACCCATAGCGGATGCGTTTCGCCATGATTGGATATCGCTTCGTATATTCGAGGCCTTTGTCGGCCAGAGTCATGATGAGGACTGGTTGACCCGCTTGGCAATTGGGGCCGAACGTATAGAGGGTTCGGATAACGTCTTCCCCCTGCGTGACGGCATGGACGATATCCGCAAGTTCTCTCCCTTTACCGCCCTTCCCCCTCTGGCAAGCACCGTGGCCTGGCTGATTGTCGGCCATCACCGGATGCCGACCCAGGACGGCGGCCCACTTCAGTACGACGTCTTGAATCACATGCCTGAATGCATCGAGGATCATTGGTGTGGTTCGCGGCCGGATGCGAGCGCCAAGGACATCCAAGGCTGCTGGAAATTCGTAGAGGGCCTGCCGTTCGACAGCTCGTCATGGCGGCAACAGGCGAGCAGGGTAGCCCGGGCCGTCCTTCATCGGCCTGAGATGCTTAGAGGCGACTTCCTGGACAACCCGTACATCATGCAAATATCCAGAATGGCCCTGATGTTGGCCGACCACTACTACTCGAGTCAAACCAGCCAGGCCCGATACGGAAACATCGACTATCCCCTGTACGCCAACACCAATCGAAACTCCGGCACTTTGAATCAGAGGTTGGACGAGCACCTGATCGGCGTGGCGATAAACGCCAAACGGATTGTCCGGACATTGCCCCCTATGGAGAACAAGCTTCCCCGGATCGCGCGACACAAGGGCTTTAGGAGGCGGAGCCGGGACAAGCGGTTCCGCTGGCAGGATCGGGCCTTCGATCTGGCTGAAGGCACCCGGCATCGCGCCGAGACGCAGGGTTTTTTCGGGGTCAACATGGCCTCCACGGGTCTTGGTAAGACCCTAGCCAACGGTCGCATCCTTTATGGACTGGCGGACCCCGATCGCGGCGTGCGATTCAGCATCGCTTTGGGCCTGCGGACTTTGACTCTGCAAACAGGCGATGTTTACCGGGACTTGTTGGGGCTGGGGTCCGAGGACCTGGCGGTCCTGGTCGGCGGGGGCGCCGCCAAACATCTCCATGAGCACAACAAGGACCTAGAATCGACTTTGGCCGGCGGATCCGAATCCGCTGAAGACCTCTTTGCCCGACACCAATACGTGCATTTCGAGGGCAGCATCGAGGACGGCCCGCTGAATCGCTGGCTGTCACAGAACCCGAACGCAAAAAAGCTCCTGAATGCGCCTGTTCTTGTTTGTACGATCGACCACCTTATGCCCGCGACCGAGGGGACACGAGGCGGCCATCAAATAGCACCCATGCTCCGGCTGATGAGTTCTGACTTGGTGCTCGACGAGCCGGACGACTTCGGCCCGGAGGACCTGCCCGCTCTGGCTCGTCTGGTCAACTGGGCCGGCATGTTGGGTAGCCGTCTGCTGCTCTCATCCGCTACCCTGCCTCCAGCCGTGGTGTCAGGCCTGTTTCGGGCCTATCTCGAAGGACGGCGGGAATTCCAGGAAAACCGCGGCATACCCGGCCAGCCATTGAACGTCTGCTGCGCCTGGTTTGATGAATTCAACGTCATTAACAGCGACCATGTGGACGCCAACGGATTTGACGAATCGCATCAGGCCTTTGTCGACGCACGGGTTTCCAGACTGGCCAGGTCCGAAGTCCTCCGCCGTGCGGAAATCAGGCCTGTGCCCATCGCACGAGGGAACAATCGGGAGGCTATCTGCGCTCAACTCGCCGGGCTGCTTCGGGAGCAGGCCATGATCCTGCACGACCGATATCATGTCGTGGACCCGGCCACGGGCAAGCGGGTCAGCATCGGACTGATCCGCATGGCCAACATCGACCCCCTGGTGGAAACCGCACTCGCTCTGTACAATTCAGGCGGTCCCGAAGACTGCTTCATCCACCTATGCGTGTACCACTCACAGCATCCCTTGCTGGTCCGTTCCGGCCTGGAACGTGTCCTGGACCGGCTGCTCAATCGCAAGGACCCGTCTGACGTGTTTCAGCATCCCGTGGTACGCCGGCGCCTGGATACGACCGCCGAACGGAATCATATTTTTGTGGTCCTGGCCACCCCGGTCGCGGAAGTGGGCCGCGACCACGATTATGACTGGGGCATCGTCGAGCCGTCCTCCATGCGTTCGATCATACAACTGGCGGGGCGTATCCGTCGCCATCGACCCGGCCCCTGCCTGACGCCCAATCTCATTCTGCTGGACGTCAACCTGCGCTATTTGACCGGGGGAGAACACGGCGTCGCCTTTTGCCACCCCGGTTTCGAGAGCAGCGATTTCCCGCTGGAGACGCATCATTTGACCAACCTGCTTAGGCCCGGGCAACTGGAACGGGTCGACTCATCCAGCCGTATCCGTGAAAGCGACCAACCCCAACCGCGCACGAATCTGGCCGACCTCGAACACGAACGGCTCCACGCCGTAATGATCGGCGAGGATGGAGGGGGGCGGCATAGAACAGTCCCGGTTCATTGGTGGTGGACCACGCGGGCGTCTCTGAGCGGCGAACTGCAACGCAGGCAGCCTTTTCGCCTGGACCCGCTGGGCCGCCAAAAATACGCCCTCCTGCCCGATGAAGACGGCCGGCCGAGATTGAACCGCATCGAGGATAACGGAGATACGTATGGTGTTGAAAACCTGAAACATGAACTGCGGTTTGATATGGGAGCACGAATCGGTTTCTGGGGCGAACCTGATTATATGGACGCCCTGGAACGCCTTGCCGATGCCTTGGAAATGGAAATCGATGATTGCGCATACCGCTTCGGCATTGTCGATCTACCCGCCAAGGGGACGGAACAGGGTTGGTACTACCACCCCGCTTTGGGTTTCAGCCGTTACCGATGAACAACAAAAAAGGAGGGGCATATGGAAGACACGGAAGACTTATTGCAGCCATCCGTATTGAGCATCAAAAAGGCAATCCAAAATTTCCTGGAACAACGCCTTGAACCAAAACTGAAAGAAGAAAAAAAGGAGGAGGGCAGGCAAAAGCTGAGAGATGCACACGAGCCAGAAGCCTGGCTCGACAGTGCCGCCAGACGGGCCGGCCAGATTCAACAGGCAACTCATGCAATCAAGTACAGCCACCCGGATGCCAAAGGAACGAGCCTCAATTCAAACGGCAATCCTCTTGCCGGCGATGTAGTCGTCGGCAGTCACACGATTGCCGAAAGCCTCCAGCGGGATGTGGTCGGCAATGCGGCCGCATTGGATGTCTACAAGTTTTTGTCTATTGATGTGGGCGGCAAGACATTGCTGAGCTTTGCCGTTAAGAAAAATCCCGCCTTCAAGGCCGCCCTCTCCGACGACCCGGAAAAGGCCGAATCATGGATGCGGGAGTTTGCAAACATAGCTGAAGATAAAGAAGGCCAACGGTCACACAAACTAGCCAAGCAGTTGTACTGGCCCCTTGATGATGGCGGCTATCACCTGTTGGCCCCGCTTTTCCCTACGTCTTTGTTTCACGAAGTCTGGCAAACCATACAGGATGACCGTTCCTCCGATGAGGCCAAGGCCGCCAGAAAAGCGAAGTGGGAAAACGCTCCCCATAACCACGGTCACCGGGATTACCCCGATTTGCTAGTGCAGAAGCACGGCGGTTCCAAAAAACAGAACATCAGTCAATTTAACATTGACCGGGATGGCGAGTGCTATCTGCTGGCCTCCTGCCCACCCAACTGGGTCACCGATCCCGTCAAACCGCCCCTTCGTGTAAGGAGCGTATTTGACGGTCCCTTAGGACCCTTCGGCCGACGAAACAGGGTTCGGCATCTGACTCGCGCCCTTCGCGACTTCCTGGCCGGGGTCCAGGACTACAACAACCTCGGCATCCGCCAAAAGCGGGCGGAGCTATCCGGGTTCATCCGAGACGAACTGCTGTTGTTCGCCGAGGAAATTCAGAACCTGTCTTCGGGCTGGAGCGCTGGAGTGGACTGCCAGCTCAACCCGGACGAGCAGTGCTGGCTCGATCCGGGCAGGGCGCGGGACGATCCGGCCTTTTCCGAGACAAGGCTCAAAGGCGACTGGAAGGACGGTGTCTGCAAGCGATTCGGCAACTGGCTCAACGCCCGTTTAACCGGAAAGAAGCTGCCCATGGGTGAAAACGAAGCCCGGGCATGGCAGTCACTCCTGGACGACGAGTTGCGCATGCTACGCTTGGAGGTGGACATCGATGACTGAATCGGTCGCCCTATTGATACTGCCGCACCTGCGGGTGCAAAACGCTAACGCCGTGTCCGGCCCCCTGACTTGGGGCTTCCCTTCGCCCACTGCGTTTACGGGGTTCGCCCATGCGATCCAGAGGCGGTTCTCCAATGAACTGAATACGGGCATCGGGGGCGTCGGCATCGTCTGCCATCGTTTTGATCCCCAGGTAACCAAACCGCCGGGGCGTCACACCCGGGTCTTCAACCTGACCCGCAACCCGATAAAACCTAATGGCAAGCCGGCCTCTTTTTTCGAGGAAGGCCGAGCGCACATGGAAATCACCTTGCTCATTGCCGTCCATGACTTCATGACCCTGAGAACCGGCGAACAGTTCGCCCGGGACATTATGCAAGCCGTCGAGGGCATGCGCCTGGCCGGCGGGGCCATACTGCCGACCCGTCCAGGCCTGCGCTTTCAGGGCATGTGGCTTCCCCTGGCCGATGACACGGAGGGGCAAAGCGAACAGTTCCGCAAGTTGCGTAGGACTCTGCTGCCGGGATTTGCCCTGGTCCAGCGGGAGGACGTTCTGGCCGCGCACATGGATGAACTGCGGGAAAAGCGGCCCCGGGCCAACGCCCTGGACGCCCTTCTGGACCTGTCCCGGCTCAACTTCGAGCCCGACCTGCCGGACCCGGACCGGCCGGGGGAAATTATGTGGGGCATTCGCGCCAAACCGGGATGGCAGGTTCCCCTGCCCGTGGGCTATGCGGCGCTTTCGGAACCGTATGAACCCGGGCGGGTGAAAAACACGCGGGACGATTCCACGCCCTTCCGATTCGTGGAATGCCTCTATTCACTGGGCGAATGGGTCAGTCCGCACCGTGTAACCAACCTGGAACAACTGCTTTGGCACCGTGTCACGAAACCGGACCAAGGCCTTTATCTCTGCGTGAACCACTACTCCAATCATCGCACCACCGCCTCCACGGGGGCCTGAAAAGGAGACAGACAATGGCAAAAAGCGGTCTGAAAAACGCATCCGTACTCGCTTTCGAACGCAAGTTGGACCCGTCCGACGCCCTGTTCAGCGCCGGCCTTTGGAATAACTGGGAGCATGGAGATGACTGGCCATCGATCGGCGTACGGGAAAAAATCGTACGAGGCACGAAGTTACATCGATTTGACGGTAAAAAAGACCCCGCAAAATTACAGTCTGATATAACAAGCCCCAACCTACAGACCGTGGACGTGGCCTCTCTTCCCAGTGACATGGACACCCTCCGGGTCCGCTTTACCTTGCGGGTCCTGGGCGAGGTCGGCCGTCCTTCGGCCTGTAACAACGCCGACTACCAGATGAAACTCAGTGGCGTGGTCGATCGTTACATAGGCGAGCATGGCTTTGGCGAACTGGCGCGCCGCTATGCCTGCAACCTGGCCAACGGACGTTTCCTGTGGCGCAACCGCGTGGGCGCCGAAGCGGTGGAAGTCCGGGTCAGCTGGCTGCGGGGCGGCAACCCCAAAAAGCAGTGGCCCTTCAACGCCTTGGAATTCCAATTGAGAAATTTCGACGCGCCTCCGAAGGACCAGGCCTCCCTCGATGAACTGGCCTCCGTGATTGAAAGCGGTTTAGGCGGAAAGGACCACGTTCTACTCGAAGTGACGGCCTATGCCCGGATGGGCGACGGCCAGGAGGTCTACCCCTCACAGGAATTGGTCATTAAACAAAGCAACAAAAAAGGGGAAAAGAGCAAAACGCTTTACACCGTGGGCGACGTTGCCGGCATGCACAGTCAGAAGATCGGCAATGCGCTCCGAACGATCGACACCTGGTACCAGTCGGACGAGAATCTGGGGCCAATCGCCGTCGAACCCTACGGGGCGGTCACCACCCAGGGCAAAGCCTACCGCCAGCCCAAAGCGAAAACAGACTTCTACAGCCTGCTGGATAACTGGATTCTCAGGGATAAAGCCCCGGACAAGGATCAGCAGCACTTTGTTATGGCCACTGTCATTCGCGGCGGCGTCTTCGGTGAATCGGAAAAGGACTGAGCCATGGACCACTATATCGATTTCCGAATACTACCCGATCCGGAATTCAAGGTCCCCACGCTCTTGAACGCCCTTTTTGCCAAGTTTCACTGGGCGGTCACGGACCTGAACGGCCGACAGTTCGGCGTAAGCTTTCCCCATTATCATAACTCGTCACCGCACCTTGGCGACTGTCTGCGCGTTCACGCCGGGGCCCAAAACCTGGTTCATCTGATGTCCATGAACTGGCTTGCGGGCATGCGAGACCACCTGTCACACGGCAGTGTTGAAACCGTTCCCGTCGGCGTTCCACATTGCCGGGTCAGGCGGGTCCAGCCCAGAAGCAGCGCCGAGCGCTTGCGCAGGCGCTGCATAAAAAGGCACGGC
>JAHJTB010000557.1 GCA_018830135.1 Pseudomonadota bacterium | reverse complement strand
CTAAACAGGGACGCATCGAGCGCGATCCATCGCGCGATACGGCGTCAGCCGCTGCGGTGCGTGCTCTCGCACGTCAAGTGCGCTCCGCGCGCTCCTCGCGGCTTCCTTGTCTCGCGCTTGTCTCACACTCGATGCGTCCCTGTATAGTCCCGCATCCTGATGGTTCTGACTGGTTGGACTCCGGCAACGCTCCTGGCGCTCGCCTGGCGCGGCCCCTGCGTCGCAGGGGCCGCGCTCGGAACTACACTCGCGCCTGGAGCGTCGCCCGCGCCCAACCATATCGGTCACTTTCTTTAGGATGAGGCTCTGGCCCGGGTCAGGCCCCGGCCGACGTCGGCGGGCGGCCTTGACGCACAGCGTCCACGGAACCTTGTCCCCGCACTGGTGTCGTCACGTATATCCCCGTGCCCGCGTGCAGCAGAAAGGAAGGTGCGCGGCGCGGTGTGACGTACAACCTGTTGGGAGGAGGAGCTAGACCATGGAGCAGCTACGCAAGGCCTTCATCATGCTCTCCGCGGCGCTGACAGCGTCGGCGCTGGCCGCCGATGGCGTACAGGCCGCGGCCGCGGCCGCGGGCAAGGCCCCGCCGCCGCGCAAGGGCGAGGTGAAGAAGAAGGAGCAGGCCAGGGGCAAAAAGCGCGTCAAGCGCGTCAGGCCCGCTCGCCGCCGCCCATCGGACTTCGAGCCCGATCTGGGCATGCCGGCGGGCACGCTCTACGACGTGATCGATCGCGAGGATCTGTAGCCACAGCAGGCAGGAGCGAGAGGAGCTTTCAGATGGACAACGTCCGCAAGGCCTTCGTGATGCTCTCGGCAGCCCTGACCATGTCCGCGCTGGGCACCGCGGCCGCGGCCGGCGCCGCGCCGCCCGCCCGCAAGGGCAAGGACAAGGGTAAGGTCGCGGTGAAGAAGCAGGAGCAGGCCAGGGGCAAAAAGCGCATCAAGCGCGTCAAGCCTGCCCGGCGCCGCCCCGCCGACTTCGACCCCGATCTGAGCATGCCGGCGGGCACGGCCTACGACGTGATCAACGGCGGCGACCTGCCCTGACTCACCGACCACACGATCAGGGCGCCGCGCAGCGCACGATGCCCCGCCCCGGCCCCCGCCCGCCCCGGCTCGCCTACGCCATCCTGGAGCTCAGCCTGCGCTGTAACCTCCGCTGTGTGCACTGCGCTTCGGGCTCGGGCCGGCCGCGCCCCGCTGAGCTGGAGCTGGAGAGCTGGCTCGAGGTGGTGCGGGACCTGCGGCTGCTGGGCTGCCGGGCCGTGGACCTGATGGGCGGTGAGGCGCTACTGAGCCCGTTGCTGCTCCCCGTGGGTGAGGCGCTGCAGCGGGCCGGCCTCCCCTGGGGCCTGCTGACCAACGGCTGGCTGCTCGACGCCGGGCGCGCCCGGGCGCTGACGCGCGCCGGGTGCCGCGGCATCGGCGTCAGCCTCGACGGCGCCTGCGCGCAGACCCACGACGCGCTGCGCGGGCGCTCCGGCGCCTTCGAGCGCGCGCTGGCGGCGCTAGAGGTCCTGGCCACACTGGACTTCAAGCCGCGCAACCGCACCGTTCTGACCTCGGTGAGCCGCCGCAACCTGCAGCAGCTCCCCGCCATGGGCGAGCTGCTGGCCGCGCGCTGCGGCGATCTGCGCTGGCAGCTCAACCTCTGCTCGGCCGTGGCGCCGCGCCTCCCCGAGGATCTGCGCCTGGACCGCGCGGGGATCGAGCGGGTGGCGGCCTTCGTGCACGACGCGCGCCGCCGGGGGACCTACGGCGGGCTGCTGGTCAGCGCGGCCCACGATCTGGGCTACTACCTGGCGCCAGAGTTCGACCTGCACGATCACAGCTGGGAGGGCTGCCCGGCCGGGCGGAGCCACGTGGGGATCCAGAGCGACGGCCAGGTCAAGGGGTGCCTGGCGCTGGACGCGAGCTTCGCCGTGGGCGATGTGCGAGCGCTGGGGCTGCGCGCCATCTGGGAGGGTGAGCTCCTGGGGCGCCACCGGCGCTTCTCCGTCGAGCAGCTGGGGGAGCGCTGCCGCGCCTGCGTCTGGGGCGATCGCTGCCGCGGCGGCTGCACGGCCTACTCCACCGCGCATGCCGGCCAGCCCCACGATCATCCGCACTGCCTCTGGCGGGAGCGGTCGCCCGAGGCGCGGGCGGCCGCGGTCTGCTCCCCGCTGCCCGTGCGTGGGGGCCCTGGCCCGTACCTCCTGGACGCGCCTGCCCCGGCGGCCGCCCTGCACGACGAGGAGCGGGCCAGGTCCGGCGCTCCCGGCGAGCGCTACGAGCTCCCGCTCCGCTCGGCCTGCATCGAGCTGACCCTGCGCTGCAACCTCTCCTGCCTCCACTGCGGCTCGGCCGCCGGCGCCGCGCGGCGGGCGGAGCTGGACCTGGCCTGCTTCGTCGAGCTCTTCCGTGATCTGCACCTGCTGGGCTGCGAGCGCGTGGTGCTGCTGGGTGGGGAGCCGCTGCTCCACCCGGACTGGCAGGCCATCGCGCGCATGGCGCGGGGCTTCGATCTCGACGTGGCGCTGATCACCAACGGGCTGCAGGTTACTGCGGCGACCGCGCGGCTTCTGACCGAGATCGGGGTGACCCACCTGGGCGTCAGCATCGACGGTGCCAGCGACGCGGTG
>JAHJTB010000008.1 GCA_018830135.1 Pseudomonadota bacterium | reverse complement strand
TCCGAAAGATTCATAGCACCTGCCGCCCGTCAAAAGGTGATGACATGACCAATATACCCCAGACGGCCGTTGGTGTCCAGATTTGTATTCAACTATTTGTTGATTTTATTACTTTTCATAGGAATCAATTCACCCTGGCCGGAGACCGTCCGGACTTGACATCCGCGGGCCGTTTCTTGTAGGACCGGTCGATGAACGTGAAATTTTAAAACCTTGAAAGACCGGAGGATGCCGATGTCCAGCCTTGAAACGATCGTCCAGGTACTGCAGCAGGGAGACCGGGACCAGGTCCGCCGACTGGTCGAAGAGGCCTTGGACCAGGGGATCGAACCGGAAACCATCTTGAAATCAGGTCTGATTTTAGGGATGGATGCGGTGGGCGCGAAGTTCGAGGCCGGTGAGTTCTTCATCCCCCACATGCTGCTGGCCGCCCGGGCCATGCACGTGGCCCTGGAAGTGCTCAAACCCAGGCTGGCCGAATCCGGGGCCGAACCGGCCGGCCGGGTCGTGCTGGGCACGGTCAAGGGGGACCTGCACGACATCGGCAAGAACCTGGTGGCCATGATGCTGGAGGGCAAGGGTTTCGAGGTCGTCGACCTGGGCATGGATGCCGCCCCGGAAGCGTTTGTGCAAGCCATAGACGACTCGATCCGCATCGTGGCCATGTCGGCCCTGCTGTCCACCACCGCCCCCTTTTTAAAGGAGACCATCGAAGCGATCGAGCGGGCCGGCTTGCGCGATCGGGTCCGGATCATGGTCGGCGGCGGGGCGGTGACCCAAAACTATGCCGATGCCATCGGCGCGGACGCCTATGGCAGAGACGCGGCCGCGGCGGCCCGTCTGGCCGTGGACATGGTCGCCTGAGCACCTCCTCGGCACGCTTCCGATTCGGGGCTCCGGGGGATGCGACACGGGAAACCATCCGGGTCCCGCCACCACGATCCATTCATGGTTGTCCTTGCCGAGTCCCCCGGGAATTGATCTGCGGTTTCTTTCCCTGTATAATTTAAATGGGGCATGCAGAGGTTCAGCACTCATCGAGAGAGTGCCGCCGGACGCGGGATCGCCAGGAAACCTATATAGCCAGCCAGTTGAATTGGAACAGCATTTCTGTGCCTCACATCGCTCCCTGTGATCAACTATCCGAGCTGTTAAGAAACCTCGATGAGGCCGGTTTCAAAACCGGCTCCATCGCATCGCGGCCTTTGGCGGCTCGGCTTTTATTCTGGCTCACGGACGTGAAAAACCGTACCTAACATCAGGCCCCGAGGTGGTCAGCGAGGTTGGGGGAGTATGACGACTGGTCCCACTTACGAAGACCTGCTGAAAAAGGTCGAGACCCTTGAGGCGAAAAAAAAGGCCTTGGAGACGGAAAACGAGGCGCTCAAGTCGGCCGAAAAACGGTTCAGCCTTTTTGCCGAGCACCTGAATGCGGTCTTGTGGATCGGCGCGCCCCATCGTCCCGGCGTCTTGTATATCAGTCCGGCTTTTGAAAAGATATACGGCCGGCCGTCAGACCCGGTTTACGAGTCGCCCCGGCTCATCCTGAATTATGTTCACCCCGACGATCGGGAACGAGTGCTGGATATCCTCCGGGCAAGCTATCCCGATCACTGGGAGGTCGAGTATCGGATCGTCAGGCCGGACGGGACGGAACGCTGGGTATGCGACCGGGGCCGGACCGTCCGGGACCCGGATGGAAAGGTGCTCTGGTTGTTCGGCGTGGTCACGGACGAGACGGACTGCAAACGTGCCGAACTGGCCCTGGTGGAACTGGAGGAATTGTACAAGAACATCCTCGATTCCATAACCGAAGGGGTCCAAGCCCTGGATACGAACTATTGCTACACTCTGTATAACTCCGCCATGGAGCGGATTTCCAGGGTTCCCCGCGACCGACTCATTGGAACGAACCGGACGCTTTGGGAGTTCTTTCCGGAATTCCATAAGCGGGGCATCGACCATCTCATCAAGGGGGCCATGGCCGGACAGGCCGGGCACGCGGAACGCATCCCCTATAAACTGCCCGACGGAACCCGGGGCTGGACCGACGAGACGTTTGTTCCCCTACGATTCGCTGGGGGCGAAATACGCGGCGTGGTGTCCGTGGTTCGGGAAGTCACCCTGCAAAAGCAGGCCGAAGATGAACTTAAGGCCGCCCGGGATGAATTGGAACAGCGGGTCGCGGCACGGACTGCGGATCTGATCGAGGCCAACCAACGTCTTCAGAACGAAATCGAGGAACGGACACGGGCCCAGGAGGAACTCGTTTTTTTGCGCCAGGCCGTGGATGGCGCCATGGATGCCATCGGCATCGCCGACGCCCCTGACCATGTCATATATCTGAACCAGTCCTTTATGGATCTGACGGGGTACGGCCTGGAAAGCCTGAACCGGGCCGGTGGCGTCCTGGCTTTGCACGAAGAAACGTTCAACCGCGATATTCAGGCCGAAATCAAAAGCCGGCAACGGTCCTGGCAGTCGGAGGCAGAACTCAAAACTCCGGGCGGGGACCGGATTCCGGTCGAATTGAAGGTCGGCGCGTTTTTCGACCGCGGCGAGTTGAAAGGTTACATCGCCATTATCAGGGACATTCGCGCCCGGAAACAGGCTGATGAGCAGCTCCGCCTTAGCATGGAGCGCTATAGTACGCTTTTCAACGGCATCACCGACGCGGTTCTGGTCAGCCACGTGGGAGAAGACGGTCAGCCGGGGTCGGCGATAGATGCCAACGAAGCGGCCTGCCATCTGCTGGGCTACGACCGGGAAGAGCTGTTATCTCTCAAGTTCAACGACATAATCCCGGACGATTCCCCACTGGAACTGGACAGGCTCATTCAGAAATTCAGGGTCGACCGGAGGGTCCTGTTCGACCAGCTGGTTGTCCGCAAAGACGGGACCCGGCTGCCGGTGGAGATACATTCCCGGGTCATCCGTCTCGGTGGGCGGCCGGCCATCTTGTCCACGGCACGGGACGTTACCGAGCGCAAACGGGCCGAGGCGGCGCTCCGGGAGAGCGAGGAACGGTTCCGGACCGCCTTCGAGTTTGCCGTCATCGGTCGGGCCCTGTTAACGTTCAACGGGCGGTACATCAAGGTCAACGAGGCCTTCTGCCAAATGGTCGGTCGTACGGCCGAGGAACTATTGGGGCGAAGTTGGCGAACCATTGTCGATGCGGAAGATCATGCGGCCGCATCGACGGAGGTTCGAAAAGCCAT
>JAHJTB010000447.1 GCA_018830135.1 Pseudomonadota bacterium | reverse complement strand
TTGATCCGGGGATACGTGGGCACGGCCGGGGAGCTGGCCGGCGATCTGGATACGGGCCATGCCTTTTCCATCGCCATGCCCTTTTTCAGCGTCCTTGACGACCTGCCCCCGGATGCCCGGTTCGGCTGCCTGGGGGAACTGTCCGGGCTGCCCGATCCGGACACTTTCCGTGATCTGCCCTGGGTATCGAACACCGGCATGGTCATCTGCGATTTTGTCCGCAAGGACGACCATGGGCCCAGCGGCCTGTGCGCCCGCTCCATCCTCAAGGACTACCTGGCCGGGCTGGACCTCGAGGTGCGCGCCGCTTTTGAAAACGAGTTTTACCTGGTCGAACTGGACGAGTCCGGCCGCCCCGTCCCCTTTGACGATAGCAACTGTTTTTCCACGGACGGCATGAACAAACAGCACGCCGTGGCCCTGGATATCGTCAGGACCCTTGGGACGATGGGTTTTTCGGTGGAAAAATACTATCCCGAGTACGGCAAGGGGCAGATCGAGATCGTGTATAAATACGCCGACGCCCTGACCACGGCCGACAACCAGGTGTATTTCCGGGAAGCCTGCCGAGGCGTGGCCTCCAACCATGGCCTGACCGCTTCGTTCATGCCCAAACCCTTCCAGAACCTGGCCGGGAGCGGAGCCCACATGCACGTCAGCCTGTGGCGAGACGGCCGGAACCTTTTTTACGACCCGGGCAGACCGCATGGCGCCGGGGATACGGCCCGCTGGTTCACCGGCGGCCTGCTCAAGCACCTGCCCGCCCTCTGCGCCTTCACCGCATCCACGGTCAACTCGTACAAGCGCCTCGTGCCCCACGCCTGGGCCTCGGCCTATGTCTGCCACGGCCCGGACAACCGGGAGGCCGCCGTGCGCATGGTGACCGGGATGAAGGGGGCCGAGGGAAAATCGTTCAACATCGAACTCAAACCGGCCGACGCCGCCGGCAATCCCCATTTGGCCCTGCTGGCCGTGCTGGCGGCCGGAATGGACGGCGTTAATAACCGAATCGACCCCGGAGAGCCGGTCATGGGCGACCCGTTCCACATGACCGACGCCGAGCGGGCCGAGCGGGGTATCGCCCGCCTGCCCGAAACCCTGGGCGAGGCCGTGACGGCCCTGGAAAAGGATACGTTTTTCAAAGCCCTGCTCGGGGACGTGTTCTACGAAGAATACATTAAGATCAAGCGGTTCGCCTGGACCCAGTACATCCGGCATGTATCGGATTGGGAAACGGCCCATTACCTGAAAGTGTTCTGACCTGGCCTTGACGCCGACTTGAACCTCATCATGCTTAACCCGGATTTCTCGACCTCGCTACGGAACCCGGTGAGAAATCCGGGCTATGACGCATTTTCACATACGAAACGGCGAAGGGCCGTTTTTGAGTGTTCCGGGATAGCCAGCGGTAGCGCGGCCGGTTCGTAAGCAACAAGTCGCGGGCTTGTGGCCTTTGGCGCAGATGTGAGCCTCCGGCGGACGAGGCCCATCGACAGCCCCGGCAGATACAGGGTTTTCTGGCGCTTGCTCCAGGAACCCTTTTTTTGCTCGTCCGGGCAAGCCTGGGAAAAATCGGGCGGTTTGGCCGGTAAAATCCAGGCAGTTGGGGGGTGGGGGATGTCCCGGGGAGCGGTCTTGGACCACCGGTTGGGGGCGGGGTAGGCGCGATCGATCCGAGCCATGGGGACCGGGCTGATCCAAGAATCCGTCGCCCTATGCCCTTTGCCCAATTTGCCTGAATTTCGAAGGGAAATCTGATAAAATTAAAAAAAGCCCCCCCCCTACAAATTTAGTTTCCTGCCTGGCCCATAGCCAGACAGAAAGGTTATGCGTGTCCATATGGCTGACAACACGGATAAATTAGCCCCCAAAATCCTCATCGTCGATGACGAAGTCCTTATCGCCGAGGACCTGGCGAGCCGGATCGAAGGACTGGGTTACACGATCTGTGGCCAGGCGCCCTCCGCCGAGAAGGCATTCGAGCTCCTGGAGAAACAACAGCCCGACCTGGTCATGATGGACATTGTCATCAAAGGGGAGATGGACGGGATAGAGGCCGCGGAGGTCATCAGGGACAAATGGGGCATCCCCGTGGTCTTCCTGACCGCCTACGCGGACTCAGACCGCTTGGAGCGCGCCAAGCTGACCTATCCTTTCGGGTACATCCTGAAACCGTTTCAGGATCGGGACATCAAAATAACTGTCGAGATGGCGCTGTATGCGGCCAGAGCGGATGGGGAAAGGCGTGCCGCGGCAAAATCCTTGCGGCGTTCCAATAATTTCCTTCATACCGTCGTGGAGCAAAGCCCGTTCCCGATGTGGATATCCGATGAGAAAGGAACGTTGATCAATATCAACCAGGCCTGCCGGGACCTGCTGCAAATTTCCGCCGAGGAGGTTGTTGGGAAATACAATATCTTCGAGGATACCATCGTCATTGATCAGGGACTGATTCCGACGGTCCGAAAGGCCTATGAGGAAGGAGTCAAGGTAAATTTTCATATTGATTGGTACGCTGGCGACATCAGCAACGTCGAGTTGAAAAACAGAGTCCGAGTGATGCTCGATGTCACCATTTCCCCAATTAAAGAAGAGGATGGGCAGGTCACAAACGCCATCATCCAGCATATCGACGTCACCAGGCAGCGTATGACCGAAGAGGCCCTGCGGGAGAGCGAGTCAAGGCTTGTCCAGGCTCAACACATCGCCCATATCGGCAACTGGGAGTGGAATATATTGACCAATCAGGCCTTTTGGTCTGATGAGATTTTTCGAATATACGGGTTTAAGCCGCAAGAAATATCCCCCGACTTCGATCTTGTAATCAATGCCATGCACCCGGACAGCATAAATGAATTCCGTGCCGCGATTGATGCCTCCCTCAATGAGGACAGGCCTTTTGAACTGGATTACCAGTTTTTCCGGAAAGATGGAACCGTTGCCGTGGTGCATGCCATCGGCCATGTATTCCTCGACGCTGAAGGCAAGGCGTTTAAAATGGTAGGAATCGTTCAAGATATCACTGACCCAAAACAGGCCGAAGAGGCGCTGCGGGAAAGTGAAGAACGTCATAGAACCATCCTCCGAACCGCTATTGACGGATTCTGGATGGCGGACATGCAAGGCCGGTTCCTGGAGGTCAATGAGGCGTATTGCCGGATGAGCGGTTATAGCGAACAGGAACTGCTCGGCATGAGCATTTCAGACATCGAATACATCGATACGTCCGCTGATACGGCCGGCTATATGCAAAGAATCGTGGCACAAGGGGAAGATCGTTTCGAGACCAGGCACCGCCATAAGGATGGGAACATTTTTGACGTCGAGGTCAGCGTCAAATATCTGCCTGGTCAAGGAGGAAGATCGGTTGCCTTTTTGCGGGACATCACCGGCCGCAAGCGAGCGGAGAAAGAGCAACGTGAGAAACAGGAACTTTTTCGTGATGTTTTCGAGCAGGCGGCAGTCGGCATGTCGATCCTTTCTCCCAGCGGGGTTTGGCTGCAAGTAAACCAACGACTCAGCCATATTCTCGGCTACTCCGAAGAGGAGCTGTTGGATATCAATTTTCGAGACATCACTCCAGCCGAATCAGTCGATAATGACGTGGAACGCGTCCGTCAAATGGTCGCTGGAATAAGAAACGCCGATTCTTGGGAAAAGCGCTATATTCGCAAGGACGGTCAGGTAATCTGGGTGCGCATTACCACCGCCCTCACCCGTGATCAGGATGGCCGGCCTAAATATTTCCTCACCGTGACCGAGGATATCAACGAACTGAAGGAAACCGAGAAAGATAAGGCCGTTCTTCAACTCCAACTCCAACAAGCTCATAAAATAGAGGCAATCGGCACGCTTGCCGGTGGAATCGCCCACGATTTCAACAATCTGCTCCAGGCCATCAACGGGTATACCCAACTGCTGCTCATGGACAAAGCGGAGCAGGACCCGGAATATCCAAGTCTGATGGCCATCCAGAATGCCGGAACCAGAGCCTCCAACCTTGTCCGCCAACTGCTTTTATTCAGTCGCAAGGCGGAAATTGTCCGCAGGCCGGTTGATCTCAATCTGGAAATCGAACAAGCCCGAAGGATTTTGGAACGTACCATTCCCAAGATGGTCGATATTGAAGTGCATCCCGGCGGTCGACTTTGGCCCGTTCTGGCTGACCCGGTTCAGGTTGAGCAAATCCTTTTGAATCTTGGGACCAATGCCGCCGACGCCATGCCGGACGGGGGGAAACTGGTCATCGAGACAGCCGACATCATTCTGGACGATGATTACGCCCAGCGCCATTTGGATGCTCAACCCGGTCGATATGTTCTAATAACCGTCTCCGATACAGGCCACGGCATGGACCAGGAGACCATGGAAAAAATCTTCGACCCTTTCTTTACCACCAAGGAATTCGGTCAAGGAACGGGTCTCGGACTCGCTTCGGTTTACGGAATCGTCAAAAACCATGGCGGGAACATCTTGTGTTACAGCGAAGTCGGGCAAGGGACCAGTTTCAAGATTTACATGCCGGCGATGGAGCAACCGGAGACCCTTGGAGAAAACGATGAGGCGCCCCAGCCGATCCAAAGCGGCACGGAGACCATCCTTTTCGTGGATGATGAAGCTCCGATAAGGGATTTCGGCTTCAACGCGCTCCATCATTTCGGATATCAGGTCATGACCGCCACGAACGGTCAGGAGGCGCTTCAAATCTACACGGAAAAGAAAGACGGGATCGACCTGGTCATCCTGGACATCGGCATGCCGGTCATGGGCGGGCATCAATGCCTCGTGGAACTCCGGAAGGTCAATCCATCCGTCAGGGTGCTGATCGCCAGCGGCTATTCGATCAATGGTCATGCCAGGAAGGTCATGGACTCCGGAGCCATGGGATTCATCTCCAAACCCTATCAGATCAATGAACTGCTCTCCAGGGTACGATCGGCATTGGACGAGAAGAAGTAAGGAGGCCCCTGTTGAGAGGCTCGAATATCACGGTCGAGCCCACCCGTGCCCCAAGGATATCGAGATCACCGGAGGGGCAGGCTGTGCCCAATGCCTTCAAAAAATGGATGTCTTTTTAAAATCCCAGCAGTTGCTCCTGTTCAGCCGCAAGGCGGAAGCCGATCGCCGGCCAATGGACCTCAACGAACAGGTGGAGCAGGCCCGCCGGCTGTTGGAACGCACCATTCCAAGGATGATTGATATCAAGCTTCTTTTGGGCAGGGATTTGTGGACGGTCTTGGCCGATCCTGTCCAGGTCGAGCAGTTAGTGCTGAATCTGGGCAGCAACGCGGCCGATGCCATGCCGGATGGGGGCAGATTGGTCATCGAGACTCAAAACATCACCGTGGGCGAGGAATATGCCCAGAACCACCTTGGGGCGACCCCAGGCGGCTACGTCCTGCTGAGCGTCTCGGACAAGGGCCACGGGATGGACCAGGAAACACTGGCGCACATATTCGACCCGTTTTTTACAACCAAAGATATCGGCAAAGGGACCGGCCTTGGACTGGCCTCGGTTTACGGCATCGTCAAGGGCCATGGCGGATACATCATGTGCTACAGCGAACCCGGGCAGGGGACGACCTTTAAGATTTATCTCCCGGCTTTGGAGCAAGGCGAGAAGGGCAAATCCGTGGAGGAGTCGGAGAAGTTGATGACTGGCGGAACGGAAACGATACTGATCGTGGATGACGATGAGTCGATACGGGACTTCGCCAACAACGCACTCCAGCGTTTCGGATATCAGGTTATGACCGCCTCAAACGGCCGGGAAGGGCTGCAAACCTACTCCGACAAGAAGGACGAGATCGACCTGGTCATCCTGGATATCGGCATGCCGGTCATGGGAGGGCATCAGTGTCTCGTGGAACTCCGGAAAGTCAATCCTTGGGCAAAAGTGCTGATGGCCAGCGGATATTCGATCGATGGCCACGCCGGACAGGCCATGGAATCCGGGGCGATCGGATTCATCTCCAAGCCTTACCAGGTCAAGGAGCTGCTATCCCGGGTCAGGACGGCGATGGACGAGAAGCAGTAAGGACGCCCCTGTTCAGAGGCTCGAATATCACGGTCGACCGGGCGGGGAAGCGACCGCCTCGCATGTTCGGGGCTGGAGTAGAAGACAACCTCAAATAATAGTCCATGACGAAATGACCGTCTCCGAGGTCTATATATTCACGTTATCAGGGAGTTTTACCTGGAAGGACTCCAGCTTCAAGGCGAAAAAAGTACAGAGATTGATGCCGATCTGGGGATACAGCCTCATGATCTCCTCGAAATGAAATCGATTGACCACCAGAATCGAGGTCGGTTCCGCGGCGATGTATGTTTCGTCGGACAGGCCGCCGGAAAAAAGCCGGACCAACCCGAAAAAAGCCGTGGGCCCCATGGTTTTCAGAACCTTGACCTCCCCGTCCGGGGTTTTTCGAACCACATTGACGCGCCCATTGACGATCAGGCGCAGGGAGTCGTCCTCGGAACCCTGCTCGACAATCACTTCCTCGGCCTGGTAGGACTGGCGGACGGCGATCGAGGCAACGGCCTTGAGTTCCCTGGTTCCCAGCCCATCGAACACCAGGCAGGTTTTTAAAAAAAGGATCGTATCCAGAATTTCGGGCATGGGGGGCGCCTCTCCTTTTTTACGTCGCACCGCGTACCGGGCGGTTTCACGCACGAGTTCATCCGGGTCTTCGAGCAGGGCCTCGATGGCAATCGGGAACGTGGGAACCTCGGCCTCTGAGAGATAAAAGGCGGTCAGCATCCGGGTGGCCGGGTCGTTTCGGAGCGCCAGGTAGGCGACCGACCGGTCGATGGTCATGTCCCGGGTCAGGGGAAGCACCCGCCGGACGCGGTCGAGCTTTTCCGGCACGGGCATTTCATCGATCAAGGCCACGAGGCATTGGGACAGGGCCCCATCCAGCGAGTTTTCCAGCAGTTCCACGGCCACCGGCCCTTCCCGGGATTTCAGGGACTGGTAAATCAGCCGCATGTCGGCGTATTTCACCCAAAGCGCCTGAAAGATCAATTTGAAAAGCAGGTCGTTCGTCTCTTCCAGGTTTCGCGTCAACAGGCTCCGGCCGACTGAATCGGGCAGGTTGCCCAGCCGGTCCACGACCATCAGGTTATGGCACGTATCAAAGAGGAGTCGGGTCACGTAGGGACCTTCCTCGAAATGTTTCAGGCCGGAAAGGCGCATGACTTCGAGGATGCCTGCCTGGCCGCGCCGGGACAGGCGGAACAATGCGTTTTCCAGTTCGGGCAGGATACCGTCGGGAAAGGCGGCCAGGGCCTCCATGGCGGCTTTCCGGACGACTTCCCGGTCATCGAGCAGGCCGATCAACCGCCTGGTCACGGGCGTGTATTTCGTATGGGCAAAGGACCCGGCGGCCAGGGCCCTGGAGGCCGGGTCCGGGTCGTTCAGCAGTTCAAGGGCCGCGTCGACCGG
>JAHJTB010000446.1 GCA_018830135.1 Pseudomonadota bacterium | reverse complement strand
CGATGACCGGCACCCCGGCTTCGGCCGCCGTGTCCATCAGGGCGCATATCTTCCGGCCGTGCATTTCGCCGTACGTTCCGCCCAGGGCGGAAAAATCCTGGGCGTAGACGCAGACCTTCCGGCCCCCCACGTCCCCGAATCCGGTGATGACCCCTTCGGCCGGAATCTGCTTTTCCGACATGCCGAACTCCTGGTAGTGATGGGTGGCCAGCATGTCCAGTTCGAAAAAACTGCCCGGGTCCAGAAGCAGATCGATCCGCTCCCGGGGCGAGAGCATGCCTTTTTCATGAAATACTTTGGCTGTCCGTTCGGGGCCGGGGCTGTCGATAATGGCCTTTTTCTTTTTCAGCAGGTCCTCGATTCGATTCATGGTCGTGTTCTCCCGTGATAAGCGGCCGCCAGGCCGCGCTCAACCGGCCGCGGTCGCATCCCCGAAGCCGGCTCGTTTTCATGTCCTGGTTAAGAGGTCTGCATCCGGAGCGATGCGGCGTTCGAGACGCATTTCCTGCGTCCATCCTTTCGGCCCGAGGTTCCGACTGAAAGGCGAGGGCTGAACCGGATTGCCAGACGGGTCGCTTCTGGCCCAACAGTGATCCAAACCATATTCATATCAGGACTTTCTGAGATGCGCCACGTAGAATTTGAGCTGGCTGATCGAACTCTTCCAGACATTGGGGTCCTGGGTGGCAACATATAGAGTTACGGCGCCGTTGAGGGCGATGACGATAAACTGACCGATATCCCTATGATTCAGGTCGGGAGCGAGCAGACCCTTTTCGTCGGCTTCCTCGACCCAGGAAATTAACAGGTTGGCATACCGCTCGAAGCCTTCCAGGATATGAGCGCTCATCTCAGGCGCCTGGCCCGAGAACTCCATAAGATGAGGTACGAAGAAGCCTCCTCCATGAAAGACGTTCTTCCCGATGTAATTTCGCAATATATTGTCGATGACCCTATCGATGCGCTCCATGGGATCTTCGATTGCCTGGGTGCCTTCGAATGTAATGTTTCTCCACCTTTTGGCAGCCTCGTCATATGCGGCGTACCAGATGTCCTCCTTGCTCGTGAAGTGGCCGTACAGACCTCCCTTGGTCAGGCCTGTGGCTTCGAGAATGTCCCTGATGGATGTATTGAAATAGCTTTTTCGGGTGAATAATTCGATCGCGGCCTCGACAATCTTCCTTTTGGTAATCTCTCCTTTGGTCTTCATCTTGATACGTTCCATTATGCATGCATCGTTAATATGTCAGGGCACGGGGTCTGCCGGTGGTCAGTGATTGTCTTTTGACCTTCTGATGCTGCAATGTCCATTAAATAAACCGACCGGTCGTGATATAATTTGCGAACGTCACATTTCCCCGAATAATTGTCAAGTAATTTCTGCCGGATGACGGTCTGCTTCCAGAAAGGTAATTGATTCAAAAAGATAATATACCTAATGGGGGGCTTCAGGCCCCGTCATGAACCTGCTGCAAGCGGGCATCGGATCGGTCAGCCGGGGCGCCCGGCCAAGGCCCGAGGCAACGGGACATGAAATTGGCATTTTAGTGCCCGCCTGATAAAATGGAGTCGGAGGTGATTTCTGAAACCTTCAATCATCATCGATTTTCACGCCCATCCCGTGGAAACCGAGGCCGAGGCGGCCGAAATGCTGTCCGGCAACGGGCAGGCCGGATGTGTCGGCACGGTGGATGAGCTGGTCGCCATCATGGGGGCGGCCGGTATCCAAAACTCCGTCCTGGCCGTGGCCGTTCCGACCCGGGCCATGTACGACACACTTTCGAGGAAGGGCCGGCAAGGCGGGAGTCTCCGCGAAGAGACGGTCATCGCCGGGATATCCGAACATATCAAAGGCCGGAATGAGTGGGCCTGCCGGACGGCCCGAACCCATCACGGCCTGGTGCCCTTCATTGCACTCGATCCAATCATGGGTACGCAGGAGATGGTGGCCGAGTTGAAGGACAAATTCGAGAATTACGGGGCCGGGGGAATCAAGCTGCACCCCGGGCTGGGACATTATTTTCCGGACGATCCGCGTTTATGGCCGGTCTATGAGGCGGCTGCCTCTCTGGAACTGCCGGTATTGAGCCACGGCGGCCTGTGTGCGGCGCCTGAAAGCTACACCCGACCCCGCAACTACGACAAGGTCCTCGAAGCGTTTCCCAATCTGACCCTGATCGTTGCCCATCTGGGCCGAATCCATTTCAAGGAGACATTGGCCCTGGCCGCGAATTATCCCAACGTGTATTTCGACACGTCATCCGCCGTTCCAGGGGATGCAAACGGCGAGAAACTGGATCACGCGGAAACGTTTCTCGGGCCGCTGCAGACGAACGACGAAGTGGTTGAGGTGATCAGAAGCATCGGCGCCCATCGGGTGTTGTTCGGCACGGATTACCCATGGTTCCATCCGGGCCGCGACCTGAGACGGTTCTCCCGGCTGGGATTTACCAAAGAGGAAAGCCGGGCCATTTTGGGGGAGAACGCGAGACGGATACTAGGACTTTAGGCCGCGGCGCATCGAATGAGGCAAGCGTAGCTTCGACCCCTGTTCACATTTCACCCTCATTCATACAGACCGGACCCCGTTGTTCCGCTTTTGCGGGGAAGCGGGGTGCGGGTGTGTTTTTCCCGCTTGACGCCCCTTCGTTATATGAATATAATTCAGTCTGTGAGTTTGATTCAATTCGGGCCGGGGGAGACGGGACAAGGCCTCATGGGCACCACGGAACGAAGACGGCGGGAAAGACGGCAGCGGGAGAACCAGATTCGGGACGCGGCCATCAAGGTCTTCCAGGAGAAGGGCTTCAACCACGCGACCATCGAGGCCATCGCCGGCGAGGCCGAACTGAGCGTCGGGACCATCTACCTGTATTTCAAGAACAAGGAGGAACTGTACGCCTCCCTCAACCAGCGGACCATTGAAAAGTTCGATCAGGGCCTGGACGTGATCATGGCGGACGGGGCCGCCTCGCCTGAAAGCAAGCTGGAGCGGGCCTGGGAGTTGCTGTTCTCCGTCTTCTGCCGGTCGCCGATATACATTCGGGCCCTCGTCCACGGCCAGCTGCAGGGCACCCTGCAGGACATCTCCCCGGACCTGCTTTTCGCTCTCAACGAAACCGCCCAGCGCATCATGGCCAAATTCGCCGGCATTTTGCGCCAGGGCATGGACCAGGGCAGTTTCATGCGGGCTGAACCCGCGGCCCTGGCCGATCTTTTCTGGGGCACATTCACCGGGGTGGTGTCCTGGGAGGAGGCCAAGCGAACGACCGACCCGCGCAAAGCGTATCTGGAACCCACGCTGAAGCTGGCTTTCCGGGTCTTTATCCAGGGGATTCAAGAACGATCCAGGGGGGGAAGGCAATGAACCGCACTTCGGAGGACATCAAGAGCAAGCTGGTGGTCAAGGCCGTGCGCAACGTGCGGCGGGGCTACGAGGAGGATGAATCGGCCCGGGGCATGTATCGGGAAGGGATCAGGCTGGACCTGGCCCGTTCGCGATATTTGACCGAATCGTACCAGCGGACCGACGGCCTGCCCATGTCCATGCGGCGCGCCCTGGCCCTTGAAAACATTCTGACCCGGATGGACCTCTACATTCAGGACCACGAGCGGATCGTGGGCAGCAATGTTTCCACGCCCGAGGGGCTGTATTTCGGGATCGACATGAACTGGCGCTCGGTCAAGCGGGTGGTCAGCGGCAAGGAGGGGCGGGACCTGCTCGACGACGAGGGCCGGCGGGAGCTGGCCGGAATGATCGAGTACTGGAAGGGCCGTTCCATGAGCGATCGCCAGCAGGCCCTGTTCAGCGGAGACGTGCTCGATTACTGGAAATGGGACGGCACCTTCATGTGGACGCACTGGTCCGAGTTGGGCATCCCGAACTACGAGAAGATATTCCGGGTCGGTCTGAGGGGCTTGATCGATCAGGCCCGGGAACGGCTCGAGGAGATCGACCGGACGGTGCCGCCGGACTACATCGACCAGAAGGAGTTTCTGCAGGCGGTCATCGTCTCCCTGGAAGCGGTCATCCGCTTCGCCCACCGCTACGCGGACATGGCCGAAAGGCTGGCCGCCGAAACCGGGGACCCCCGGGACCGGCGGCGCCTGGAGGAGATTGCCGAAACCTGCCGCCGCGTCCCGGAGTATCCGCCGCGGACCCTGATCGAGGCCATTCAGTCCTTCTACTTCGTTCACGTGGTCCGGTATCTCGAGTATTCGACTCTGGGCATCGGCGTCCGTTTCGACAAGATGTTCGGGCCGTACTACGAGCGCGACCTTCAGGCCGGCCGGATCGACCGGGACGAGGCCCTCGAACTGCTTCAGCTTCTTTGGGTCAAGTTCCACGAACTGGGCCTGGTTTATTCGCCCATGCTGTCCGGGATATACGGCGGCGTCGAGTCGTTGCAGGCCATCACCATCGGCGGGGTGGATGAAGCGGGCCGGGACGTGACCAACGAGATGACCTACCTGGTCCTGGACTGCGCCGAGAGCATGAAGACCCTGGAGCCCAGTATCGCCCTGCGCTACCACGACGGCACCCCGGATGCTCTCTTGTCCCGTGCCGTGGACGTGATCCGGGCCGGCGTGGGCTATCCCTCGTTTTTCAACGACCGTTCCATCATCCCCACCCTCGAGGCCTGGGACGTACCCGGACCCGAGGCCCGCGATTATGCCGTCACCGGCTGCGTTTATCTGGAGATACCGGGCAAGAACGTGGCCAAGCGGGCGTACGGCGGTCTGGTTTTGCCCAAGCTTCTGTGGTGGGCCCTGCACCAGGGCGTCAATCCGGCCACGGGCGAGCAGCGGGGCGCGGCTACGCCAGACCCCCGGACCTTTGCCTCCTGGGATGACCTTTTCGAGGCCTACCTGGGGCAGTTGCGCTTCTTCTTCGGACGGCAGTGCACCATTGAAAACACGGCCCGGGCCTTGTACGAGAAGTATCTCCCCCGGCCGTTCTACTCCGCGGTCCTGGACGGATGCATCGAGCAGGGCAAGGACTGCCGCCAGTGGAGCTATCCGTCCATGGTCTACAACATCTGCATCATCGTCGGGGTCACCAATGTGGCCGATTCCATGGCGGCGGTGAAAAAGGTGGTTTTCGATGACCGGGCGGCGACCATGGGAGAGCTGATCGAGGCCCTGGACGCCAACTGGGAAGGGTACGAGGACCTGAGGCAACGGATGGTGGCGGCGCCCAAGTACGGCAATGATGACGACTATGCCGACGAGATCGCCGTGACCGTGCATCACCGGACAGCCGAGGTCATGGCCGAGTTCACCGATCGTTTCGGAATTCCCTGCCGGGGCGATGGCAGCGGCGTTTCGGCCACGTATGGCATGGCCTTCGACACGCCGGCCACGCCCGACGGCCGCAAGGCGGGCGATGCCTTTGCCGACGCCACGCTCTCGCCCATCCAGGGAATGGACCGAAAGGGGCCGACGGCCGTCCTGAAGTCCGCCTCCAAGATCGACACGGCAAGGACGTACAACCACCTGCTCAACCAGAAGTTTCTGCCTTCGGCGCTCGAAGGCGACATGAAAAACGTGTTCGTCAACTATCTCCGTTCCTGGGGGGACCTGGACATCAGCCACATCCAGTTCAACGTCCTGGACAAGGACACCCTGCTGGCGGCCCAGGCGGAGCCGGAAAAATATGAGGACCTCATCGTCCGGGTGGCCGGGTACAGCGCCTATTTCGTCGACCTGAGCAAGGGGCTGCAGGACTCGATCATCGCCCGGACCGCGCAAGGTTTTTAACCGGACGGCCCAACCAGGCCCAAACGACCCGAGGGGGTGGCGGGGGGCGGTCGCAAGACCGCCCCCGGCTTGAAAAAATGACTGGAAACGTCTTCAACATTCAGCGCTTCAGCATCCACGACGGCCCCGGCATCCGGACCACGGTCTTCATGAAGGGCTGCCCCTTGCGGTGCAGCTGGTGCTCCAACCCCGAGTCCCAGCGCTTCGAGCCCCAGTTGATCGTCCGGGACGTCAAGTGCGTTCGTTGCGGGGCCTGCGCGGCGGTCTGTCCGGAGGGGGCCATCACCCTGGACGGGGAGCAGGGCCGGCGAATCGACTGGGAACGCTGCACCCAGTGCCTGCAATGCGTCCCGGCCTGCATCTACGAGTCCCTGGGCGTGATCGGCCGTCTTATGACCGTGGAAGAAGTCCTCGACGAGGTCGTCCGGGACCGGGTGTTCTATAAGAACTCGGGCGGCGGGATGACCGTCTCGGGCGGCGAAGCCATGAGCCAGTATGAGTTCGTCACGGAACTGCTGGGCCGCGCCAGGGCGCTCGGGCTGCACACCGCCCTGGACACGACCGGCTTCGCCCCGCTCGAAAGGTACGAGGCCCTCCTGCCCGTGCTGGACCTGCTGATGATGGACGTCAAGACCCTCGACCCGGCCCTTCACCGGGAGTTCACCGGCGTGGACAACGAGCGCATCCTGGCCAACGCGGCCGCCCTGGCGCCCCGCGTGCGGACCTGGTTTCGCATACCCCTCATCGCCGGATTCAACGATTCCGCGAGGGAAATCCGGGAACTGGCCGCCCTGGCATCCCGGCTGGGCGTTGACAAGGTCTCTCTTCTGCCCTACCACGAGGGGGGCCGCTCCAAGGCCGGACAGATCGGCGGGACGTACCGGATGGACGGGGCCTCGGCCCCGGACGACGAACACACCCAGAGGCTGATCGAAATCATCGCCCAGGCCGGTGTTGCCGCTTCCATCGGGCATTGACCCGAATCCGGTTGACACCCCGCCCGACGTTTACCTATGATCGCCCCATTGCGCTTTGTCAGACTCATATCTGACCGCCGTTCAGGCGAGCCGTTCGCCAAGACCCGGGCTCGAATTCCATCCCTCGCGGCCCGGGCGACTCGTCGGTCACTCGAATACAGGACGGTTTATGAATTTATCAACGGATGAAATCGCCCGGATCAACGACAACCCGCTTTACCGGGTCGTGGGCATTTTTTGCGAACAGGCCGGGGCAGGGCAGGCGCAATGCCGTCTGACTCCCAATCCGGAAGTCTGCTGGCCGTCCCCCGGACGGCCGCACGGAGGCATCCTGTTTACCCTGATGGACACCACCAGTGCCTGGGCGGTCATGAGCACCCTGGCCGACCGTCAGGACTGCGCCACGATCCAACTGGACATCCAGTATCTGGCGGCAGCCTCGGGGGACCGTTTCACCTGCGGCGCGCGAGTGGTCCGGCGGACCCGGGCCCTGGGTTTCACGACCGCCGAAATTTTCGACGACCAGGACCGGCTGCTGGCCGTCGGCCAGGGCACCTTCAAGGTCCTCGGAGACCTGCCGTCCGAATGAGGCGGGCCTTGAACCAACGGAGAAGATAAATGCCATTCACGACGATCAAAGGCCTGCGGACTTTTTACGAGGTGCACGGACGGGGCGAGACGATCGTCCTGCTGCACAACGGCTTTTCCTGCGTAAAGATGTGGCGGGACATCTATCCCGGCCTGGTCAGGGCCGGTTACCAGGTCGTGATGTACGATCGCCGGGGTTATGGGCTTTCCGAGGAAGGCCCGGATTTCCCGGATTTTTACGTCAGTGACGGATTCAGGGAGGCCAGCGTGCAAGCCATGGCCGCCCTGATGAAGCACCTGGGCCTCGACCGGTTCCACATCGTCGGCCAGTGTGAAGGCGGGGTGGTCGGCCTGGACTACGCCATCCGTTATCCCGACCAGGTCCGGACCCTGACCACGGCCAGCACGCTCTGCTTTCTGACCACGACCCTCGAGGAGTTCAACCGGGCCAAGTTCCCCGACTCCTTCCAGGGCCTGACCCCGCGGATTCAGGGCAAGTACTTCGACTGGCACGGGCCCGAGCGGGCCGAAGCCTTTTTCAACCTGTGCAGCAGATATGGCGGCGAGTACGGCCGGGGCGTTTTCGATCTGCGGGGCGACCTGCCCCAGGTCACCCGGCCGGTGCTGGTCATGTACCCGGACCGGGGGCATTTTTTCGAGGTCGAGCAGGGCGTGGCATTTTACCGGGGACTGCCCAGGGGTGAACTGGCCGTCTTCCCGCGTTGCGGGCACAACATTCACGAACACTATCCCGAGGACTACGCCAGGCAGGTCCTGAGCTTTTTGTCCCGGCACGAGGGGAGTGAGGCATGAACCTGAAGGAGCAGATCAGGGGGAAAGCCCTGGAACTGGGTTTCGAGGACGCGGGGTTCACAGGCGTCGAGCCCCTGGACCTGTATATCCGGGAGATCGAATCGAGGCCGCCGGAGATGTACGGCTGGGTCCGGACCGAGTCATTCAATGTCCGCCGGGGGGCCGCCTTTGCGGAAAAGCACCCCTGGGCCCGGTCCCTTCTGGTCCTGATCCGCAACTATCACCGCCGGGCCTTTCCTTCTAGCATGGTCGGCCGGATCGGCCGATGCTACCAGGTGGACGAGCGGATCGAGCGGGGGGATGAACATCGGCGACTTGGGGATATGATCGATTTTTTGAAAGGCCAGGGCCTGCGGGTCTGGTTCGACGAAGAGGTGCCGGCCCGCATGTCGGCGGCCCGGGCGGGCATTGTCACTTACGGTAAGAACTGTTTCGTTTACGCCCGCAACGCCATGCGTCATGCGTCCTGGCTCGAAAGCATTCCCCTGATCCTGGACGCTGAAATCGAGCCGGACGAGCCGTCCATCGAACTGGGCTGTCCTTCGTGGTGCAAAAACGCCTGCATTGCCGCCTGCCCGACCGGGGCCTTGTATTCCCCGGGAAAAATGAACCCCAAGCGCTGTATTGCCTACAATTCTTATTACACCGAGGGCATCACCCCACTAAGCCTGAGGGAGCCGATGGGCATCTGGGTATACGGCTGCGACCGCTGTCAGGAAGTCTGCCCCCGGAATCAGCCCTGGATGAATCAGGACCTGCCCGATAACGGTCCATTGACGGCGCGGGCCCCGGATTTCGACCTCCCGGTCCTGCTGGACATGAGCGATGAACACTATGTCGAGCGGGTCTGGCCCAAGGCGTTTTATATTTCCCGGAAAAACGGCTCCAAATGGCGTATGAACGCGGCCCGGGCCCTGGGCAACCTGGGGGATCGGGAGCACGTGTCCCCGCTGGCCCGGAGCCTGGCCGACAGCCCCGACGAGATCGTGCGCGGCATGTGCGCCTGGGCCCTGGGCCGTCTGGGCGGGAGCGCGGCCCGGGAGGTTCTGGAGGCCGGACGGACCCGTGAGGAGGGGCTGGTTCGCCAAGAGATCGACCAGGCCCTGGACGCGATGGGCTGAACCTCGGCCCCGACGTTTTCCTCCCGTTTCGATTTTCAGAGGGGGCGCGGACGGTCTTTCGTCCGCCGCGCGGCGAAATCCAGGACAGCTGCCGGAAGGAGGCAAAATCATGGAAGCGATCAAGGTCATGCCCTGTCTGGACATGAAAGAGGGGCGCGTGGTCAAGGGCGTCCACTTCGTGGACCTCCGGGACGCGGGCGATCCGGTCGAGAACGCGGCTTTTTACGAAAAAGAAGGGGCCGACGAACTGGCCATGCTTGACATCGCCGCGACGCTTGAAAACCGGAAAACCCGGTTGGAATGGGTCAAAAAGGTCGCTTCGGTCATCAGTATCCCCCTGACCGTGGGCGGCGGGATCGGCTCCCTCGAGGACATCGATTTGGTACTCGAAGCCGGCGCGAACAAGATATCCATGAACAGCGCGGCCGTCAAAGACCCGGAACTGATCTCGGGGGCAGCCCGGGTGCACGGGCCGGAAAAGATCACGATCGCCGTGGACGCCAGACGGAATTCATCCATGCCTTCCGGATTCGAACTGGTCGTTTCCGGCGGCACCCGGCCCGTGGGCCGGGATGCGGCGGAATGGGCCAGGCAGTGCCAGGAACTTGGGGCCGGGGTGATTCTGCCCACAAGCATGGACGGGGATGGCACGCTGGCGGGATACGACATCGAGTTCACCCGGGCCATTTCCGAGGCCGTGGACCTGCCGGTCGTGGCTTCCGGAGGCGCCGGCCAGCTCGAACATTTTTACGAAGCCGTGGTCCAGGGCGGCGCCCGGATCGTTCTGGCGGCGTCGGTCTTTCATTTCCGGACCCTCAGTATTCGACAGGTCAAGGAGTACCTCAGAGACAAGGGGCTGGCAGTCAACCTCTGACCCGCGGGGATTCGATGTGCGGTCTTTCCTCAGGAATCCAGCCAATCGGCGAGAATTCGCGCCGTTTGGGCCGAACCTTCGGCTTGTCCGGCCTCGGGCTCGGCCAGACGGCCGGCCTGGTCGTCGTACCGGCGGGCAAAAGGCAGGCAGAGATGGCTGTCCGGATGAAGGGCCCTTTCCGAGACGCTGTTGTATCCGGCCCCGGTGACGATCCGAAAGGCCCGGTCGTATAGGCGAGCCGCCGGGAAAAAGCGGAAGACCGGACAGGGCAGGGGTGGAATCTGCCTCGTGGACACGATCGCCACCTGTCCCTCGCCCGTTCGGCGGCATTCCTCGCGGGCCAGGTCCACCAGGCGCATAACCTCGTCCTCCGGTCCGGAATGGACGACCAGGACCACCGGTTGTTGATCGAGCAGCCCGGCCAGTTCGTCCGGCGGATCGGTCGGGATATCGTGGGCCGGAAACCGGATGCGTCCCTCCAGGTCGTGGCAGGTCCCGCCCGTTGCCTCCAGCCTGGCCGTCTGGTCGGCTGACAGGGATTCGATCCGGATGACCCGTTCAAGCTGCGGGCCGGACGGGTCCCATTCCAGGCCGGTTGCCCGGAGATAGGCCTCGACATCGAGGCGCCGGGCCAATAGCGCATAACGCAAGCCTCCGAGCGAACGCCATTCGGCCCGGATGCCCCAGGGGAAGGTGTCGAGCACCACCAGCTTCGGATTGACGGTCGCTACGTAGGCGGGAATCGAGGGCCGCCAGAAAGCGGCGGCGATGAAATCCACGGTGCAGCCTGTCAGCCCGGCCAGGCCATGGGCGTGAATCGAGTGGGTGACGACACGGGCTTCGATTCCGATTTTTTTCAGGGCCAGGGCAACGGCGCAGGCCCGGGTCAGATGACCGAGGCCCGCGCCCGGCGCGGCCAGAAGGATCGGGGCCTTGGACTTCAACGCCCGAGATGGAGCAACAGGAGGGCCAGGCAGACCTGGCGTTCGGGCGACAGGCCGGTGCTCAAAAACGGGGCCAGCACCGCCGACGGCCGGCCGGCGCCCTTGATCACGGCCACTTCCTTTTCATCGTTGTCCTTGGCTTTGAGCTTGCCGGTTTCCGGGTAATACTTGACCTTGCCCGTCTGGCCCTCGCCCCGATAAACCTTGATCTTGTCGCCCTTGTCCTTGTACTCCCAGTCCCCGGAGCCGCTTTCCGTCAGGTCCACCTTGATCTTGTCCGGGTACAACTTGACCCCGAGCCAGAGGTCTCCGTTCCGCTTGAACTTGGCCCGGTCGACCTGGACGACGGCCTCGATCCGGGTCTGGTCCGGCAGGGTGAAAATCAGTTTGTCCCCTTTGCCGGGTTCGAGCCGGTACTGGCCCCCGGCGCCTTTGGCCTCCCAGACTCCGCCCTCCAGGGCCTTGATCTTGATTTCCGTCGGGCCGGGCGAGAGCAGTATTTTCAGGCTTTGACCTGGTTCGGCGGCCAGGAGCCGGGCCGGGGCCAGAACCAGCAGCAGCACCGCTAAAATCCGTATGCATGTTCCTGTCATGTCGGTTCTATTTTTCCTCCGTCTTCCGGGCGGCCCGTTCAAGGGCCTCGTTTTCCAGATGAAACTCGTCGCAGGTCCGGCAGACCTCGAAGGGGTGGCCCGAGGCCAGGCTGGCCCGAATTTCCCGTCCTCCCAAGAAGGACGGCAGATCGTCCAGGTTCATGGACAGGACATTCCCGTAGGCGGGCATGGTCTGTCGGCCCGTGCAGCAGGGATAGGCCGCTCCGTCCGCGTCGATGAACAAGTTGAACCACGGCGCCAGACAGGTCGGCGCAACAGGGGATGGGACGGCATAACGGCCTTTGGCCGCCAGCCGGGCCTGCCGGGGGGAGCGCCAGACCGTCAGCCCCCGGGTCAGCAAGGGCCGCCAGTCAGACCACTGGTCCTTCAACCGGGCCCATTGATCGCTGGTCGGGCGAAGCTTTTTGTCCGCGGTCCGCACCGGCAGCAGCCGCCAGCTCTCGATCCCCCGCTCTTTGAGCAAAGAGAACAGGGCGCCCATATCTTCGATGTTCTTCCGGCAGACCACGGTGTTGACGGCCACGACCGGACCGCGGCCCTTGGCCTGGTTGCGTGTCTGAAGCCGGACGATGCCCTTCCAGGTCATGCCCCAGGCCCCCTCGACGCCCCGCAGGGCGTCGTGCTTTTTCGCCTGGGCTGCGTCCAGGGAAAAGGCCACGGTATGGATTCTCGAATCCACAAGGGTGCGAGCCCGGTCCTTGTCCAGGAGCGTGCCGTTGGTGGTCAGATTGACCTGGAGCCCCAGGGAGACGGCCCGGCGCACGATTTCATCGAAGTCCTCCCGCAGCAGGGGTTCCCCGCCGGAGAAATGGACCTTTCGCAGCCCCAGCCGCACGAGTCCGGCCAACAGAGCCCCGATGTCCGCCGCGCTCATGGCCTGGGATTCCGGTCGGCCGCCCAAGCGCCAGAGGGCGCAGACGCGGCAACGCAGGTTGCAGCGCCAGGTCAGTTTGATCTTGGCCGTGAGGATGGTGAAGGGCGCGTCAGGGTCCTGCCTGGCGCGTCGGGCCAGACGGCACAGGCCCGGATTTTCTTCGATGAGCCGACCCAGGTCCATTACGGCACCTCGGTGCGACCGGTCAGGATTTGGAAGAGCGAGTCGATTTCGCGTTCCAGGGAAAAGCGGCGGGCCACCGACTCCCTGGTCCGCCGGCCCATGGACTCCCGTTCGACCGGCGGCAGACCCACGGCCCGGGCCGCGGCTTCGGCGGCCGCCTTG
>JAHJTB010000445.1 GCA_018830135.1 Pseudomonadota bacterium | reverse complement strand
GCCTGGGAAGACTTCCTGGACATGACCATCAGCCAGGCCTTCCTGTGGGCGGCCCAGAACATCTCTCCGGATGAGAAGCACAGTGAAATCGCCGCTTGCGAGCCCTACTTCATCGGCTCCCACTCCGGAGCTTCCGGTGCCTGGGTTTCCGGTCCCCCGGACCTGAAGGGCAAGGGCGACCTGCCTGACGACTACTTCTGGGGCGACGTGGGCAACATGTGCACGGTCAAAGGCCTGTTCGCGGCCGGCGACGCCTCGGGCGCTTCCAGCCACAAGTTCTCCTCCGGCTCCTATGCCGAAGGTCGGTACACGGGCAAGCAGGCCATCAAGTGGATTCTGGCCAACAACAACGTGCCCGAGACCGAGGACCTGGCTCCGCTGCAGGCAAAGGCCCTCAAGCCCATCGAGCTCTTCGCCGAGCACAAGGGCTTCTCGTCCGACGACGACTACAACCCCAACTACATCAAGCCGTTCATGTTCATGTTCCGTCTGCAGAAGATCATGGACGAATATGCGGGCGGCGTGTCCTCGGCCTTCAAAACCAGCAAGAGCCTCTGCGAACGCGGTATGGAACTGCTGGACTTCCTGCGGGAAGACGCGGAAAAGCTGGGCGCCTGCGACGTGTACGAGCTGGAGCGCTGCTGGGAGAACGTCCACCGGATGTATCAGGCCGAGGCCCACATCCGGACGATCCTGTTCCGGACGGAAACCCGTTGGCCGGGCTACTACTTCCGGGCAGACACCCCCAAGATGGACAACGCCAACTGGCTGGCCTTCGCCAATCTGAGCTTGAATCCCAAGTCCGGCGAATGGACCCCGCGCAAGGTTCCGGTCAAGAACCTGCTGCCGTAACCTTCGGTCTACCGGCCGTATGTTCGAAGCGCCCCCTCGGGGGCGCTTCTTTATTTGGGGGAGGACGAGCACCGGTTCTTCGGGAAGTTTTGCCGGTTCCCAGGCTCCAGCCTGGGAACCCAATCCCGGAAGCTCCCGCTTCCCTTTTTTTCCGTTACGGCGATGCTTCTCGGTATAATCGCTCCGCACGGAATAAGGTGTTGAAGCAGCGCTTCAAGGCAGAATGGGGTTCCCAGGCCGGAGCCTGGGAACGAGCGGGAAAAAATCGGGCCTGCGCCCCTGGCCGGCCGGGAGCGGGCCGCAGGGGCGCGGCCCGGGGCCGGACATGGAAAAAGGGCTTGCAAATTGGGAGAATTGTGGTAGAAAGCAGAGGTTGATGGCTTGGGATAAGGGTCTGTAGAAATTGGACAAAGGCCGACTACGGGGCCGGGCTTTTCGGGCGGCTCCGGTTTTTGCCGGCATAAGTTCATAGTTTCACAAATTTTTTCGGCCCGGGCCGGCCAAAGTCCACGCCCCGGCCTCCCTGTCAGGGCCGATCACGGTCAACCCAAGAAAATACAAATTCCCGGAGGTACGTCATGGGAGAGGAGAAAACCACGCAAACCATCCTCGTCGTCGGGGGAGGGATCAGCGGTATATCCACCGCCATCGAAGCCGCGGAAGCCGGCTACAGCGTCGTGCTGGTGGAGAAGAATCCCTACCTGGGCGGCCGGGTGGCCCAGTTGAACCAGTATTTTCCCAAACTCTGCCCGCCTTACTGCGGCCTGGAAATCAACTTCAAGCGGATGCGGCAGAACGCCAACGTCCGTTTTTTCACCATGGCCGAAGTGGCGTCGATCGCCGGCGAGGAAGGGAACTTCGAAGTCACGATCAAACTCGCGCCCCGGTATGTCAACGAAAAATGCACCTGCTGCGGCAAATGCGCCGAGGCCTGCGAGATGGAGGTCGACAACCCCTTCAATTACGGCATGAGCCGGATCAAGGCCGCCTACCTGCCCCATGACCTGGCCTTCCCCATGCGCTACGTCCTGGACCCGGCCCTGGCGGCCGGCGGCGAGGCCGAAAAGGTCAAGGCGGCCTGCGCGTACGGGGCCATCGACCTGGAGATGCAGGAACAGACCTTCAAGCTGAACGTGGGCAGCATCGTCTGGGCCGCGGGCTGGTCGCCCTACGATCCGACCCGGATCGAATACTACAACTTCGCCAGGAACAGCAACCTGATCACCAACGTGCAGATGGAGCGTCTGGCTTCGGCCAACGGTCCCACCGCGGGCAAGCTGGTCCGGCCTTCGGACGGCAAGGAGGCCAAGCGCGTGGCTTTCGTCCAGTGCGCCGGGTCCCGGGACGAGAACAACCTGCCCTACTGTTCGGGCATCTGCTGTCTGGCCTCCCTCAAGCAGGCCACCTACGTTCGGGAACGGTATCCGGACTCGGAAGTGACGATCTGCTTTATCGACATCCGGGCCATGGAGCGGCTGGAGGACTTCTACGTCAAGGTCCAGGCCGACGACAAGGTGATCTTTGTCAAGTCCAAGATCGCCAAGATCACCCAGAATCCCGAGACCGGCGACGTGACGCTGGAGGGCGAGGACACGATAGCCGGCCAGCCGGTCAAGCTGACCGTGGACATGGCGGTCCTGGCCACGGGCATGGTGCCCAACACGGCCGAGTGCAAGGTGCCCCTCGATGCCGTCAGCTACGATCCCTACGGCTTTCTGCCCTCCGACACCGGCGTGAGCGGCCTGGTCGGCGTGGGGACGGTCAAGCGGCCCAACGACGTCTCCTCCTGTGTCCAGAGCGGCACGGCCGCGGCCCTGAAGGCCATCCAGTCCATCGTAGGGAGGTAAACAGACCATGGACAAGAAAAAAGCATGCTACATCTGCACCGGCTGCGGCATCGGGGAGGTCATCAAGGTCGATGGCCTGGCCAACGTGGCGAAAAAGGAATACAAGATCGAGAACTGCAAGAGCCATGAGTTCCTGTGCAGCCCGGAAGGCGTGGGGATGATCAAGGCGGACATCGAGTCCGAAGGTTTCAACACCGTGGTCATCGCCGCTTGCAGCCCCCGGGTCATGTACGACGTTTTCGATTTCGGCAACATCATCCTGGACCGGGTCAACCTGCGAGAGCAGGTGGTCTGGTGCACCGAGCCCAACGACGAACTGGACGACGAAAACGAAGACCGCCAGATGATGGCCGAAGACTACCTGCGCATGGGCCTGTCCAAGGTGGGCAAGATGGAACTGCCCGTGCCCTATCTGGGCCCGGACGGCGAAGCGACCCAGTTTTCCAAGGACATCCTGGTGGTCGGCGGCGGCGTGGCCGGCATGACCGCGGCCCTCGAGGCGGCCAAGGCCGGGTACGGGGTGGCCCTGCTCGAGAAAGAGGCGGCCCTGGGTGGTTTTTCGGCCAAACTGGCCAAGTCCACGCCCTCCAAACCGCCTTATCAGGACCTGGAAGAGACGGGCGTGCCCGAACTGATCGCCGAAGTGCAGGGCCATGACCGGATCAAGGTCTATCCGTCGGCCGAGATCGTGGAGATCAAGGGCGGCCCCGGCCTGTTCGACACGGAGTTCAAGTCCGACGGCCAGGCCGTGACCCAGCGGTTCGGGGCCATCGTCCAGGCCACGGGCTGGAAGCCCTACAACCCGGAGAAGCTGGGCCACCTGGGCTACGGCGCCTCGCCCGACGTGATCACCAACATCCAGTTCGAGGAAATGGCTTCGGCCGGCAAGATCGCCCGGCCCTCGGACGGCGGAGAACCCGCCGCCGTGGCCTTCATCCAGTGCGCCGGCTCCCGGGACCAGGAGCACCTGCCGTACTGTTCGGCGGTCTGCTGCCGGGCCTCCCTCAAACACGCCATCATGCTCAAGCAACAGAACGAAGAGATGGCGGTCTACATCATCTACAAGGACCTGCGCGCGCCCGGACAGGACGAAGAGTTCTACCGCCAGGCCCAGCGGGCCGGGGTGGTCTTCATCCGGGGCGACGTGGAAAAGGTGGAAGCCGGCGGCGGGAAGATCGTCATCGAGGCCGAAGAGCGCCTGCTCAACGACAAGGTCCAGATCGACGAACTGGACCTGGTGGTCCTGGCCACGGGCATGATGCCCAACGCGGCCACCTGGCTGATCGATCCGGACGCCGTGGCCACGGCCGAGGAAGAGAAAAAGCCGGCCGAGGGCGAGGAAGAGGCGGTCAAGCCCAAGGTCAGGAACAGCGTCCTCAAGCTGGCCTACCGCCAGGGGCCGGACCTGCCCAATCTGAAGTACGGCTTCCCGGACTCGCACTTCATCTGCTTCCCCTATGAAACCCGCCGGACCGGCGTTTACACCGCCGGGACCGTGCGCCGGCCCATGACCATGAGTTCGGCCAAGGAAGACGCCACCGGCGCGGCCATGAAGGCCATCCAGGCCGTCGAGGCCGTTGCCGTGGGCAAGGCGCTCCACCCCAGGGCGGGCGACCTGTCCTTCCCGGAAATCTACCTCAGCCGCTGCACCCAGTGCCGGCGCTGCACGGACGAGTGCCCCTTCGGCGCGCTCAACGAGGACGAAAAGTCCAACCCGCTGCCCCAGCCGACCCGCTGTCGCCGCTGCGGCGTCTGCATGGGCGCCTGTCCCGAGCGGATCATCTCCTTCAAGAACTACTCGGTGGACCTGATCGGGTCCATGATCAAGGACGTGGAGATACCGGAAGAGGACGAGGAAAAACCCCGGGTTCTCATCTTCGCCTGCGAAAACGACGCTTACCCGGCCTTGGACATGGCCGGGGCGGCCGGGCTGAAATACAGCGCCTATGTCCGGATCATCCCCTTGCGCTGCCTGGGTTCCATGAACCTGGTCTGGATCGCCGACGCCCTGTCCACCGGGTACGACGGGGTCATGCTCCTGGGCTGCCGCCCCGGCGACGACTACCAGTGCCACTTCGTCAAAGGCAGCGAGCTGGCCACGGTGCGCATGAGCAAGATCGCCGAAACCCTGACCCGTCTGGCCCTGGAGCCGGAGCGGGTCCAGGTCGATGAAGTCAGCATCACCGACTGGGACCGCCTGCCCCGGATCATCGGCGACTTCATGGAAGTCATCGATCGGGTCGGCCCCAACCCCTTCAAGGACCTGTAAAAACATCGGGCCGCCCCGGGCGGCCCGATGAACGATCCGGCCCCCCCGGCTATCCGCCGAGGGGGCCGTTTTCGTGGGGGCTCGGGGCGCTCAAGACCGGGTTGCGGTGTTCCGTCTTGCGAAAGGGTTCGCTGAAGCAAACGGGTCGCGGGAACCCTCATGCCCTGTATGACACAATGAACCATGAAAATGACCTGGCCCGGCAGAACGACGAAAGAGCCCTCACCCCGACCCTCTCCCGGGGGGGGAGGGGGCAAGAGTGGACCGGACACCCATTTCCTGGAGTCTCCAGCTTCCCTCTTTTCCCGTCATGGCATTGGTTTCCGCCTTGGCCGCGCCATACGGAATACGGTGTTGAAGCAGAGCTTCAAGGCCATCTGGCGTTCCCAAGCTGGAACTTGGGAACGAGCGGGACCATGCAGTCGCTCTCCGGCATGTATCCGAGTGAAACTGCGTCGACGCGAGGCGGGGGGGGAGCAACAGGAGGAGAACGACCGGTCCGCAGGATGACGAAATCGGAATTGGACAGGACCCCCATGTTCTTGCTGAACGGGCCGGATGGAGGGGCGAAGGGATAAAAAAAAGACCTTCCCGGGGGAAGGTCTTTTTTCGATTGAAAAATCGGTTGGCGGCGGGTTAGACGCAACCGGTCGGCTTGGCCAGACCAGCCATCTTGCAGGCGCCTTTGCCCGGGCCAGAGGGGAAGAGCTCGTAGATGTACTTCAGTTTGAAACCGGTGACCTTGGACAAGATGCGGACCATGGGCGCGATGCCGTTTTTCTTGTAGTAGTCCTGGAGCATGTTAATGACTTTCCAGTGCTCGTCCGTGATTTCGGATATGCCCTCGGACTCCTTGACGTAGTCGACCCATTCGTGGTTCCACTGATCAAAGCTCTGAAGGAACCCGTCCTCGTCGATCTCAAACGTCTTGCCTTGGAATTCAACAGTCGCCATTCTGATAATACCTCCTAATAACTATATTTTTTTGCCGATAGTCTACCTGTACGGTAGTGTTCGTGATTGCATCACTTTACTGTATATAGGGTATACATGGACGGTGTGTCAAGGGTTTTGTGAAAATTAATTCATTTGGGGTTCGGTATGCTTCCGAGCCGGGCGGGGAGGGCCCCGGGGGGTCGGGGCCGGGTTTCGGCCCGGCCGGTTTTGCCCGTGTTTTTTCTTGACAGGGTGGGCTTGATCGATTAAATCTGACAGATGATTCATGAATGACTTGCAGGTGATTCCGTGAAAGCGCCGCCAGGCAGCAGAACCGGTAGTGGTCGGCATCTGACGCCCAAGGGACATCATACCCGGGCCGCTCTGATGGACGGCGCCCGCCACGTATTCAACGAACAAGGCTACTACCGGGCCTCCATATCCGAAATATCCCGCCACTGCGGGGTTTCCCAGGGCACATTCTACCAATATTTCAAGAACAAGGAACAGCTCCTCATCGAACTGCACGACGAGATCGTGGACCGGTTCTGGGAACGGGCCGACGGGCTGGACCTGGAGGGGGCGGATTTCGAGTCGCGGCTGAGGCGGGTGGTGGGCCTGCTGTACGACCACACCCGGGAGAATCTGTATTTTCATCGTATTCTCGGCGAGTTCGAGCTCATCGACCAGGTCACCATCGCCTACTTCGCCTCCCTGGCCCGTTATTACCGCCGCTTCTTCCGGGGCGAAGCGGCCCTGGGGAACGTCCGGCCCCTGGACGCCAACTTGATCGCCTACGGCCTGCTGGGCGTGGTCTATTTCAACCTGTTGGACTGGGGGGAGGGGGCCGAAACCTACGATCCGGCCCGGCTGCTGGACCTGACCGCGACCATGCTCCTGCGGGGCATCGGCGGCCCGGCGGCCTGGAAGCGGCCGGCGGACCTGTCCCAGTCCTCCCGGCCGGACCGGGCCGAGGAGCCGGCCTTGCCGGAAGCGGGGCTGACCCAGGGCCAACGGACGCGGCAGGCCCTGTTCCAGGCCGCCGAGCGGGTATTCGGCCGGCACGGATTCAACCGGGCCAACGTTTCGGAGATCACGCGGGAGGCCGGGGTGGCCCAGGGCACGTTCTACGTGCATTTCCGGAGCAAGCAGGACCTGATGGAGGGCTACGTCCGCTATCTGAGCCGGGAACTGCGCCGGTCCCTGAGCCGGGCCACGAAGGGGCATGGGGACCGCCGGACCCAGGAACAGGAAGGCATGGTGGCCTTTTTCCGGTTTCTGGAGGCCCACCGCCGGATTTACCGGGTCGTGGGCCAGAGCGAGACCATCGGTCCGGGTCTGGGCATGTGGTATTACCACCGGCTGTCCCGGGGCTACGTGGCCGGATTCGGGCCCGGTCTGGCCCGGGGGGAGGTCCAGGACCTGCCGGCCGTCTTCCTGGCCCGGTCCCTGATGGGGCTCAACCACATGATCGGGGTCAAGTGGCTGGTCTGGGACTCCTCGCCCCACGCCCACATTCCCCGGCCCCTGGTGGGGGAGGCGGTTTCTTGGGTCTTGGAGGGTCTGGCCCCCTAACATCCTGTTCCGGTCAGTTTAAATATTAAGGAACATTTTTTTTCTTGACATGACCCCCGGGCTTTTGCCATATTTCTGACAGTTGGTTCATATTTCAATTTAAATTCGCATCACGCTTGACCACCCGGAGCCGACCGCTCCGGAAACCCGGACCGACATGGAAGGGCCCCCGGGCCGCCCATGCGGGAAAGAGCGACGGTATCCATGCTGACCTCTGATGTACAAACCGCGGCCGTGATCGGCGCCGGCTCCGGCATGGGACGGGCTTCGGCCCGGGCCCTGGGCGGCCGGGGAATCCGGGTCCTGGCCGCCGACCTGGATCGGGACGCGGCCGAGGAAACGGCCCGCCTGATCAACTGGGCCGGCGGACGGGCCGAGGGCCTGGCCGTGGACGTGGCTTCGAGCGAATCGGTCGAGGACCTGTTTTCGGTCATGCGGGAACGGAGTCCCCGGCTGGACCTGCTGGTCCAGACCGCGGCCATTCTGGGCCCGACCGCCTCTCTGGAGGAGATCGACGACGAGACCTGGCGGCGGATGATGGCCGTGAACCTGGACGGGACCTTTTTCTGCGCCCGGGCCGCGGTCCGGTGGATGAAGGACTGCGGCGGCGGGCGGATCGTGCTTTTTTCCTCGGTGGCTTCCCTGACGCCCACGCCCGGGGCCATTGCCTACAGCGCGGCCAAGGGCGGGGTCAACATGCTGGCCCGGAGTCTGGCCGTCGAGGCGGCCCCGCACAACATCCGGGTCAACGTGGTGGCGCCGGGGTACGTGGACACGCCCATGCTCGGCGGCCTGCCCGGGGGATTCGAGGGGTACATCGTCAAGAAGACGCCGCTCAGGCGTCTGGGCCGGGTCGAGGAGATCGCGGGCCTGGTGGCCTTTCTGGCCTCGCCCGAGGCGGATTTCATCACCGGCCAGGTCGTCAGTCCCAACGGCGGCCTGGTCATCTGAGCGGGAGGGCTCATGGGAGACGGACTGACTCATCTGCGTTTGGAAGAGACCCCGCCCGTGGTCCGGGTGACCATCGACCGGGTGGCGGACCGCAACTCGATCAATTCGGACCTGATGTCCGAACTGGAATCGGCGATCGAGCGGATCGAGCGGACCGAGGCCCGGGCCGTGATTTTCAAGGGGGCCGGGGAGACGCATTTCATCGGCGGGGCCGACGGCATCGAGATGATGCAACTGGTCCCGGACAAGGCCCGGACCTTTTCCCACCGCATCCAGGCCCTGTTCAACCGGATGGAGGCCAGCCCCTTGATATTGGTGGCCGCGGTATCCGGCCTGTGTTTCGGAGGCGGTTTCGAGTTTGCCATGGCCTGCGACCTGCGGGTGGCCGAGACCACGGCCCGGATCGGCCTGCCCGAGGTCAAGGTCGGCCTGATTCCCGGGGGCGGGGGGACCCAGCGGCTGCCTCGCCTGGTGGGCCTCGGCCGGGCCCTCGAGATGATCCTTTCCGGCCGGCTTTACCGGGGCGACGAGGCCGCGTCCCTGGGGCTGGTGCATCTGGCCGTGGAGCCGGGCAATCTGGACGAGGGCGCGGCCCGGCTGCTGGCCCCGATCCTGCGCCAGCCCCATTACGCCCTGGCCCTGGCCAAGCAGGCGGTTTACGCCTCGGGTTCCGGATCGCTCGAGGACGGGCTGGGAGTCGAGAGCGAGCGTTTCAGCCGTTGTTTCGAGCATGACTTTTTTCCCGACCTGATGCGCCGCCAGATCGAGGAGGGCAGCCTGACCACGACGGCCGACCCGTTTTCCTTGAAGCGGAGGGAAGAGCCATGAAGGTTTTGGGGATTGCCGGCAGTCCGAGGCCCCGGAGCAACACCCGGGAGTACGTCGATACCGCCTTGCGGACGCTCCGGGAGGCGGGGATGAAGACCGAACTGATCTCGTTGCGGGGCAAGGAGATCAAGCCCTGCCGGGGCTGTTACGAGTGCGCCAAAAAGGGCCGCTGCACCCAGCGGGACGATTTCGAGGAGATACTGGAAAAGATGCGCCAGGCCGAAGGCCTGATCCTGGGTTCGCCGGTCTATCTGTCTTCGGTCGTGCCCCAGATGATGGCCCTGCTGGACCGGGCCACTTTCGTGGCCATATGGAACCAGCGTTTTTTCACGGGCAAGGTGGGCGGTCCGATCACGGTGGCCCGGAGGGCCGGGCACAACCTGGCCTTTTCCCAACTGCTGCTCTGGTTTTTCATCAACGGCGTGACCGTGCCCGGTTCGACCTACTGGAACGTGGGCGTGGCCGGCACGGCCGGGGCCCGGGACGCCCTCGAGGACGAGGAGGGCCTGGGCACGGTGGTCAACTTCGCCCGGAACATGGCCCATGTCATGAAAAAGATTTACGGCTGAACCGAGGGGAGGGGAGACGATGCCGCCCGGAATCGGATACTGGCTGACCAAGCGGGAACTGCTGACCCCGGAAAAGGAGGCCGTGGTCGACGGCAACCGCCGCTTGAACTACCGGATGCTCAACCACCGGGTCAACCGGCTGGCCCGGGGCCTGGCCGGGTCGGGGCTTCGAACGGGCGATCGTCTGGCCATGCTGGCCTACAACGGCATCGAGTTCGTCGAAGTCATCATGGCCGCGGCCAAGCTGGGCCTGATCCTGGTGCCGCTGAACTGGCGGCTGACGGCCGCGGAACTGGCCTTTATCGTCAACGACAGCCAGACCGGGACCCTGGTCTTCGATCCGGCCCTGGCCGATCCGGCCGGGGAACTCAGGGGTCTGACCGAGTTGAGCCGGCTGATCGTTCTGGGGACGGAGGACCGTTTCGGGGCCCGGGGGTATGAACTCATGCTGGCCGACGAGTCGCCGGAGGAGCCGGTTCCGGACGCGGCCCCGGACCTGGACAGCCCTCACATCATCATGTACACCGCGGGCACGACCGGCCGGCCCAAGGGGGCGATTTTGAGCCAGGGGGCCAGTTTCTGGAACGCCCTCAACCTCGAGTCCTGCGACTTCACGTCCCGGGACCGGGACCTGCTGGTCCTGCCCATGTTCCACATCGGCGGCATCGGCCTGTTCACCCTGCCCATGCTCTACGTGGGGGGCACGGTGGTCGTCATGCGGGCCTTCGATCCGGCCGAAGCCTTCCGCCTGCTGGCCCAGGAGCGGATCAGCCTGTTTTTCGGGGTGCCGGCCATATTTTTGTTCATGATCCAGCACCCGGACTTCGACCCGGCGGTCTTCCGGGACGTGCGTCTGATCATGAGCGGGGGCGCGCCGCTGCCGGCCAGCCTGGTCCGCCAGTATCACGAGCGGGGCATCGTCTTGCAGCAGGGTTTCGGCATGAGCGAGGCCGGGCCCAGCATCGCCACCTTGGGCAAGGAACTGGCCCTGTCCAAGGCCGGTTCCATCGGCCGGCCGGTCTTCCACCTGGACGTGCGCGTGGTGGACGACGACCTGAACGAGGCGCCCCGGGGCGAGGTGGGGGAGCTGGTCATGCGCGGCCCGAACATCATGCAGGGGTACTGGAACCGTCCGGAGGCCACCGAAGAGGCCTTTGCCGGCGGCTGGTTCCATTCCGGGGACCTGGCCCGGATGGACGATGACGGTGATTTGTACATCGTCGAGCGCAAGAAGGACATGTTCATTTCGGGCGGGGAGAACGTGTATCCGGCCGAGGTGGAAGACGCGATCTACGAGTTGGAGGCGGTTGCCGAGGCGGCCGTGATCGGGGTCAGGGACGAGCGGTGGGGCGAGGTCGGCCGGGCCGTGATCGTGGTCAAGCCGGGCCGGGACCTGAGCGAAGCCGAGATCATCGGTCATCTCCAGGGCCGCCTGGCCAAATACAAGATTCCCAGGAGCGTGGTCTTTGCCGAGGTCCTGCCGCGCAACGCGGCCGGCAAGGTGCTCAAGACCGTGCTCCGGGATCAGATATAGGAGACGCCCCGCCCGGAGGCGGATGGCGGGTAAATATCAACCCGAATCATAGGACATCGAGGAGGTAGTCATGAAGGCAGGGAGAGTATTCAAAGTGGTTTTTATGGCCGTGTTGTGTCTGGCCCTGGCCGTTCCGGCCATGGCGGCGGACCCGATCAAGATCGGGATCATCCAGGGACTCAGCGGCCCGCTCGAGGTGTACGGCAAGCAGGAAATCACCGGCTTCAAGCTGGGGATCGAGTACGCCACCAAGGGGACCAACAAGATCATGGGCCGGGACGTCGAACTCATCATCGAGGATACCCAGCTCAAACCGGACCGGGGCAAGATGCTCCTGACCAAGCTGTACAACGACGACAAGGTGGACCTGGCGGTCGGCCCCACCAGCTCCGGCGTGGCCCTGGCCTGTCTGCCCGTGGCCGCGGAGTTCAAGAAGGTCCTGATCGTGGAACCGGCCGTGGCCGACGCGATCACGGGCGCCGCCTGGAACCGCTACATCTTCCGCACCGGCCGCAATTCGGGCCAGGACGCCATCTCGAACGCGGCCGCGATTTCCAAGGCCGGCGTGAACATTGCCACCATCGCCCAGGACTACGCCTTCGGGCGTGACGGCGTGGCGGCCTACAAGGCGGCCGCCGAGAAGATGGGGGCCAAGATCGTGCACGAGGAGTACACGGACCTCAAGGCCACGGACTTCACGGCGCCCATCCAGAAGATCATCAACGCCATGAAGGACCTCAAGGGTCCCAAGTACGTCTTCGTCATCTGGGCCGGCAAGGGCGGTCCGATCCCGCAGTTGATCGGCAGCGGTCTGGACAAGTACGGCATCGAGATCACCAGCGGCGGGAACGTCCTGGCCGCGCTCAAGATGATGAAGCCGCTCAAGGGCATGAAGGGCGGCCTGTACTACTACTACGAGTGCCCCAAGAACGAGGTCAACGACTGGCTGATCAAGGAGCACGAGAAGCGTTTCAAGGAGCCGCCCGACTTTTTCACCTGCGGCGGTTTTGCCGCGGCCATGGCCGCGGTGGCGGGCATCACCAAGGCCGGCGGGACGGACTCGGAAAAGCTGATCGCGGCCATGGAGGGCATGGAGTTCATGACGCCCAAGGGCAAGATGATCTTCCGCAAGGAGGACCACCAGGCCTTGCAGACCATGTACGCCTTCCAGCTTGACGTGCGGCCCGACGTGGCATGGGCCGTGCCGGTGCTGCTCAAGGAGCTGTCGCCCGAGGAAACGGCTCCTCCCATCCTGAACAAGCGCTAACCCGGCTTTCCGAGCGGAACGGGTAAACGAACCATGGCGGGGCCTGGCCTCCAGGCCCCGCCTCGATCCTGCCGCGGCCGCCCTGACGGGCGGCGGGGGGCCTTGCGCGCTCGCGGCCCCGGCCGCGGCTTCGAGGGGGACCATGACGGCAAACAGCGACCGGCCTATGATCGAGACGCGGGACCTGACCATCCGTTTCGGTGGACACGTGGCCGTGGACCATGTGAATCTGGCCGTCGAGCCCTTTGTGCTCAAAAGCATCATCGGGCCGAACGGGGCGGGGAAGACGACCCTGTTCAACCTGCTGACCGGCCAGTACAAGCCCACCGAGGGCCGGGTCCTGGTCAAGGGGCGGGACGTCACGGCCCTGGGGCCGGCGGCCCGGACCCGGCTGGGTCTGGGGCGATCCTTCCAGTTGACCAACATTTTTCCGATCCTCAGCGTTCTGGAGAACGTGCGCGTGGCCATCCAGTCCCGCAAGGGGCTGGGACTGATCTTCTGGCGGAACTATCTGAGCTTCCCCGAACTCGAGGACCAGGCCTACGCCATCCTGGAGAACGCGCTCCTGGCGGACAAGTGGGCCGTGCCGGCGGCCAGTCTGACCCATGGTGAGAAAAGAAAGCTGGAGATCGCCATTCTGCTGGCCCTGGACCCGGAGGTCCTTTTTCTGGACGAGCCCACGGCCGGCATGTCCCAGGAGGAGGTCCCGGCGATTCTGGACGTGCTCGACCGGATCAAGGCCGGCCGCAACCGGACCATGCTCCTGGTCGAACACAAGATGGACATGATCATGACCCTTTCCGACAGCATCGCGGTCCTGCAGGACGGCCGGCTCATCGCCGACGACACGCCCGAGGCCGTGGCCGGAAACGAAACGGTCATGGCCGCCTACCTGGGCGGGGGGATGAAAAATGGCTGATTCGATCCTGTCGTTCCAAGACGTGCACACCTTCATCAGCCAGCACCACATATTGCAGGGGCTTTCCTTCGAGGCCCGGGCCGACGCGGTGACCGTGCTGCTGGGCCGCAACGGCGCGGGCAAGAGTACGGCCCTGCGCACGATCATGGGCCTGCTTCCCGCGTCGCGGGGCCGGATCAGTTTCATGGGCCGGGACATCGAACGTCTCAAGCCCTACCAGGTCGCCCGTCTGGGCATCGGATTCGTGCCCGAGGACATGGGCATTTTTTCCGAATTGACCGTCGAGGAGAACATGCGGGTGGCCATGCTGCGGGAGGACCCGGACACGGCCCGCCGTCTGGAACGGACCCTGGAAATTTTCGCCGACCTGCGCAAGTTCTGGCGGGCCAAGGCCGGCAATCTGAGCGGCGGCCAGAAGCAGATGCTGGCCATCGCCCGGGCCATGGTCAACGACACGGCCCTGCTGCTGATCGACGAGCCCACCAAGGGGCTGGCCCCGATCATCGTGAACGCCCTGATCGAGGCGTTCAACCAGATCAAGCAGCACAGCGTCGTGGTGCTGGTCGAGCAGAACTTTTACATGGCCAGCACCGTGGGGGACCATTATTTCATCCTGGACGACGGACGCGCGGTCCACCAGGGGGAGATGGAGGCCCTGGTGGGCGACGAGGCCCTCCAAAGCCGGTATCTCGGCATTTCCAGGAAGGAGTGACGATTCATGGCGGAACCGGTCTGGAAACGTTACAGCCGCGAGCTGGTCATCGCCGGGGTGATTCTGCTTTTTCTTCTGCCCCTCATGGCCATTCAGCCCAAGACCTACCTGACCCTGACCATCGCCGGTCTGGCCATGGGCATGCTGCTCTTTCTGGTCTCCTCGGGCCTGAGCCTGATTTTCGGCCTGATGGACGTGCTCAACTTCGCCCACGGGGCCTGTTTCGCCTGGGGCGCGTACGTGGGCTATTCGGTTTACATGGCCCTGCCGAACTGGGTGGCCGCGGATTCGATTCCGGCCAACGTGGCCGTTTTCGGCCTGGCCATTCTGGCGGCCATCGTCGCCGTTGGCCTGCTGGGGGTTCTGCTCGAGCGGGTCATCATCCGCCGGGTCTACGGGCAGCATCTCTTTCAGATTCTGATCACCTTCGGGGCGACCATCGTCCTGGAGGAGATGATCCGGATCGTCTGGGGCCCCAATGACGAGGTCATGCCCGTGCCTTTGACCTTTCAGGGCAACTGGGACATCATGGACGTGATCGTGCTGCGCTACCCCATCGTGGCCATCGTTCTGGGCCTGCTGGTCTATTTCTCGATGCAGTTCGTCCTCAAGCGGACCCGGATCGGGACCATTGTCCGGGCCGGCGTGGAGAACCGGGAGATGGTCCAGGCCATGGGGCACAACATCTTTCTGCTCTTCACCCTGGTCTTCGCGGCCGGGGCCGGCCTGGCCGCGGTGGGCGGGCTGGCCATGTCCATGTTCAGCCTGGGCGTGCACCCGGCCCTGGGCGCCCAGTATCTGATTTTCGCCTTCATAGTGGTCATCATCGGCGGTCTGGGCAGCATCACCGGATCGCTGGTCGGGGCGCTCATCGTCGGCCTGGCCTACAACTATGTGGCCTATCTCCTGCCGCCGGCCGCGGTGGGGGTCAACATCCTGATCATGGTCATCATCCTGCTCATTCGGCCCACCGGGCTGTTCGCGGTCGGAAAGTGAGGGCCCGCCCATGACCACCCAGACACCGGTCCGGCTCTTCCGAATCGAAGAGAAAAAAAGACGGTTTCGCAGCGGGAGCTTCTACCTGCGCTCGGCCCTGCTGCTTCTTTTCCTCCTGGTGCCGTTCCTGTTTCCCAGCTTCAAGTCCTTCGACCTGATGATGAAGATCGTCCTGTTCGCCACCCTGGCGGCCAGCTTCGACATTCTTCTGGGCTACACCGGCATCATCTCCTTCGGCCACGCCATGTTTTTCGGGATCGGGGCCTACTGCGTCGGCCTGTTCACGACCAAGTACGGCGCGCCGACCTATCTCAACCTGGCCCTGGCCTTTGGGGTCGCCATCGGCATCGCCGCCGTGCTGGCCGTCCTGATCAGCTTTTTCAGCTTGCGGGTCCAGGCCATCTTCTTCGCCATGATCACCCTGGCCATCGCCGAGTTCGGCGAGATTCTGGCCATGAAGCTGAGCTGGTTCACCGGCGGGGAGGACGGCATCAGCCTGTACATGCCCGGGGTTTTCAGGCTCTCGACCAACCTGGGCAAGTTTTTGGGCGTGGATATCGACGGCCGGGTCATGACCTACTACTTCATCCTGCTGGTCTGCCTCGGCCTGTTCATGATCATGCTCCGGGTGATTCATTCTCCTCTGGGACGAACCCTGCAGGCCATCCGGGACAATGCCCAGCGGGCCGAGGCCCTGGGTGTCCGGACCTTTGTTTTTCAGTCGTTTTCCATCACCATCGGCTGCGTGATCGCGACCATCGTCGGCGCCCTGTACGCCATGTGGGTCCGGTACGTGAATCCCGAGTCATGTCTGAACATGAGCATCATGCTCGACGTGCTGCTCATGGTCATCATCGGCGGCATGGGCACGCTGTACGGCGGGCTGGTGGGCGCGGCGTTTCTGAAGATCGCCCAGACCTTTCTGCCCGACATGCAGCACCTGGCCCAGCAGCTTTTTCCCAACTTCCAATTTCTGCACGGCGTCATGGAACGCTGGCTGTTCATCTTCGGTATCCTGTTCATCCTGGTCGTCTTCTTCTTTCCCAGTGGAATCATGGGCTCCGTGCAAAACTACCTGGCCCGGCGCAAGGCGCTCCGGGCCCAAACGGAGTGAACCATGGCCGATCCGAACGCCCAGGCCGGCATTTTGAGCCTGGCCACCTATGTGCCGCGAGCCTATCACACGGCCGAACATATCGCGGCCCACAGCGAAACGCCGGCGGAAATCATCCGGACCAAGCTGGGCTGGTACCAGAAGAACGTGGCCGGCCCCGGGGACGGGACCGTGGCCATGGGCCTCAAGGCGGCCCGCAAGGTGATGTTCTGCGCCGACATGGACCCGGACCAGATCGACCTGGTCATCTGGAGCGGGGAGGAGGTCAAGGAGTATCGCAACTGGCCGGTCGGACCCAAAATCCAGAAGGAGCTGGGGCTGCGCCGGGCCTGGTCCTTCGACATCCAGCAGCGATGCGGCACCACCCTGGCCGCCCTCAAGCTGGCCCGGGACATGATCCGTGGAGACGATGACATCCGGAACATCCTGATCGTCACCGGGTACCGCAACGCGGACCTGATCGACTACGCCAACCCCCGGGTCCGCTGGATGTATTTTCTGGCCGCCGGCGGCGCGGCCTGCATCGTCCAGCGGGACTGTCCCCACAACCGCATCCTCGAGGGCCATTACATGAGCGACGGCTCCTTTGCCTACGACGTGTACGTGCCCCAGGGCGGTTCGGCCGAGGCGGTGACCGTCGAGGGGCTGCGGGAGGGCCGGCAGTGTCTGGAGGTGATGGACCCGGTGGGCATGAAGGCTCGGTTGGAAAAACTGAGCCTGAGCAACTGGCTGCTTTGCATCGACCGGGCTTTGGAAAAATGCGGGCGGACGCGGGCCGACGTGGGCTACCTGGCCACGCTGCTCATGAAGCGCAGCGCCCACGACTACCTGGTCGGCCAACTGGGCCTGCGTGAGGACCAGACGCGGTACCTGGCCGAGTTCGGCCATCACGGCCAGAACGATCAACTGCTGTCCCTGGAACTGGGGGTGGAAGAGGGCCGGCTCAAGGAAGGCGACCTGGTGCTCATGATATCGGCCGGCATCGGCTACGCCTGGGACGTCCTGGCCCTGCGCTGGGGCCCGGCCCGGGACGAATCACGGGGGGCATGACATGATTTATGGAGACTGGATAGGGCGGTGGGGCCGTTCCTTCCCGGACAAGGAGGCCCTGGTCGACGAGATCAAGGGCAGGCGCTACACTTACGGCCGCCTGTCCCGGCAAGTCAACCGGCTGGCCAACTATCTGAGCCGGGACCTGGGGGTCGGCTTCGGGGACCGGGTGGCCTGCCTGTCGCTGAACCGGGCCGAATACATCACCCTGTTTTTCGCGGCCAGCCGGCTGGGGGCCATCCTGGCCCCGCTCAACTTCCGTCTGGCCCGGGAGGAGTTCGTCTACTACCTGGAGGATTCGGCGCCCCGGGCCCTGTTTTTCGACCAGGCCCACCAGGAGACGGTGGACGGGCTCAAGTCCAAGGTCGATCTGCCGAACCGGGTCTGTTTCGACGATGACGACGCAGTGGGCGCGGCCCTGCCCCGCATCTGGGATGGGCTGCCCGTGGAGGCGCCGCCGGAGGTCGAGATCGGGGCGGGGGACCCGCAGCTCATCATTTACACGTCGGGCACGACCGGCCTGGCCAAAGGGGTCATCCTGACCCACGGCATGATCGCGGCCAACTCGATCAACACCATCCTGGGCTGGGACATGCATTCCGAGGACAAGACCGTTCTGCACGCGGCCATGTTCTACACGGCCGGCTGGAACGTCTTCACCCTGCCCCTGTTTCACTGCCGGGGCGTAAACATCCTGATCGAAAGCTTCGACCCCGCCCTGATCCTCGACCTGATCGAAAAGGAGGGCGTGACCGTCTTCTTCGGCGTTCCGACCATGTACCAGATGCTCATCGACTCCCCGCGCTTCCAGCAGGTGGACTTCTCCCGGGTCCGGTTCATGGTCTCGGGCGGAGCGCCGCTGCCCCGGGACATCTTCGAGACCTTCAAGGCCGAAAAATCGGTCCATCTGTGGGAGGGCTACGGTCTGACCGAGGTCGGCCCGAACAACTTCCTGGCCAACGGCAAGCTGGGGACCCTGGGCCATCCCATGCCCAACGTGGACGTCCGGCTGGTGGACCCGGAGGGCCGGGAGGCGCCGGTGGGTCAGGAAGGCGAACTGCTTCTGCGGGGTCCGCACATGTGCGCCGGATACTGGAACAAGCCCGAATCCACGGCCGAGGCCATCCGGGACGGCTGGTTCCACACCGGCGACCTGGGCCGCCTGGACGAGGACGGCCACATGGCCATCGTCGGCCGCAAGAAGGACATGTTCATTTCCGGCGGGGCCAACATCTATCCGGCCGAAGTCGAACGGGCCATCGAGGCCCATCCGTCCGTGCTGGGCGCGGCGGTCCTGGGCGTGCCCGATCCCAAATGGGGGGAAGTGGGCAAGGCCGTGGTCGAGCTTCAGCCCGGGGCCTCCCTGACCCTCGATCAACTCCGGGAGTTTCTGGGCGACCGGCTGGGGCGTTTCAAGCTGCCCCGGTACCTGGCCGTGGTCGACCGGCTGCCGCGCACGGCGGCCGCGGGCAAGGTCCAGAAGTTCATGCTCAAGGACCGGCACGGCCGGGCGGACAACGAGTAGGACGAACCATGACAACCGGGGAACTTAGAATCGGCCTGGCCGGTTTCGGACTATACATGCCCGAAACCTTTGAAACCGCGGATCAGATAGCCGAACGGTCCGGACTGGCCGTGGAGGAAGTCCTGGCCCTGGGCCTGGAACGAAAATGCCTG
>JAHJTB010000444.1 GCA_018830135.1 Pseudomonadota bacterium | reverse complement strand
GGGGCGGCCTGCCTGGCCGGGACCCTGGTCGAACCGGCCGTGGGCCTGACCGGGCTGGCGGGAGCCGTTCTGGCCAGCCTGTTCGCCCTGATCATGGGCTTCAGCCGCCCCCAGGTGGAAGCCGGTCTGGTCGGGGTCAACGGTCTGCTGGTCGGTCTGGCCCTGGGGGCCTGGTTCGAGCCGACGACGGGTTTCATCGCCCTGGTCGTGGCCGCCTCCATGGCCACGGCCGTGGTCGCGGGCGCGCTCGGCTATCTGTTGACCTCGGTCTACAACCTGCCCAGTCTGAGCCTGCCCTTCGTCATCGTGGCCTTGCTGGCTTTTCTGGCCGGGCACGGGCTGCAGGGCCTGGAAGACCGGCAGACGGTCAAGATTCTGTTCGACGTCGAAGTCACATGGTGGCCCCTCTGGGTGACCGGTTATTTCAGGGCCTTGTCCGCGATTTTTTTCCAGCATACGGTTCTGCCCGGGCTGATCATTTTCGCCGCCCTGCTGCTGAAAAGCCGGATCACGGTTTTTCTGACGCTGCTTGGCTTTTTCGCCGGCCAGGCCTTCGCCTGGGCCTTGGGAGAGAGTTTCACCGGTCTGACCCCGCAGCAGACCGGTTTCAATCTGATCCTGAGCTGCCTGGCCGTGGGGGGCATCTTTTTCATTCCCTCGCCCCAGGCTTTTGCCGGCGGAGTCCTGGCCTCGGGTTTCGGGGTCCTCCTGACCAACGGCCTGGCCGTGCTCTTCAAACCCTGGGGCCTGCCCGTACTCGCCACGCCCTTCAACCTCGTGGTCATCGCCTTTCTCATGGCCGCTCGCTACCGCGCCGCTCCCAAGGAGCCCCGGGCCGTCGATTTCATTCCGGACACACCGGAACGGAATCTGGACTTTCACCTCACCCGCCTGCGGCGATCCCCGGGTTGGACGGCCCCGGTTTTCAACCTGCCGGTGGCCGGCGCCTGGCGCGTATCCCAAGGTCCGGACGGCGGCCCGACGCACCGCGACGTCTGGCGGCATGCCTGGGACTTTGTGGGCTGGGTCAAGGGCGGGGCCTCCTTCTGGGGACAAGGCCAGGCCCTCGAGGACCACGTCGCCTATGGCCAACCGGTCCTGGCCGCGGCCCCCGGGCGGGTGGTCAAGGTGATGGACGGCGTTCCGGACAATCCGATCGGCCAGGAAAACATCGAGGCCCGCTGGGGCAACCTGGCCGTCCTCGAACATGTGGGCGGGTACTACACCCAATACTCCCACCTGATGCCGGGATCGATAGCGGTCTTCGAAGGTCAGAGCGTGGCCTCGGGCCAGGTTCTGGGCCGCATCGGCAATTCGGGACGAAGCCCCATGCCGCACCTTCATTTCCATTGCCAGCTCTCAGCCCAGCCGGGTTCGGCCTCGGCCCATTGCGAGTTCGTCAATTTCATCGAAAGGGACGACCAGGCCGGCCGATTCCGGTACACCGGCTCGCCCTCCGGCGGGACCGTCGTCGAAAAACCCCGGGCCAACGAGGACTTCCAGGCCGCCTTCAAGCTGCCCCGAGGCAAGGCCTATCACTTCGAGGTCCTGCGCAAAGGCGATATCTGCCGGGAAACCTGGACAGTCGAATCGGACCTGATCGCCGGCGGATTTCTCCATTGTGAACAGACCGGCGGCCGCTGCTTCTTCTCCTCGGACTGGAGCGGTTTCTACCTGACCGATTACCTGGGCCCGCGCAACACGGGTCTGTACGCCTTTTTCCTGGCCGCATCGCGCGTCCCTTTCGCCTACGAGTCCCACCTGATCTGGAACGACGTCCTGCCGATCAAGGTCTTCGTCAAGGGCGGCCTGGGACTGCTGATGGAGTTTCTGAGACCCTTCGCCAATCTGGCCGAAGTCCGGGCCGAGAAGGGATTCATGCCTCCGCGGATTTCGGAAGGCAACGGGCTGCTTTTCGGGGTGTTTTCCGAACTGCGCCTGGTCACGGGCTGGGGCCGGAACGGACGGGCCTTGCGGGCGGAGGCCTGGTTCAGCCCCGCTTACGGGCCGACGCTGATCACCTTGCGCGACCGCGACGAAATCCTGATCGAGGTCCGCGCGAATTCCGAAAACAATGAAAAACAGAAGGACTAGGAGGACAAGATGAATCACTTGAACAAACGCGTCATGGTCGTCGTAATGGTCCTGGGGCTGGTTTTCTGCCTCGGCGGCCTCGCGGCCGCGGAACAAGGCGGCACGCTCAACGAAGCCTATCAAAAGGCCTGGAACTCCAGCTACCAGTTCGCCGCGGGGGGCAAGTACATCTCAGCCATCCAGGCACTCAAGCCGGTTTACAAGGACAGTGATTACCTGGTCGTGCTGCGTATCGGCTACCTGAACTACCTCCAGGGCGACTTCGCCGAATCCATCCGCCAGTACACCAAGGCCACCCAGATCGAACCCCGGGCCGTCGAGCCCTGGCTGGGTCTGATCCTGCCCCAACTGGCCCAGAAGGATTACAAGAACGCGGTCAAGACCGGTCTGGCCGCGCTGAAGCTGGACCCCAACAACTACACGGCCTTGAGCAAACTGGCCTTCGCCTGCTACTATGACGGGGATTTCACCCAGGCCGCCAAGTACTACCAGAAGACGGTCGAGCTGTTCCCCAGCGACCTGCTCATGCGCAACGGGCTGGCCTGGGCCCTGCTGAAAGCCGGGCGCAAGGATCAGTCCAAGGCCCAGTTCACACAGGTGCTGCTGGTCAGCCCCTACGATCAGTCGGCCCTCCTGGGCTACGAGCAAAGCAAGTAAACGACCGGGAGGTTCCGGACGGCCGACGGGCGGAGCCATCTCCTCCCCGGCCGCCCGGCCCGACCATGAAACTCGGACAAAATGTCATAATCGCCCTGGTCGTCGTGGCGATCTTGTGGGGCGTGCTGATAGCGGACTGGTTCCTGCCCCTGGACCTGCGGCGGTTCGGGATTCGGCCCGGATCGTCCGGCATCCCCTGGGGCGTGCTCTTCAGCCCCTTTCTTCATGCCAACACCGCCCACCTGGCGGCCAATTCCGGCGCGCTCTTCGTCCTGCTGATCCTGTCCCTCTCCTTCGGCCGCCTGCCGGCCCTCGAGGCCCTGACCGTCATCGTTCTGGGCGGAGGCGGCCTGGTCTGGTTTTTCGGCCAGCGGGGCACGGTCCATATCGGAGCCAGCGGCGTGATCTTCGGCCTGATCGGCTTTTTGATCTTTGCCGGCCTGTTTCACCGAAACTGGAAGGCCCTGATCCTGTCGCTGATCGTGTTTTTCATGTACGGGGCCAGCCTGCTGACCCTTCTGGTCCATACGCCGGGTGTGAGCTGGAGCGGCCATTTCTTCGGCTTTCTGAGCGGCGTCGTAGCCGCCTGGCTGACCCGCCCGCGCCGGGCCACGCACTGACCCGCCTTCTCCGGCCGCACGTCTTGACAGCCACCGGCCGGGTCTGCGAGAATTGCCCCATGTCTTGAGACCCGGAAGCGCGGTCCGGCTCCGCCGCTGCCCGCTCCGGGCCGAAGCATGGATAACCATGAACGTATTTTTAAAACTCAGCGCCTCCCTCCGCGGCTACATCGAAGGCTACAATCCCCAACAGGGATTGACGGCGGGTTTCGAGCCCGGCGAGTCCCTGGCCGATCTGCTGGGCCGCCTGGGCATCCCCTTGGACAAAATCAAGATCATCATGATCAATGGCCGGCATGGCGATTCCGGCCATCGGCTCGAGGACGGAGACCGCATCGGCCTGTTTCCGCCCGTGGGAGGAGGCTGAGTGGAGGCGTCACGGCTCAGGAAGCGTCTCGACCCTCACCTGGTCCGCCGGGAGCCGCCCGGCCAGTCCCCGTTCGATTCGGTGTCCGAAGTCCCGCTGGTGGAACTGGCCTCGGAATCCGGCCGGTCCTTGCGCCGGGTCATGATCGACTGCCTGAAGGCGGGCGTATGGCCCGAGCGGTTCCGGGCCCAACGGGGCTCGATGAGCGCGGAGGACCAGGCCCGCCTGCTGGACTCCTGCGCGGCCGTCATCGGCGCGGGCGGGCTGGGCGGCCACGTGATTCTGCTTCTGGCCCGGACCGGCGTCGGCCGACTGGCGGTCTGCGACGGCGACCGGTTCGATGAAAGCAATCTCAACCGCCAGGCCCTGGCCTGGCCGGACCGACTGGGGCGGAACAAGGCCCGGGTGGCGGCCGAACGGGTGGCGGACCTCAATCCCGCCTGTCAGGTCCTGCCTTTCCCCGCCATGGCCACGCCGGAGAACATCGGGGAGGTCCTGGGACCGGCCCGGGTCGTGGTGGACTGTCTGGACCGGATCGAGACGCGCCTGATGGTCGAACGGGCGGCCCGGGAACGGGGTCTGCCTTTCATCCATGGCGCGGTAGCCGGCCTGGAGGGCTTGATCATGACCGTGTTTCCGGACGATCCGGGCCTGGAGGGGGTTTACGGTTCCCAGGCCGCGGCCAAGGAGGACTCGGCCGAGGTCGTGCTCGGGGTGCCGACGGTCTCCCCGGCCGCGGTGGCCGCCTTTCAGGCGGCCGAAGCGGTCCGCCTGCTTCTGGGGCGGGAGCCCGCGGCGCGCGGGCGTCTGCTGCACCTGGACCTTTCCGTCTTCGAACTCGAATCCTTCACCCTGGCCTGACCGGTTCGGCCGGAAACGGCGGGGATCGAAAAATCCAATACCCATTCAGCGAGGCGACTGATGAAAGTGATCAAGATCGGCGGCGGCTGTCTCAAGGGCGTCAAAAACATCGAACTCATTCTCGACCTGGTCGAAGGTCAGGGCGGCGGCCATGTTTACGTGGTTTCCGCGCTGCACGGGGTGACCGACATGCTCGTCCAGGGCCTGAGCCTGGCCCTGGATGACGAGAGCCGGATTTCGCCGCTGATGGGCCGCCTGAAAAACAAGCACATGCTGGTGGCCCGGAAACTGATCTCCAAACCCGAGGACCTCAGGCGCCTGAGCCGGGACCTGAGCATGGCCCTGTCCAACCTGGAACGCTTCTACTACGGCCTCAGCTTCACCCGGGAGATCACCCCCCGGACCCGGGACATGATCGCCAGCTTCGGCGAACGACTCTGCGTGACCCTGCTGGTCAGCATTTTGCGCGGCCGGGGCCTGCGGGCGGCCTCCCGGTGGCCCGAGGAGATCGGCCTGATCACGGACGGCCGGTACGGCGACGCCACGGCCAACCTGCGCCGGACGGCCCCCAATCTGCAAAAGGCGCTCCGGCCCATGCTCGAACAACGGATGTACCTGTTCATTCCGGGTTTCTACGGCGTGAGCGACGCCGGCGAGATCACGACCTTCGGCCGGGGCGGAACCGATTATTCGGCGGCCGTGGTCGCGGTGGCCATCGAGGCGGACCATCTTGAAATCTGGAAGGACGTGGACGGATTCATGAGCGCCGATCCCAAGTTCGTCGGCGACGCCCGGCTGATACCCGTGCTGTCCTATGAGGAAGCGGCGGAACTCGCTTATTTCGGAGCCAAGATTCTCCACCCCCGGACCATGGAGCCGGCCAGGCGCCGAGGCATGGAGATCGTGATCAAGAACACCCTGGACCCGGAAGCGCCCGGCAGCACGATCAAGGCCCGGGGCCGCAGGACGGCCGGCGCGGTCAAGAGCGTCTCCCACGACACGGACGTCGGGCTGATCAAAATTCACGGGTCGGGCGTGGGCGCCCGTCCGGGCATTCTGGCGGAGATTACCGGCCGTCTGAGCGGCAACGCCATCAACATCAAGTCGGTGGTCACGTCCCAGACCTGCATCACCCTGCTGCTGGCCCGGGACGACGTGGAGGCCGGACTTCGGCTCCTCAAGAGTCTCACACCCAAGCCGTTCCGCCGGCTGGAACAGGTCGAAAACGTGGCCCTGGTCTGCATTGTCGGGGAGGGGCTGTACCAGCACAAGGGCATCGCGGCCCGGTGCTTCACGGCCGTGGCCGACTCGAGCGTCAATGTGGAGATGATCTCCTTCGGACCTTCCGAAGTGGCCCTCTACTTCCTGGTCAGACGGCAGGACCTGGACAAGGCCCTCAAGGCCATTCACGGCTCGTTTTTCAACTCGAAGGCTTCGGACTGAACATGCGGGATCGCTGGGCCTTCGCCGGCGCTCAACCCAACCGGCCCGGAACCCCCCTGCATGTCGAAGCGCCCCGCGACAAGGCCGGGGGGCGCTTCAATCATTTCTTACGGATCGAGGGTCATTCGGCCGACGGGTCGAGCCCTCGCTGCTTGAGCCACATGGGCAGCAGTTCCTCGTCCACCCGGCGTCCGACCTCGGGCGCCCTGGCCGCAAGGTATTCCCCCAGGGCGGGGCTGAGGTTGATGGCGCCGTAGCTTCCGTCAAAAACCATGACTTTTTCCGTGCCGGTCTTTTGACGGGCCAGTTCCAGGGCCTGGTCGAGGTTTTCGGCCAGGGTGGCGTTGTTGACGACCCGATGGGGCAGGCCCAGGGCGACGCGCCGGTCGGCGATAAAGACCGGGTAGACCATGGCCAGCCCGGCAAAGGCTTCCCGCCAGCTGTGATTGACCACCAGGGCCTTGACGGCCGGGTTGAGGCCTTTGGGGCCGTGCGGGTCCAGGGGACCGACCCTCAGGTCCAGGTAATCGGTCGGGGCTTCGAACAGGTTGCCCGAGGTCAGGCCGCCGGCATGCAGGTACCAGGGCCAGCGTCCCGCATCCAGGACGACCAGGCATTCGTCGATCTCGGCGAACAGACGCATGAGTTTGCCGTAGCCCTGGAGGGTGTTTCGGGTCAGGCGCCGGTTGAGGCGGTGGTGGTCGTTGTCGGCTTCGACGCCCGTGACGCCGGCCGGCGAGGTGACCAGGAAGCAGGTGAAGGCGAACTTTTCCCTGACCAAGGGCGATTCGAAGATGGCTCGGGGCACGATGTTGCTGCTGCGGCTGCCGAAGTTCATGTGGTAGACCGAGCGGGTTTCGAAACGGGCGTAACTCATGGTGAAGGATTTGAGCGTGCGGTCGATGAGCCGATGGAAATATATCTCCCGGGGATCGTCGTAGTGGGCGTGGATGATCCAGTCGGCGTCGTAGACTCGGGCCAGTCCGTACAGGGTTCCGATCTCGGTGGCGATAGGCAGGCCCCGGTCAAAGGGGCCGGTGGCCTTGATGCGCCCGTCGAAATACGAGTCCAGCTCGAAATAGGGAATCATTTCCCTGGCTTCGGTCATCCCCCCGCCGACGCAGAACCGCAGGCGGACCAGGCATCCGGTCCGGGTTTCCACCGTGTCCTTGATTGTGCGAAGCATTTCCGCGTACGGCTGGCCGCCCAGAATGCTGAAGCCGTGCTCGGAGCAGAGCAGATTGACCGAGTCCTCGGGCCGGATCATGCTCATGTCGACTCCGGCCAGGGCCCGTTCCGCCGCGAGGCGGACGGGCGTCAGATCGTCGCCTTGCAGGTACGCGGCCCGGGGCACGTCGGGGAACAGGCGGGCCACTTCGAGGGAGCGGATGCCGGGCAGGTCGGCGGCGCGTTGGCGAGGCGTTTCCGGTCCCAGGATCGAGGGCATGATTTCCGGCGGTCGGACCGCGGCGGCAAGCATGGCGGACCTCCTTATTTGAGTTTGGAAATCAGGTTATCCATTCCACCATGGAGCAGGGCCTCGCGGTCCTCCTCGATTCGATATTCGGGATACCGGCGGACCACTTCATCGGGGACCTCCCACAGGGCGGGACGAATGTCGTACCACCGGTAGCCTTTGGGAGGCGAAAGTTCCAGACCGTGGGCCCGCAGCAGGCGCAGGACCGGCGCCATGCACCACATGGCGCAGGAGGTGCGAATACCGGTCATCCGGGTCACCTCCTCGGGCGTGGCCGCGCCTTTGAGTATTGCCGCGGCCACCTCCTTGGCCTGGGTCAGGGTACACAGGCAGATCGGCTCTTCCGGGTCCAGGTTGGCCCGGCGGCACAATGCTTCGAGTCGCCCGGCGTCCACTTCGGAGGGATCGACTCTCAGCAGCCGCGCCTCGGAGCGGGCCACGAAGCGGATGGCGTCTTCGGAGCAGACGTCCTGGCACTTGAAACAGGCCACGCACCGGCTTTCATCCACCCGGGCCTTTTTTTCCATCATGACAATGGCCCCGGCCGGGCACACGTTTTCACAGACCCGATCGCCGATGCAGCGGCTTTCATCCACCTGAGAGACGAGATGCACCTTTTTCATAGCGCCATCCTTTCCGGTCCGGAACAGCGGGAACCGTCAGGAGTGAGAGTCGCTTACAGCCGTTCGATCCGAAAACTGACCGCGTAGCGGCTGTTTCTGCCGAACAGGAGCGCCACCTGCCCCTGATCCTTGGATTCCAGCGGCAGGCCGAGATCGGTGGCCGAATGGATGGCCCCGGCCTTGATCAGGCGCCGGAGGGAGGTTTCGACCAGGCCCGTATCACGCTGGATGTAGAGTTTGAGGCTCTTGTGGATGTCCGCGGCGATCCGCTTGTTTTGTTGCAGCACGTCCAGCTTGGCCTTGGCCCCGAAAATGCCGCTCAACTTGAATTTGAAAAGGCATTCCAGTATTCGGGCCAGGCCTTCCTTGGGGCCTTCCTTGTGGTAGAGATTCCACAGGAACTCCTGCTGGCCGTACCGGTCGCTCCACCAGCCCTCTTCAGGCCGGAAGACATGGATGCCGGTCGGGGCCAGTCGATGAGCGCCCCGTCCCAGGTCGTCGGTGATGATTTCGAAACTGACCTGGCGGCAGCCCAGGTTGCGAACCCCGTTTTTGAGCAGCAGGGCCGAGTTGCGGGGTGTGAGCAGCTTGAGGGCCATGCGGTCCCGGGGCTGGAGGGGACGCCCGCGGCGTTTCTTTACGGACCGGATGACTTCCAGGGCGCAGGACGTGATCTGCCTTTGGTCGTTCAGCAGGACCATCTCACCGTTTTTATTCGTATTTTCCATAATTTAACCGTCAAACCCGCTACGGGCTATTCCCCTTTTCCATCATAATCCCTTGGGGAATCTTTTGCAAATTCGATTCCAAAGCCGAGCCCGGTCGCGGATTTCATCAATTTTCAGGCCGGCTGCCGATCACGGACGCGATCG
>JAHJTB010000049.1 GCA_018830135.1 Pseudomonadota bacterium | reverse complement strand
TCCCGGCCGAATGGTATCCGGCTCCCATGCTCCCGGTTGCCCACCTGGTCCGGGCTCAAAGCGAACGTCCGGGCCTGGGCCGTCCGTTCGTCGAACGTCAGCGTCAGCGCCAGGTCCCCGTCCGACTCCAGACCGAAATACCCCCGCTTGGCCCTCACCACCTGGTCGAAGTCCAGAAACATCTCGAACCAGGCCGAAATGTCCTCGCCCGCGTCGTCCGAACCGCCCAGGACGAACAGCCCATCCTCGTTGGCCCCCACCCACTGGTCCCCGACCCGGGCCATCGAGTTGAAATTGAACTCCGCCCATTGCGTCGCCGCGTGGTTGACCGCGGTCAGGGCCAGGCAGAACCGGTCCGTGGCCATCTATGCACCGATCAGCCGCGTGAACGTCAGCCAGACCCCGCTTACGCCCAGGTCCTGACCGTAGTCGTCGTCCGCGTCCGAAACGTCCCGATACAGGTGCAGCATCGCCAGCTCCCCCCCCGCCAGGTCCGTCACCGTCACCTTGGCGCTCTGCGTCGTCACCACCCGGTCGTACTGGGCGTCCGACATGCCCGTCTTGCTCGACTTGACCGCCGTCCCGTGCGTCCCGTTCAAGGCGTCGCCCGACCCGATCGAATACCCCTCCAGGAAGAAGGCCGCGCCCTCCGAACTCGGGGCCGTCCCCTCCGTGATAATCATCTCGACCTCGAACTTGATCCCCAAGGCGGCTACGATGTCCTTCGGAACCCGCCAGGCATAGATCACGTCCTCGTCCGTGGCCGAATCGAACTTCCGCACCCGGACCTTGCCGTTCGTGCTCGTGATCGTCGCCGCCGCTGCCGGGGCCTGGACCGTCCCGTCGATCGCGTCGTCGATCGGCAGGAAAACCGAGTCCGTCATGTAGGCCTTGACCCCCACAAGCTCCCAGGCCTCGTTCCCCGTGGCATCGTCCGGAACGATCACAAAGGGCGAGTTCTCGGCCTGCCCGCTGGCCGTGTTGTAGTTGAACACATAGATGTTCCCGGAATACTTGACGATCCCCATGTTGCCGTTGGCCAGCGTGTTCCTGGAAATCCCGTCCAGATCGTTGCTCGTCCCGCCCGTAAACCCCGTTCGCGCAAATACCCGGCCCATAAACCACCTACCTGACGTGTTGCAGAATCATCGAGGCATACCGGTCGCCCAGGACCAGAATCCCCGAACCCGTGATGAAAGGGACCTCGCCCGACCCTTGGCCCTGCATGTCGATCCCCATCCAGCCCAGGCCCTCCGGGACCGGAACATCCCCCGACCCGGAAAAGTCCCGGCCGATCAGGAACACGCCCAGCCCGTCCACAACCGGGACCAGGCCCGCGCCGACCCACCGGCGGCCGATCAGAAGCTCGCCCACCCCCGAAGGGAAGGGGAGAACGCCCCGACCGGCGTAGGTGAAGGCGTGCAGCATGAAACCCGACCCGGTCGGGACCGGAACGTATCCCCGGCCGCTCCAGTCCCGGCCCAGCAGCATGATCCCCGAGGCCTCCGGGACATGCACCGCCCCCCGGCCGATCGAACCGCCGACACCACGCCCCTCGACAACGGGCACGGCCGCCTGGCCCACGAACACCCGGCCCAGCCAGAGCGTGCCCGAACCCTCCGGGACATGCACCGAACCGGACCCGATCGCCGCCCCGCGTCCTCGCCCCACCGGGAACGGCGCCGCGCCCGAACCCTGCCAATTGACGTAGAACCACCCGTCGCCCCGCGTAAACGGAGCGGCGGCCCCCGACTGGAAGCCGCCGCCATACCCCAACGCCTCCGGGACGGGAACCTCACCCGTCCCGGAAAACTCCACCCAGGACGGGTTGCGCTCCCACTCGCAAGCGTCGTCGTTGACGAACTCGAAGCCGAAATACAGGGGCACGAAGCACCCCCGTTATGCGGCCATCTTCGTCACAAGCTCAAAACTCGAAATCGTCGCCGGGTCGCCCGAGGCCACCGTGGTCGAAGCCACCCGCAGGTCGTTCGTGCCCACGCCTATCTGACCGTCGATCCTCGGGGCCGTGGTCGAGAGACCCGTCGTCACCACGCCGCCGCCCCGAAGCCGATACCAGGCCGCCGTGCCGCCCGCCACCGCCGTCGCCGACAGGGCCGTGGCCGCGAACAGGTCGATCGCCGCCTCCAGGTCTGTCGTGTTCCACACCGCGTCGTCGAACTTGACCCCGGTAAAAGACACCAGCAGGGTTCCCGTTTCGGCATGATTCGGGGTCGCGGGTCTATCGCCCGTATAAATGTCGAGCTGGGAGTTGAAAAAAATGTGCCGCAGACTGCCCGGATAGGCCGCCTTCAGCTTGATCGTCGCCCCCGCCGTCTGACCGGCCGACAGGCTCCCCGTGGGAATGTCGATCTGGTCGGCCACAACAACAAGAGCCGGGTACATCCCGTCGTTGGCCGCCGTCTCCGCCCCGTGAACCTCGACCAGGTCCCCCACCTCGAACCCGGCCGTAATTAAGTTCGCCGCAACCTGGGTAATCAAATCGTTGCCCGCCCCGCCGTCCACCAGCGCGATGTCGCTCGCCTCGATGGTCGCCTTGACCTTGCCGGCCATCCGCTCACAGGCCCCTTGGGAAAACTTCAAAGCCATGGTCCCTCTCCTTTACGCTTCAAGAGTAAATACCGCCTGGTCCCCGATCAAAGCCGCCGATCCGGCGACCGCACGGAACGGCCAGGGCGTTTTGTCATGCTCGATTCGCTCCTCGGTCAGGTTCTTGAAAAAACCGTCCGGACCGGCCAGGCAGACCCCGCGCTCCGTCATGAACAGGGGCACCAGGCCACGCCCATACAACGCCTCGATCCCGGTCCGGCTACCCGGCACCTTGACCACCGCGCCCTCGATCGCCGGATAGTCCGCCTTCTGGTCCTGGTCCCAGCTCGCCGGGTCCATCCCGCCAAGCCAGTAGATTCCGCCCTCGTCCGAAATCCAGACCCCGCCGGATACCCGCTGTATCATCCGGACCCGGGAGGTCAGGTGCAAATGCCGGCGGCTCAAGGGATACAGGCCAGGATAAAAACGCTCCGAGTACCAGACCACTTCTTCCTGCCCGATCAGCATCCGCCCGTTGAACCATTCCAGCAGATGCCCCAGGGGCACCGACCCGGCAAAGACCGTATCCTCTTCCACGTCCCGCTCGTCGTGAGGCTCGGGCTCCCAGGAAAAGTTCATCCCGTGCCGGACATACCCGTTCTCGAACCCGTTCGAGTAGAAGACCCGCCCCCGGGCCGCCGCATAGGACATCCGCGCCCCGGGCGTCACCGACCGAAGCGCCGTCGTGGTCAGGGCCGGACCAAGCAGGCACAGCTCGTCGTCTTTCACGCACAAGGCCGTATTCCCGGCCGAAAACAGGTCCCGGAAACTCCCGGACGACGACAGGCTGTAACCCTTCCGCCGCTCGATCCGCCCCGTCGCGTCGATCGCCACGTTCAGGCACCGCACCAGCGGCCGGATGCCCTGGTCCACCTTGCGCGGGTCGTATTCGTCCACCCGGACCGGGTCCGACCGGGTCGTCAAACCGCTCGACCCCTTGGCGATCGTCACCCACCGCCCCACCGCTACCTCCGCCTCGGGTCCCGGCGAGTCCGCAATATCGTCACGGCCCGGGCCTTCTTGGCCTGGTTGACGCCGGCATCGAACAGGCCTTGCAGATGCCGCGTCTTCTGTTCGCTCGTCTCGTCGTCGCTCAGAAAACGCACCGCCGCCCCATAGCAGATCGCCAGTAGCCAGGCCTCCGGGAACGGAAACCGGCCGTAACGCGAATACACCGGCAGGGGCTTGCGGAGATAGGGCAGCAGGAACGTATGACCCGCCGTCAAGGACGGGGCCTCGAACCGGACCTGCTTGCGAGCAGCCGGCACGATCACATAGGCGTCGGACACACTGAAATCGTTGGCCGACCCGTTGAACAGCGCCGCGACCAGGTGCGTGTCGTCCGTCACCGACAGCACGTACCCGTCGGACTCGTCCGTCGTGTTGAATATCGCGTCCCCGGGGTTGACCGCGGACTCGAAATGAGCCGCCGAATCCGTCAGGATCGCCTCCCCGTTGGTCGCCGCGCCGGCCGCCGTGGCCGTGCCCGTCACCC
>JAHJTB010000443.1 GCA_018830135.1 Pseudomonadota bacterium | reverse complement strand
TGCCAGGCAGCCGGTATTCCACCGGGTCCTCGACGGTCATGATGTTGATGCCGGACGTGTTGAGGTGTTGGAGCACGGCGAACAGGGTCGTGGTCTTGCCCGAACCGGTGGGGCCGGTGACGAAAAAGACCCCGTTGGGAATCTCGATGATGCGTCGGGTCTTTTCATAAACCGAACTGGAAAAGCCCAGATCGGCGAGGGCGGGAATCTCCTTGGTCTGAACCTGGCCCAGGATGCGCATGACGATTTTTTCCCCGTAGATCGCGGGCACGGTGGAAAAACGGAAGTCGAAGTCCCGGTTGCTGAGCTGGAGCCGAATCCGGCCGTCCTGGGGCCGGCGCCGCTCGGTGATGTCCAGGTTGGCCATGATCTTCAGACGGGACGTCATGGGCGCCTGAAGTTCTTTTTCGATCTTCATCCGTTCCTGGAGCACGCCGTCGATGCGGAAGCGGACCCGAAGCCGGGCATCCTCCGGCTCGAGGTGAATGTCGCTGGCCCGCTCCCGAACGGCCAGGAGCATAATGCCCCGGGTCAGTTCGACGATGGACTGGTCCTGGGCCAGTTGCTTCAACTGCTCGCCCGTGACCTCGGTCGTGCCCTTGAACTGGGAGTCTTCGGCGATCTTGGAAATGAATTCGGACAGGCCCCCGGCCGTCTGGTACTGGATTTCGATGGCGTCATCGATCTCCTCGGGCGGGGAGAAGACCGGGCTGACCGGAAGTCCGACAATCTTCTCGATCTCGTTGAGCAGGCGTCGGTCTTCGGGGTGGGCCATGGCCACGGTCAAGGCCTCGCCGACCTGATACAAGGCAATGACCGTATTTTTGCGGGCCATGTCCGGCGGAATCCTGCGCACGGCCTGGGCCTGAAACAGGGTCTTGTTCAGGTCCACGTAGGCCAGGCCGAGGGAGTCGGCCCAGAGGCGGTTGAGATCGGGCGCGGCCCCGCCCCGGTTCAGGTAGCGAAGGACCTCCATGGCGTCGTCCTGGAACTTGTTCAACAAGGCCCGGGAGTCCTGCGGGGTCAATACGCCCTTGCCTTCCAACTGCTCGATGAAGCGGGGATTCGCGGTCATGGCTTATCTCCGGCGTCTTCCCGCTTGGCGGCGAGCATCTTGCGGATGTCGTCTTGGGAGACCCGGCCCTTGAGCCGTTCGAGTTCCATCTTCTCGTCTTCCTCGATCTCGCGGAGCATCTGCTCCAGATCGTACCTTTCCGTCACGGTGCTACCCCTTTTTCCTGAAAGCCTCCCACGTCTCCTTGATAATCTTTTTCATCTCCGGCAGGGGCGTGTCCTTCAGAATATAGTTGGAGGCGCCCAGTTTTAGGGTCTCCCGGATCGTTTCCGCGTCCGCTACCGAGGTCAGCATGATGACGAAGGCGTCCGGCGACTCGCCCATGATCTCCCGCAAGGCCTCACGGCCGTCCATGACCGGCATGTTGATATCGAGCAAGATCAGGTCCGGCTTTTCCTGTTTATAAAGGTCGGCCGCCTCCCTGCCGTTTTTCGCCTCGGCCACGACCTCGGTGTTCATCGTTTTCATGACCGTTTTGAACAGCACGCGAATGTGATTCTCGTCGTCGGCAATGACGACGCGAGGTTTGCGGGGCTCAGGCATGAACATTCTCCAAGGGTATTTCGAAACTGAAGGTCGAACCCCGGCCGGGTTCGCCTTGAACCTCGACCCGTCCGCCGTGGGCTTCCACGATTTTTTTGACAATGGCCAGCCCCAGCCCAGTGCTTTTTTCGCCTCCCGTGGGCTGGGCGCTCAGGCGCTGAAAGTCGCCGAAAAGCTTGGCCTGGTCTTCCGGGGTCAGCCCCGGACCCTGGTCGGCGACACTGACCCGAAGCCTTCCTCCGACCTCTTGCAGCCCGACCGTGATCTCGGAGCCGGCGGGCGAGAACTTGAGGGCGTTACCGATCAAATTGTCCACGACCTGCCCGATTCGGTTCGTATCGATGCGGCACGACGGCACGGGGTCCAGCGAGGCGCGGATGGCGATGTTCTTGGCGTCGGCGGTCACCTGGATGATTTTGAGCCGATTTTCCAGCAGGCTTTTGAGGTCGGCTTCCTGTATCTGCATGCTCAGCCGGCCGCTTTCGATGACCGAGACGTCCAGCAGGTCGTTGACCAGGCGGAGCATGTCCTGGCTGGCCGAGTGGATCAGGGCCAGGAACTCCTTCTGGTCGTCTTCGACCGGGCCGAGGTCGCCGTTGAGCAGCAGTTCGGCGAAGCCGCGGATCGAGACCAGGGGATTTCGCAGGTCGTGGGCGGCGATACCCAGGAACTTGTTCTTGAGCTGGTTGAGTTCCATGAGTTCGCGTTCGGCGGCCGAGTAACGGAAGACCAGTTCCTTGAGCAGGCGGTTGTGGACCTCCCGGTCCTTTTCCTTGGCCCGGAATTCGAGTATGGAGACCATCATGTCCGCGGACCTGGATTCATGGTCCCGGCCGACGGATAGGTAGTCCTGGAGCTTGCATTCACTGGTCATCGGGCTGCAGCCTTTTCTCGACGGCCGATACATCGCCCAGGCTGGCGTACGAGCGCTCGCCGAGCACGCCGTCGATGCCCACATCTTCCAGGGCGGCCAGTTGCTTGGTCACTTCGACGATGTCTTCCGGCTTGTGGATGATGCTGCCGTGCTGGGGGGCGAGCATGGCGCAGGGAATGGCGGATATCCTTTCCAGGGCGTAGCGAAGGGCCCGTTCCGAAGGCATGATCGTCTGATGAAACTTGAGGATGTCCGGCAGGGGACAGTAGGAACGGCCCCGGGGGCAGTCCTGAAAAGCCCGGCATCCATGGCAGTCCGAGGTCAGTTCCAGAAATAGTTCCCATTTCCCTCCGAAACTCCCGAACAGATCGCTGGTGAACAGGATGCCGCTTTGTTCGTCAAAGGTGACGAAGCTTCCGGTCGAGTGGCAGTAAGGGGTGCTGTGGAAGGTGAGGCGGCGGCCGGAGGAGAAGGTGTAGCAGAATTCCATCGGGTCCAGGGCATAGAGTTTGGACGTGACGGAATAGTGCCGGATGAACATGTTGTTGTTGGCATCGGAGATGATCTTCAAGTCCTCGCGGGCGATCAGGTCCTCGAAGTTGGGGATGTTTCCGCAGAGGTCGGGATCGTAATGCTGATAGATCAGGGCCGAGATGGACGAGGGGTCGATTCCGGTCTGTAAAATCTTCATCATGACCACGGGGAAATGGGGCCGGCTGCCGCTGTCGATGACCACGGCCTCGTCTCCGTCGATGATCAGGTAGGGGTTGCAGTGCAGCCCGGACTGGGTATCGAAGAAGCCGACCCAGTACACGTTTTCGGCGATCTTGATGGCCCGATCATAGTCGAGGTTCAAATTCATCATGGCGGCCCCTCCATCCGGCGGGTCGAGTCGGCGCCGGAATGCCCCCATCCCGGCCCTTGTCCGCTCCCCGGAAGGTCTGATCGTGGAAGGCGGACCTTGTTGCCCTAAGGTCTATGATAAGCAAGAGCCGGGATGGTGTCAATCAAATGCCGATACCCCGGTAAAGCGCGACAGGCTCCCGGGTCCGGGATCGAAGCGGCCGGCGTTACTTGGTCCAGACGTCGGGTTCCTCGAACGAGATGCGTCCGGTATCCGCGAAGAGCATGAGCGAACCTTCGGGCCTGCGGCGTTTGACCCCCATGCTCCGGGTTTCGGTGGACACGCTGCCCAGGATGGCCCGGACGTCGCCTTTGTCGTCGTATAGGCTGAAAGAGGGGTGGCCCTCGGCCTCGAGGGCGAGCAGGGTCCGGATGACGCCTGCCTGGTCGTAGAGCATCAGGGCGGGGCGACCGTCGGAACGCCGGCCGACAAAGGTGCTCACTTTTCCGGCCTGGTCGAAAAAGACCAGAGAGGGTTCGCCGCCGGGACCGCCGAGCAGGGCGGCCTGGAGCCTGCCGTCTTCTCCGGCCAGGTAGAAGGCTCCGGCGGTTATGGATTTGGGGCTGTCCGCCCGGGCCGGGGCCGGCAGGAGCCGGCCGGCCAAGGCCCCGCCGACGAGTCCCGAGATCATGACCAGAACCACCAGGGTACCGAACTGCCTTTTCGTCATGTTTGCCTCCTTGCGCTAGCCCGGACTTCTCGCCAACTTCCTGCCGCGGCCGGGAAATATTTGCTGCAACGCTCGTTTCCAAGGTTTTGGTCCTCAACATATCGCCCTGATATGCCCGCAGCCCAAATCTCCTCCAACTTCACGTTTCGCTAATGATTTCTCGACCTCGCTACGGAACCCGGTGAGAAGTCCGGGCTAGTCCATGATGGGAGTCAGAAGCGCGGTGTTGGTCGTCATATCGACGCGCAACAGCTCCAATAACGCCTTGGCGACGGGGCCGGGTCGGCCGTCCCCCACCGTCCGGCCGTCCCAGACGCGGACGGGCAGCACGTCCAGGGACGTGCCGCACAGCATGACCTCGGGACAGGACTCGGCCAGTTTCCGGTCGATGCGAGCCTCCCGGACCGAGGCCAGCCGGCCGGAGTCCACCAGGGCTTCGGCCAGTTCGACCACGCGGGCGACCGTGGTTCCCCGCAGGACGCGTTCGAAGTCCGGAATGAGCAGGTCCCGGTCCGGCGAGACCAGAATGATGTTCTCGGTCGAGCCTTCGGCCAGGTACCCGTTCTCGTCCCAGGTCACGGCGAACTCGACTCCGGCCTCCACTGCGGCCTTTTTGACCAGGACGTTGGCCAGGTAGTCGCAGGACTTGATGTTGGCGAAAAAGGTCTGCTTGACCGGGATCGGCGCCGAGATGATGGTCACGCCGCGTTCGTATTCCTCGGAGGCCGGGGTCTTGAGACGGTAGATCAGGACATAGAGTTGGCTGGCCGGGCTCTCGTACGGATTGGTGGTAAATCCGCCCGGTCCCCGGGAGACCATGATCCGGACGATGACGCCTGGCTGTCCCCCGGCCCGGACCGTGGCGCGAATGATGTCATGAATCCGCTCGTAATCCGCGGGCATGGTCAGGCCGATGGCCGCGGCCGAGCGTTCGAGGCGGTCCAGGTGGGCCCGCAGCCGGTAGGCGCGTCCATCGACGCACTTGAGGACGTCGAAGACGCCGTCGGCCCGGTGGACCAGGTGGTCGTCCGCGGGGACGACCATCAAAACCGGGTCGGTGACGATGCCCTGGTACAGACTCGAGTACATGGCCAGGTACTTGGCATGCCAGGGCCGGCGCAACGAGTCGATTCTGGCCGCCAGATCGGCCGGGTCGTATATCGGAATTTCCATGTTTCGGTCAAGCTCCTTTGTGCAACAGACGCCGGCCCTGGCCTTCCGGTCCCCGGCGAGTTCGGCTGGCGGGTCAATCGGCCTGATTCCCGCGACCGGCCCGGAGGCAGGCCGCGGCGCCCGGTCTTCTCGGCCCGCTTCAGGCGCGGTCGTGACGGGCCCCTTCCACTTCGGCCCGCATGCGTTCGATGACGGCCCGATAGTCGGGCGCGCCGAAGATGCCGGAGCCGGAAACGAATACGTCCGCGCCGCGGGCAGAAACCCGGGCCGCGTTGTCCGTCTTGATTCCCCCGTCGACCTCGATTTCGACGGACAGTCCTCGGGAATCGATCATGTCCCGGAGCCTGGCGATCTTGTCCAGGCTTTCCAGGATGAAGGACTGGCCGCCGAACCCGGGATTGACGCTCATGACCAGCACCAGGTCCAGGTCGTCCAGGACGTAATCCAGGGTGGTCAGAGATGTGGACGGGTTCAGGACGGCGCCGGCCCGGAGCCCCCGTTCCCGAATCCGTTGTATGGTCCGGTGCAGATGGGGGAGAACCTCGACGTGAACCGTGAGAATGTCCGCGCCCGCATCGGCGAAGTCGTCGATGTACCGGTCCGGCTCCTGGATCATCAGGTGAACGTCGAGGGGCTTTTCGGTCACGCCTCGGATGGCCTGGACCACGGGCGGACCGATGGTGATGTTGGGTACGAAATGGCCGTCCATGACGTCCACGTGAATCCAGTCCGCACCGGCCAGGTCAACTGCCCTGACCTCTTCGCCCAGACGGGAAAAGTCAGCGGAAAGTATGGAAGGGGCTATTTTTTTCATAAATACTCCTTATATATTTCTCCTCCGCGTCCGGCAAGACCTTTTCTTGGCCGTCCTCGAAAACCTGGATGCGGGAAGGTCCCCGGGCCAGGGCCGCGACCCGGACCGTCTGGCCCGGTCCGTGCCAGCCTTTATGCAGCTCGATCAGATACTGGTCGAGGGAGGCGCGTATCTTGATCTCCCGGCGCAGCAGGCTGAAAGGAATCGTGTATTCGATCAGTTTGAAATAATATCCCGCCGGACTGACGGGGCTCCCGCCATTGACGGCCAGGGTCACCAGTTCGTTTCCGGCCGCGCGGACGCCAGGGGAGGGCGACTGGGCCATGACGATGTCCGGAGGCCGGTCCGGGTCCGAGGCCGCCTTGATCCGGGCCACCCGCAAGCCGGCCGCTTCGAGTTCCGTCAGGGCCAGGCTGTAAGGCCGGCCGACCAGGTCCGGCATGACCAGGTAGGCGGGGCGGGGGCCGAGGCTGACCAGCAGGGCGACTTCGGTCCCGACCGGGACCTGCTCGAGCGGCTCGGGGACCTGGTCCAGAACCCGGTCCGGCCCTTGTTCCGGCCCGAAGCCGTAAGTGCGGCTGATGTGGCCCGGTTTCAGCCGGGCCTGTTCGATGACCGACCGGGCCTGGAGCAGGGACAGGCCGCGCAGGTCGGGCATGGACGCGTTGGCCCCCCCTTCGGATATCACGACCTGAACCGGCCGCTTGGTCTTGACCGTGAACCCCGGCGGCGGGTCCTGGCTGATGATGTGATCCTTGGGCACATGAGGACTGGTGTCGAAGGCCCGGACCTTGAGGGTGAGCCCCAGGTCGGCCAGAGTCTTCAGGGCCGCGATCGGGTCCCGGCCCCGAACGTCCGGAACCCGGACCTCCGGCTGTCCCCGGACGATGAGCCAGACCGTCAGGTAGGCCGTCCCCCCCAAGGCGACCAGGAAAATCAAGGCATACAAGCCGTATCGGAATCCGGTCTTCATGATGGTTTCATTTGTAGCAGAAAAGCGGGTATCTGAAAACAGGGCTCCCGGCTATTCATGGAACATGAAACGCCTCATGCTGATGTTGAGCAGCAGGCCGCAGGCGATGAAGGTGGTCACCAGGGAAGAGCCCCCGTAGCTGATGAAAGGCAGGGGGATGCCGACCACGGGCATCAGACCGGTGACCATGCTGATGTTGATCAGGAACTGCCAGAATATCAGGGCCACGAGCCCCAGGGCCAGCAAGGCGCCGAAACGGTCCTGGGAGCGGCGGACGATCTGAAGGCCGGTCAGAAAAAGGAAGAAAAAAAGGGTCAGCAGGACGACCGATCCGATGAAGCCCCACTCTTCGGCAAAGACGGAAAACGCGAAGTCGGTGTGCTGTTCCGGGAGGAAGCGGAGCTGGCTTTGGGTGCCTTTCAGAAAACCCTTGCCCCAGAACTCCCCGGAGCCCACGGCGATCTTGGATTGAATGATGTGGTAGCCGGCCCCCAAAGGGTCGCCT
>JAHJTB010000442.1 GCA_018830135.1 Pseudomonadota bacterium | reverse complement strand
TTGCCGATACCCCGTTCGGTGATCTGTTCTCCCAGCCACATAATAAAGGCCGTGCCGGCGGTCAGGGTGATGACCGTCAGGAGGCGAAAGTACCAGCCGGGATGCGGCACGACCATCTGCCCGCCCGAACTCATGCTTTCCAGGCCGACGGCTATGCCGAAACCCTGGACGACGGACAGAAGAACCGTTCCGTAACGTGTGTACTGGGTAATCTTCTTGCGCCCGGCTTCTCCCTCCTTCTTGAGTCGTTCCAGGTGGGGAACGACAACCGTCAGGAGTTCAAGAATGATCGAAGAGGAGATGTAGGGCATGATGCCCAGGGCGAAGACGGAAAACCCGCGGAGAGCGCCTCCGGCGAACATGTCGAACAGTCCCAGCAGGGTCCCGCGTGAACTGTCGAAGAAGTGGCGCAGGGCCTCCGAATCCACGCCGGGCGTGGGGATATGGACGCCGATCCGGTAAACGGCCAGCATGATCAGGGTAAAGATCACCCGCCGTTTCAACTCCGGAATGCGAACGATATTTCCGAAACCCGCTAACAAGGTATCACTTCGCGAGCAGTTCGACCGAACCGCCGGCGGCCTCTATGGCCGCCCTGGCCTTGGCCGAAGCGCCGTGGACTTTCAGGGTTAACGGTTTGTCGATCTGACCCTCGCCCAACAACTTGACCAACTGGTTGGCCTTTTTGAGCAGTCCGGCGGCGGCCAGGCCCTCGGGATCGATGACGCTGCCCGATTCGAAACGGGCCAGGTCCTTGAGGTTGACCAGGGCAAACTCGGTCTTGAAGATATTGGTGAAGCCCCGTTTGGGCAGCCGACGCTGCATGGGCATCTGTCCGCCTTCGAACCCGGGAGAAATGCTTGCTCCTGAACGGGAGCGCTGGCCTTTCTGCCCCCGGCCGGCGGTCTTACCCAGGCCGGAGCCTTCTCCGCGGCCGACTCGTTTGCAGGCCTTGCGGGACCCCTTGGGGGGTTTGAGTTCATGAAGACGCATGCTTATTCCTCGACTTTCACCAGGTGGCAGACCTGCTGGATCATGCCCCGAATACTGGGCGTGTCCTTGTGAACCACAGTCTTGTTGATCTTGGTCAGCCCCAGGGCCCGTATCGTCCGCCTGTGTTTGGGCGGTCGTCCAATGAGGCTCCGAATCTGCGTTACCTTGATCTCTTTTTCCATGACAGCCTACCTCGCGATGGACCGCACACGCTCGACCGGAACGTCTCGCTGAGAAGCGATCGTCTCGATGTTGCGGAGCATTCTGAGCCCCTCCAGGGTGGCTTTGACCACATTGTGGGGATTGTGTGAGCCGAGGACCTTGGTCAGGATGTCCTTGATCCCCGCGGCCTCGATAACGGCTCTCACGGCGCCGCCGGCAATGACCCCGGTTCCGGGGGATGCCGGTTTGAGCAGCACGCGCCCCGAGCCGTAATGACCGATGACCTCGTGGGGAATGGTCGTGCCTTGCACCGAGACCCGCATCATGTCCTTCTTGGCCCGCTCGATACCTTTCCGGATCGCCTCGGGTACCTCGTTGGCCTTGCCCAGACCGTATCCGACCGATCCTTCACCGTCTCCCACCACCACAATGGCGGAAAACGAAAACCGACGACCACCCTTGACGACCTTGGCCACGCGGTTGATATAAACGACCTTGTCGATGAATCCCAACTCTTCGGTTTCTCGACGAAACAAAATCCGTCCTCCCTAAAATTCCAAACCGGCTTCTCGCGCCGAGTTCGACAGCTCCTGGACACGACCGTGATACAAAAACCCGTTTCGGTCGAAAACGACCTTGACGATGCCTTTCGCTTTTGCCTGGGCCGCGATCTGACGGCCGACCAGTTTGGCCGCCTCCTTCTTGTTGACGCCCTTGGCCTGGGTCCGGACCGCATCGGTCAGGGTCGAGGCCTCAACCAGAGTCGTGCCCGTGACATCGTCGATGATCTGGGCATAAATGTGCCGGGCGCTCCGAAACACACAAAGGCGCGGCCGGTCCGAGGTGCCTTTGACCTTTTTCCGGACCCGCTGCTGCCGCCGTTGACGCGCTAAAGCCTGAGGGTTCGTTTTACCCATCTTGTCTTACCTCGATTACCTGGCGCCGGCCTTGCCGACCTTGCGCAGGATGACCTCTTCAGCGTACTTGACGCCCTTGCCCTTGTAAGGCTCAGGCTTTCTCAGGGCCCGAATCCGGGCCGCGGTTAGACCTAACAGTTCCTTGTCCGCTCCGGTCAGCGTGATCCGGTTCTGTTTGTCCACTTCAGCCGTAATTCCGTCGGGCAGCGGGAAGTGGATGGGATGCGAGTAGCCCAGGGCGAAATGAATGGCCTGTTCCTTGGCCTCGGCCCGGTAACCCACCCCGATTACTTCCAGAACCCGGGTAAACCCCGTGCTGACTCCAGCGACCATGTTGTATACCAGACTGCGGGTCAGACCCCACAACGCCCTGGCGTCACGGCTATCGTCCACCGGGGTTACGGTAATCACGGCGCCTTCGATATTCAAATTGACCTTGGGGTGGATTTCCCGCTTCAAGGTCGCCCGGGGCCCGCTGACCGTGACCACCGGCGGCTCATATTCAACCTTCACGCCCGCCGGGATTTCGATCGGTCTTTTTCCTACTCTAGACATGATCCTCGGTCCTTTCCCAAACTGATCGTGGGCACTTACCAGACCGCGCAGATGATCTCGCCGCCGATTTTCTGGCGGCGAGCCTCGCGATCGGTGACGATACCTTTGGATGTGGTGATTATGCCCACGCCCAGACCCGAGAGGACCGGCGGAATGTTGTCGGCCTGCACGTAAACCCGTCGGCTGGGTTTGCTGACGCGCTGGATCCCCTGGATCACCGGGCTATTGTCTTCGTTGTAGCGGAGAAAAACCCGCAACACGCCCTGCTTCTTGTCCTTGATCACCTTGAAGTTCTTGATGTAGCCCTCTTCCTTGAGAATTCGGGCCAGACTGACCTTGATGTTGGAGGACGGAACGTCCACGCGCTCCAGGCGGGCCATCAGGCCGTTGCGGATGCGGGTCAACATGTCGGCGATGGGATCGGTCATACTCATGAGATCAATCCTCCCGTCCTACCAACTGGCCTTGATAACGCCAGGAATTTCCCCGGCCAGGGACATCTTGCGAAAACAGATCCGGCAGAGGTTGAACTTGCGCAGATAAGCCTTGGGCCGGCCGCATATGGGACATCGATTGTGGTCCCGCACCTTAAACTTCCGGGGTCGATTGTCCTTGGCGATCATGGATTTCTTGGCCAACTCTTCATCCTCCTACTGGTTCTGCCGGCGAAAAGGCATGCCCATCTCCGTGAGCAGGTAGCGGGCTTCTTCATCGCTCTTGGCCGACGTGACGATGGTCACGTTCATGCCTTTGATTTTTTCCACTTTGTCGTAGTCGATTTCCGGAAAGATCAAGTGCTCCTTCAGACCCAAGGTATAGTTGCCGCGCCCGTCGAAAGCTTTGGGCGATATGCCTCGGAAGTCTCGGACCCGGGGGAGCACGATGTTGAGCAGCTTGTCCAGAAAGTCGTACATCTTCTGGCGCCTGAGCGTGACCGTGGCCCCGATGGGCATGCCCTCCCTGAGCTTGAAGGCGGCGATCGACCGCCGGGCCTTGGTAATGACGGCCCGCTGGCCCGCGATAATGGTCAGTTCCTCGACGGCGCCGTCAAGCAGTTTGACGTTCTGAATCGCTTCCCCGAGGCCGATATTCAGGACGATCTTCTCGATCCGAGGAACCTGCATGACGTTCTTGTAATCGAACTCTTTGATCATGCGGTCCTTGATCTCTTTTTCGTAGCGTTCCTTGAGTCTGGACATGTATTACTCCGGCGGATCCCTGGCCTAATCCAGGGTTTCTCCGCATTTTCGGCAGGCTCGAACCCGCCGGCCGTCTTCGAGTTCCTTTTTGCCCAAGCGAATCGGGTCCGTGCATTTGGGGCAGACCAGCATGACGTTGGAGATGGGCAGCGCCCCCTCTTTTTCGATTATCCCGCCTCGGGCGGCCATGCCGCCGGGCCGGGTGTGGCGCTTGATCATGTTGATCTTTTCCACAATGATGCGGTCCTTCTTGGGCAGTATCTTGAGCACCTTGCCGACCTTGCCCTTTTCCTTGCCCGAGATGACCAGGACCCGGTCATCTTTCCTGATATGATAGCTCTTGCTCTTCATGGTGGTTCCTTTGGCCGGCGGCTCCTTGAGGACCGCCGGCAACGACTGGCTCGAGGCTAGAGCACCTCCGGGGCCAGGGAGATGATCTTCATAAACTTTTTGGCCCGCAACTCACGGGCGACCGGTCCGAAAATACGCGTGCCGATGGGCTCCCGCTGGTTGTTGATCAGGACGGCCGAGTTCTCGTCGAACTTGATGTAGGAACCGTCCGGGCGGCCGACTTCCTTGGCGGTCCGGACCACCACGGCCTTCATCACATCGCCCTTTTTGACCTTTGAGTTAGGCAGCGCCTCTTTGACCGAGACGACGATAATATCTCCCACCGTGGCATAGCGCCGTCGGGAACCGCCCAGGACCTTGATGCAATACAGCTTCTTGGCCCCGGAGTTATCGGCTACGTTAAGTTTGGTTTGCGGTTGAATCATGACGAAATCCCTCTCAGGCCTGACGTTCTACGACACGGGACAGCCGCCACCGTTTGGTCCGGCTCAAAGGCCTGGACTGTACGATCTCCACGGTGTCCCCCACCCGGGCGGTATTGGTCTCGTCGTGGGCGGCAAACCGGGACCGGCGGCGTATGTATTTCTTGTATGTGGGGTGCTTGACCAGACGGTTGACCACCACGATTACGGTCTTATCCATTTTGTCGGAAACGACCTGGCCGACCATCCTTTTTCTGTTGCGCCTTGTTTCCACTTCGACTAACCCTCACTCCGGGCCTGGGCCCGCTCCTTTTGTCGAATGACGGTCTTGATGCGGGCCACGTCCTTTTTGGTCTGGGGAATGCGCATCGCATTTTCCAACTGATTGGTCGCGTGCTGGAACTGAAGATTGAACAGTTCCTCCTTCACTTCCCGCTCCCGCTCATTGAGTTCCTCGACGCTCAAGTCCCTCAGTTCTGAAGCTTTCATGCCATCTCCCCCCTTATGACGAAACGGCAGGGAAAAGGCAGCTTCATCGCAGCCAGCCTCATGGCTTCCCGGGCCACATCCTCGTCGACACCGTCCATTTCATACAGAATCCGACCGGGCTTGATTACGGCCACCCAACCTTCAGGGGACCCCTTGCCCTTGCCCATGCGGGTCTCAGCCGGTTTCTTGCAAACGGGCTTGTCGGGAAAGATTCGAATCCAGACCTTCCCACCCCGGCGAACGTGACGGGTGATGGCCACACGGGCGGCCTCGATCTGGTAGTTGGTCATGTAGCAACGCCCCATGGCCTGCAAGCCGTAGCGGCCGAAGGCGACCGTGTTGCCCCGCAGGGCCGTGCCACCCCAGCGCCCCTTCTGCTTCTTGCGATATTTGACTTTTCTCGGGGATAGCATTACTCAGCCTCCTGTAACTTGCCGTGTGCCTCGGAAGTCAGGACCTCTCCCTTGAAGATATGGACCTTGATCCCGATGATACCGTACGTGGTCTTGGCCTCGGCCAACCCGTAATCCACGTCGGCCCGAAGCGTGTGCAGCGGGACCCGGCCTTCGCGATACCATTCCCTCCGGGCCATTTCCGCACCGCCCAACCGGCCGGAGCACTGAATCTTGATCCCCTGGGCTCCGAATTTCAAGGCCAGACTGACCGCTTTCTTCATCGCCCGCCGAAAGGCAATCCGCCGGACAAGCTGCTGGGCCACGTTCTCGGCGACCAGTTGCGCGTCCACCTCGGGCTTTCGGATTTCCTGGATGTCGATCATGACCTCGCGCTTGATCATCCGCTCGAGTTCGTTCCGGAGGTTCTCGATCTCGGCGCCCTTCTTGCCAATGACGATTCCGGGCCTGGCGGTATGGATGCGCAACTTGACCTTGTTGGCCGCCCGCTCGATCTCGATTTTGGAAATTCCGGCCTGCTGAAGCCGGTTCTTGACATATACCCGAATCTGCTTGTCTTCGACCACCAGCTTGCCGAAATCACGACGGGCGAACCATCGGGAATCCCAGGTCTTGATGACTCCAAGCCGAAAACCTATCGGATGCGTCTTCTGGCCCAAACCGATATCCTCCTAACTTTCGTCCAATACGATCGTGATGTGACTGGTCCGTTTATTGATGCGGTAAGCCCGCCCTTGGGCACGCGCCCGCCACCGTTTCATGGTCGGGCCTTCATCCACCCACACCCGCTTGACGTACAGGGTGTCCACGTCAACGTTGGGGTTCTGTCCGGCATTGGCCACCGCGGATGTCAGGACCTTGTGCAGGACCCCGGCCGCCTTCTTCGGGGTGAAATTGAGCAGGCTGAGCGCCTTGCCCACCGGCATCCCCTTCATATTTTCGGCCACAATTCGCACCTTCCTCGGAGCGATGCGAATAAATCTGGCCTTGGCTATTGATTCCATGTTCGCCTCCCCAGAGCCCTAGCGGCCGGTCTATCTCTTGCCCTTGAGTCTGGACTTCTTGTCCCCGGCGTGACCGAAGAAGGTCCGCGTCGGGGCAAATTCGCCCAGCTTGTGACCGACCATGTTCTCCGTGACAAAGACCGGAATGAACTTCTTGCCATTGTGGACGGCAAAGGTCATACCGACCATTTCCGGGATGACGGTCGAACGCCGGCTCCAGGTTTTGATAACCCGGCGGTCCCTGGCTTCCTGAGCCTTAAAGACCTTGGCCAGTAAATGATCGTCCACGAAAGGACCTTTTCTTACCGAACGGGGCATGGGCCTACTTTCTCCTCTTGATGATGAACTTGTTGCTGGCCTTCTTCTTGGGACGCGTCTTGAAGCCCTTGGTCGGGACGCCCCACGGAGTCACCGGGTGCCGGCCGCCCGAACTCTTGCCTTCGCCGCCGCCATGGGGGTGGTCCACCGGGTTCATGACCACGCCTCGGGACTGAGGTCGTACACCCAGCCATCGACGACGTCCGGCCTTGCCATAGGAAATGTTGCTGTGGTCCGGATTGGTCAGCTGGCCGATGCTGGCCTTGCAGTCGGCGAAAACCAGGCGCAACTCGCTGGAGGGCAGCTTGAGCAGAACATACCTGCCTTCCTTGGCCATGAGCTGGGCGTAGGTCCCGGCCCCCCGGACCATCTGTCCTCCCTTGCCCAACTTCAGTTCGATGTTGTGAACCAGGGTGCCCAGGGGAATGTTTTTCAGGGGCATGGCGTTGCCGGGTTTGATGTCGGCCTTTTCCGCCGAGATCACGGTATCACCCACTTTGAGGTTCAACGGGGCCAGGATATACCGCTTCTCGCCGTCGACATAATGAAGCAGGGCGATGCGGGCGCTCCGGTTCGGATCGTACTCGATGGAGAACACGTTGCCCGGTACGTCCATCTTGTCCCTTTTGAAGTCGATGATCCGATAGCGCCGTTTATGTCCCCCCCCCCGATGCCGCGAGGTGATACGTCCGTTGTTGTTGCGCCCGCCTGTCTTTTTCAGGGGGGCCAGCAGGCTTTTTTCCGGTTCCGTCCGGGTGATCTCCTCGAAGGTCGGGTATGTCTGAAACCTTCGGCCCGGAGATGTCGGTTTTACCTTTTTTATTGCCATGATGCCTTCCTACTTCCGAACCGCTATGCGCCTTCGAAGAACTCGATACTTTGGCCCGGGGCCAGCTTGACGACCGCCTTCTTCCAGTGGGGGCGTCTCCCGACGAACCGTCCCACCCGCTTGCGCTTGCCGTCCATGTTCATGGTCCGAATCCCGACGACCTTGACTTTGAAAGCCAGTTCCAGGGCCTTCTTGATCTCGATCTTGTTGGCTTTCGGGTGGACCTCGAAAGCGATCTGGTTGTTCATTTCCTTCTGAAGGGTGCTCTTCTCCGTGATGAGCGGCCGAATTAGAATGTGGTGCGGCTCTTTCATTTGAGCAACCTTTCCTCGATCTTGGGCAGGCTGGTCTTGAGCAGGACCAGGTTCCTGTATTTGATCACGTCGTATACGTTGAGGCCCATGACTCGCAGAACCTTGAAACCGGGAACATTGCGGGAAGAGAGTTCCAGGTTCTCGTCCTGGTCCGCGGTAATGATAAGCGCGTTTTCCAGCCCCAGTCCATTCATGGTCGAGACGAAGTCCTTGGTCTTGATGCGCTCGAGGTCCATGGCTTCGATGACCAGCAGTTCCTCTTCCTTCAGTTTGGAGGACAGGGCCACCTTGAGAGCGGTCCGTCGGACGCGTTTGGGCGGGCTGTAGCTCCAGTCCTTGGGACTGGGGCCGAAGATCGTCCCGCCGCCTCGTCGGAGAGGGGACTTACGGCTGCCGGCCCGAGCCCGGCCGGTGCCTTTCTGCCGATACATTTTGTGGGTCGTTCCGGCCACATCGCTGCGAGCCTTGGTCGACGCCGTACCCGAGCGCCGGCTGGCCAACTGGGCCACAACCACTTCGTGGACCAAATGCTGCCTCAGAGGCACTTCGTATATGTCGGCCGGCAGTTCGACCTGGCCCACCTTGTTTCGCTTGAGATCATACACGTCAACGACTGGCATGGTTAATTACCGCCTGTTTTTTTCAGGAACACGACGCCTTGTCGCGGGCCGGGCACCGCGCCCTTGATGAGGATGACCCCGTATTCCTCGCGGATGTCGACGATCTCGAGGTTACGGACGGTCTGCTTCCTGGCGCCCATGCGGCCGGGCATTTTCTTGCCCGGGAATACCCTCGATGGGTAGGCGGCCGCGCCGATCGAGCCAGGGGACCGGTGAGTGGTGCAACCGTGGGTCGCCCGCCCGCCGCCGAAACCATGGCGTTTGATGACCCCGGCGAACCCCCGGCCCTTGGTCAGGCCGGTCACGTCGATCTTCTCGCCGATTTGAAAGATGTCCATGGTGACCTCGGCGCCCGGTTCGAGCCCATCAATGTCATCAGCGGAGAACTCCTTGAGCGTGGCGAAGTTCCCGCCGCCCGCGGCCTGGAAATGACCGGACATGGGACGATTGACCTTTTTCTTGGTCCCGAAGCCCAACTGCAGGGCCTCATAACCGTCCTTGTCCTCGGTCTTTTTCTGGATGACGGTGCAGGGGCCGGCCTGGATGACGGTCACCGGAACGGCCACACCTTCCTCAATGAAGATGCGGGTCATGCCGATTTTCTTTCCAATGATTCCTTTTAGCATCGTTCTCTTCAAACCAGATACCGGTCAGGGACCAGACGGCCCCCCCGGCGAGCTATCTAGAGTTTAATCTCGACGTCCACGCCGGCGGAAAGATCGAGCTTCATCAACGCATCGACCGTCTGCTGGGTCGGGTCCAAAATGTCCAGGAGCCTCTTGTGCGTTCGCACCTCGAACTGCTCGCGAGACTTTTTGTCCACGTGGGGCGACCTGAGGACGCAGTAACGACTTATGTTCGTGGGCATTGGAACGGGACCGACCACACGGGCGCCTGTCCTTCTGGCCGTATCCACAATCTCCTGGGCCGACTGGTCCAGCAACTTGTGGTCATAGGCTCTCAGCTTTATCCTGATCTTCTGGCTATTCATCATCATGGCCGGTTAAAAACCTCCCGCGCCCTTATTCGATAATGTCGGAGATGACGCCGGCGCCGACGGTCCGGCCGCCCTCGCGGATGGCGAACCGAAGTTCCTTCTCCATGGCGATGGGCGTGATCAGCGAGACCTCGACCGATACCCGGTCACCGGGCATGACCATCTCCACACCCTCGGGAAGCGTCACCACCCCCGTCACGTCCGTCGTCCGAAAGTAAAACTGCGGACGATAGCCCGTGAAAAACGGCGTGTGGCGCCCGCCCTCGTCCTTGTTCAAAACATACACTTCCGCCTTGAACTTCGTGTGCGGCGTGATCGAACCCGGCTTGGCCACCACCTGGCCGCGCTCCACATCGTCCCGCTTCGTCCCCCGAAGCAATACCCCGATGTTGTCGCCCGCCTGGCCCTCGTCCAATATCTTCCGGAACATCTCCACGCCCGTGCAGACCGTCTTCTGCGTCGGACGCATCCCGATGATCTCCACCTCTTCGCTGATTCGGACCCGGCCCCGCTCGACACGACCCGTCACAACCGTCCCCCGACCCGAGATCGAAAACACGTCCTCGATCGGCATCAAAAACGGCTTGTCCACGTCCCGGACCGGCTCCGGAACAAAACCGTCCACCGCCTCCATCAGGTCCAGAATCGGCTGACAGTTCTCGCAGCCCGCCTTACCGCAGCCGCATTCCAAGGCCTTCAGGGCCGAACCCTGGATGATCGGCGTGTCGTCGCCCGGAAACTCGAACCGGGTCAACAGCTCACGAAGCTCCAAATCCACCAGCTCGATCAACTCCTCGTCGTCGACCATGTCCACCTTGTTCAGAAAGACCACGATCGCCGGAACGCCCACCTGACGAGCCAGAAGAATGTGCTCCCGCGTCTGAGGCATCGGGCCGTCGTCCGCACCCACCACCAGGATCGCTCCGTCCATCTGGGCCGCGCCCGTGATCATGTTCTTGATGTAGTCCGCGTGACCCGGGCAGTCCACATGGGCGTAATGGCGATTGGCCGTCTCATATTCCACGTGCGCCGTCGCGATCGTGATCCCGCGTTCCTTCTCTTCCGGCGCCTTGTCGATCTGGTCGAAGGGGACATACTCCGCCCCCCCGGACTTGCTCAGGCAAAGCGTGATCGCCGCGGTCAGTGTCGTCTTGCCGTGGTCAATATGCCCTATCGTACCCACATTCACGTGCGGCTTCGTACGCATGAACTTCTTTTTGGCCATCGCCAATCCTCCTAGACGTCCTTAATAATAAAGGATCGTTTTCAGTTTCCTCGTCATTGCCTTTTCGAATCCCGGCCGGTCACTTCTTCCCAGACCGACTCGGGCATCGGATCATATCGGCCAAACTGCATATGAAAAGTCGCCCGCCCCTGGGTGGACGACCTCAAATCCGTGGCATACCCGAACATGTTGGCCAGCGGCACATCGGCCGCGATGATCCGGGCGGAGCCTCTCGTTTCCATTCCCCGGATCCGGCCGCGCCGGCCGCTCAGATCGCCCATGACCTCGCCCACGAATTCATCCGGTACTACGATCTCAACATCCATGAGCGGTTCGAGCATAAGCGATGCGGCCTTTTTCAGGCCGTCCTTGAAACCCATCGAGGCGGCGATGGAAAAGGCCCGTTCGGAAGAATCCACCTCGTGATAGGAACCGTCGTACAAAACGACCTTCATGTCGGTAACGGGATAACCGGCCAGAACGCCTTTTTTAGCCGCCTCGACCACGCCCTGTTCGATGGGCCGGTAGTATTCCCTGGGAACTACTCCGCCCACGACCGCGGTTTCAAAAACCAGACCCGAACCCGGTTCGCCCGGTTCGAGCCGAAGCCAGACATGGCCGTACTGGCCGCGACCACCGGTCTGGCGAACATAACGTCCTTCCGCCTCGACGGACCGGCTGATGGTCTCGCGATAGGCGACTTCGGGCCGGCCCACGGAGGCCTTGACATTGAACTCCCTGACCAGCCGGTCAATGATGATCTCGAGGTGCAACTCGCCCATCCCGGAAATGACGATCTGCCCGGTCTCATCATCCGTGCGAACGTGAAAGGAAGGGTCTTCCGCGGCAATACGACCCAGGGCCAGAGATAACCGATCCTGGTCATCCTTGCTCCGGGGCTCGACGGCGATATGGACGACGGGTTCGGGGATGTGCAGGTTTTCCAGAATGATCGGCCGGGTTTCGTCGCACAGGGAATCACCGGTCGTGGTATTGCGCAGGCCGACGGCGGCCGCGATGTCCCCGGCGTAAACCTCTTTGATCTCCTCGCGCTTGTCGGCGTGCATCTTGAGCAGACGCCCGACCTTTTCCCGCCGGCCCTTGGCCGCATTGTAAACGTGGGTCCCGGAACGAAGCTGACCCGAGTAGACGCGCAGGAAGGTCAAGTGGCCCACATACGGGTCGTTCATGAGTTTGAAGGCCAGGGCGGCGAAAGGTTCGTCATCGGCCGCGCGTCGGGTTTCGGTTTCCCCGTTCTCGTTCAGGCCGACCACCGGACGGACTTCCAGGGGAGAAGGCAGATAATCGACGATCCCGTCCAGCAGAGGCTGGACGCCTTTGTTCTTGAAAGCCGATCCCAGCAGAACGGGGACGGCCTTCAGCCCGACCGTGGCCCGGCGCATGCCGGCCCGGATCTGCTGGGGCGTCAACTCCTCTTCTGCCAGGTATCGTTCCATGATCTCGTCATCCGCATCCGCCAGGGCTTCCAACATGGCCACCCTGGCCTCGGCTGCCTCCGCCTCGTACTCTGGCGGGATGTCCTGTATGGTGTAACTTTTTCCTCGAGCCGCGTCCTCGTAAACAACGGCCTTGTTTTCTATCAGGTCGATCACGCCGACCATTTGGTCCTCGGTGCCCAAGGGCAACTGGAGCAGAACCGGGCGGGTCTTGAGTCGATCAACCATCTGCCGAAGGCAGTGTTTGTAGTCGCTCCCCACGCGGTCCATCTTGTTGATGAAGGCCAGTCGGGGGACGTAGTATTTGTCCGCCTGTCTCCAGACTGTTTCGGTCTGGGGTTCCACGCCGCCAACGGCGCAGAATACAGCCACCACTCCGTCGAGCACCCTCAGGGACCGCTCGACCTCGATGGTGAAGTCGACGTGACCGGGCGTGTCGATGATATTGACCCGGTGGTCACGCCAGAAACAGGTGGTGGCGGCCGAAGTGATCGTGATTCCGCGTTCCTGTTCCTGTTCCATCCAGTCCATGACCGCCTGCCCGTCATGGACCTCACCCATCCTGTTGGAAACGCCGGTATAAAAAAGAATTCTTTCCGTGGTCGTGGTCTTGCCGGCATCGATGTGAGCGATGATGCCGATGTTGCGCACACGCCCGAGTGGAACCAGTCGGGCCAAGAGTCTCCTTCCTTACCAGCGATAATGAGCGAAGGCCTTGTTAGCCTCGGCCATGCGGTGAGTGTCCTCCTTCTTCTTGAGGGCCCCCCCTCGCCCATTGGCCGCGTCCAAAAGCTCGGCGGCCAGTTTGGCCTTCATGCTCTTGTCCGTGCGGGCCTTGGCGTAACCGATCAGCCAGCGGATGGCCAGCGCGGTCCGACGGTCGGCTCTGATCTCAACCGGAACCTGGTAGGTGGAACCACCGACACGGCGGCTTTTGACCTCGACCATGGGTTTGGTGTTGTCCAGAGCCTTCTCGAACACCTTGATCGGGTCTTCATTCGATTTCTGGGCAATGATGTCGAGGGCCCCGTACATGATCCGCTCCGCGGTGCTTTTCTTGCCTCGGCGCATCACGCCGTTGATAAATTTGGTCAGTAGCGGACTGCCGTATTTCGGGTCCGGGTTGCTATCCCGTTTGGGGACCTCTCTACGTCTGGGCGTAATGTCTCCTACTTGGGCCGCTTGGCCCCGTACTTGCTTCGCCCGTTCCGCCGGTCCTGAACGCCGATGGCGTCAAGCGTACCCCGGATGACGTGGTAGCGAACGCCCGGGAGGTCCTTGACGCGGCCGCCCCGGATCAGGACGACCGAGTGCTCCTGAAGGTTGTGGCCTTCTCCCGGAATATAACTGGTAACCTCGATACCGTTGGTCAGGCGGACGCGGGCCACTTTGCGCAGGGCCGAGTTCGGTTTCTTGGGCGTGGACGTATACACCCGGATACAGACACCGCGTTTCTGGGGACAGGCCTTGAGCGCGGGAACGTTGTTTTTCTTCCGTTGCGCCTGCCTGCCCTTCCGGACCAACTGATTAATCGTCGGCATTTTACCTCGTCCTTTCGGAATTTCTAATCGCAACAAGGCCCTTATTAGGCCAAATCGCCTTCCCCGTCCAGGGTCGGCTCTCGGCCCGACAAGGGCCGCCGAAAGCTTGCCGCTCCAACAATCGGCAAAAGGGGATTATATCCGCCTATTCGGCGTTCTTGTCAAGCTTTATTTACCAAGAGGCCCGATTATTACATCCGGCCCGCCAATTCCTAGTCACCCAGCTTGCGCCGGACCAGGTCCCGGTACCGGGCCAGCCCCGTCCCGGACGGAATCAGTCGGCCCATGATCACGTTTTCCTTCAGACCGGCCAGGCGGTCGATCTTGCCTGCCACGGCGGCCTCCGTAAGCACCTTGGTCGTCTCCTGGAAGCTGGCCGCGGAGATGAAGCTCTCCGTAGACAGAGAGGCCTTGGTAATCCCCTGAAGCAGAGGCTCGGCCACGGCCGGATTCTTGCCCTGGGTCAGCATCAGGTCGTTTAAATCCTCGAAACGGGAGCGGTCCACGTGCTCGCCGATAAGCAGATCGGTGTCACCGGGGTCCTTGACCTTGACCTTGCGCAGCATCTGGCGAACGATGACTTCGATATGCTTGTCGTTGATCTTGACGCCCTGAAGCCGATAGACCTCCTGGACCTCGTCCACCAGGTACTTGGCCAGTTCCTTGACGCCCCGGATGGCCAGGATGTCGTGGGGGTTGGCCGAACCGTCCATCAAGGGTTCGCCCGAGCGGATGAATTCACCTTCGTGGACCGTGACATGCTTGCCTTTGGGAATCAGGTATTCCTGGGGCTCGCCCACCTCGGGCGTCACGATGACCTTGCGCCGGCCCTTGGCGTGGGGGCCGAAGATTACCACGCCGTCGATCTCGGATATGACCGCGCACTCCTTGGGCTTTCGGACTTCGAACAGCTCGGCCACGCGGGGAAGACCACCGGTGATGTCCTTGGTCTTGGTCGTTTCCCGAGGAATCTTGGCCAGCACGTCTCCGGCGAAGACCTGGTCCCGCTCCTGGACCATGATGATGGCGTTGAGGGGCAGCAGATAACGGGCCGGATTGCCCTTTTCGCTCTTCATGACCTTGCCGCCGCCGTCCAGGATGGTCACCCGCGGGCGGACGTCGGTGTCCTTGAACTCGGTGATGACCTTGCTGGCCTTGCCGGTCACCGGGTCGACCCTTTCGATCATGGTCTTGCCTTCTTCGATGTCGGCAAAACGCACCTGCCCGGGCACCTCGGTTACGATCGGCGTCGTGAAGGGGTCCCACTCGGCCAGCAGCGTGCCGGGCTCGATCTCCTGCCCGTCGTTCACCTTCAAATGGGCGCCGTAAATGATCTGGTAGCGCTCGCGCTCCCGTCCCTGGGGACTGACTATGGCCAGTTCCCCCTTGCGCCCCATGGCCACCATTTCGCCGCTCTTGGAGCGCACCGTGGTCAGATTGATGAAGTTGACCAGACCGGGGTTCCGGGCCGTGATCTGGGTCTGCTCCGTGGCCCGGGCCGTGCCGCCGATGTGGAAGGTCCGCATGGTCAGCTGGGTCCCGGGCTCGCCGATCGACTGAGCGGCTATGATGCCGATGGACTCGCCGATCTCGACCTGTTTGCCGTGGGCCAGGTCCCGGCCGTAGCATCTGACGCAGACGCCCCGCCTGGTCCGACAGGTCAGGACCGACCGGATGTTGACCCGATCCAGACCGGCCTCGTCGACCCGGGCCACCGCCGCCTCGTCGATCTCGTCGTTGGCCTTGATCAGAACCTCTTCCGTGTAAGGGTCGGTGATGTCTTCCAGGGCGGTCCGTCCCAGTATCCGCTCGCTGAGGGGCTGGATGATCTCGCCGGCCTCGCGCAACGCCTCCACGGTGATCCCGTCGATGGTGCCGCAGTCGAAATCGGAGATGATGGCATCCTGGGCCACGTCCACCAGACGCCGGGTCAGGTAGCCGGAGTTGGCCGTCTTGAGGGCCGTGTCCGCCAGACCCTTGCGGGCGCCGTGAGTCGAGCTGAAGTACTGGAGCACGGTCAGCCCTTCCCGGAAGTTGGCCGTAATGGGCTGTTCAATGATTTCTCCGGTGGGCTTGGCCATCAGGCCGCGCATTCCGGCCAACTGCTTCATCTGGTCCTTGCTGCCCCGGGCGCCGGAGTCGGCCATCATGAAGATCGGGTTGAAACTGCCGCCGACCCCTTCGGTCCCCTCCGGGACATTGGATTCGGTGGAAATTTCCCTCATCATCTCAGCGGCCACGTCGTCGGAGGCCCGTGTCCATATGTCTATGACCTTGTTGTATTTTTCGCCCTCGGTGATCAGACCGTCGTTGTACTGTCCTTCGATCAGCTTGACTTCATTCTGGGCATACCCGATGATCGCGTCCTTCTTCCTGGGGATGACCATGTCGCTGACGCAGATGGAAATACCAGCCTGGGTGGCGAACTTGTAGCCAAGGTCCTTGAGCCGGTCCGCCAAAAGAACGGTCTGCTTGATGCCCGTGGTCCGGTAGCATCGATCGATCAGGCCCTTGAGTTCCTTCTTGGTCATGACCTTGTTGACCGCCTCGAACTCGATCTCCTGGGGCACGATTTCGAACAGCAGGACCCGACCGGCGGTGGTTTCGACCCGGCTGCCGTCCTTCATGCGGACTCGAATTCGGGCCTGGAGGTCCAGTTCTCCCGAGTCGTAGGCCACCCGGACCTCGTCCATGCTGGCGAAAAGGCTGCCCTGGCCCCGGGTCCCCGCTTTTTCACGCGTCATGTAGTAGACCCCCAGGACGATGTCCTGGGTGGGGACGATGATCGGTTCGCCGTTGGCCGGTGACAGGATGTTGTTCGTGGACATCATCAACACCCGGGACTCGATCTGGGCCTCGATGGACAGGGGCACGTGGACCGCCATCTGGTCACCGTCGAAGTCGGCGTTGAAAGCGGCGCAGACCAGGGGATGGAGCTGAATGGCCTTGCCTTCGATCAGGATGGGTTCGAAGGCCTGAATGCCCAGGCGATGGAGGGTCGGGGCCCGGTTAAGCATGACCGGATATTCCCTGACGACCTCGGACAGGGTGTCCCAGACCTCGGGGGTCTCCCGCTCGACCATCTTCTTGGCGCTCTTGATCGTGGTCACCAGGCCCTTCTGTTCCAGCCGCTGATAGATGAAGGGCTTGAACAGTTCGAGAGCCATCTTTTTGGGAAGCCCGCACTGGTGCAGTCGAAGGTCCGGACCGATGACGATGACGGTCCGGCCGGAGTAGTCGACCCGTTTGCCGAGCAGGTTCTGACGGAAACGGCCCTGTTTGCCCTTGAGCATGTCCGAAAGCGACTTGAGCGGCCTTTTGTTGGGCCCGGTGATGGTCTTGCCCCGCCGGCCGTTGTCGAACAGGACGTCCACCGCTTCCTGGAGCATGCGCTTCTCGTTGCGGATGATGATCTCCGGCGCGTTGAGCTCCATGAGCCGCTTCAAACGGTTGTTGCGGTTGATGACCCGCCGGTAGAGGTCATTCAGGTCCGAAGTGGCGAAACGTCCGCCGTCCAGAGGCACGAGCGGCCGAAGGTCCGGGGGCAGGACCGGAATGACGTCCATGATCATCCAGGCCGGGTTGTTGCCCGAGTCCCGGAAGGCCTCGACGACCTTGAGCCGCTTGGCCAGCTTCTTGCGCTTGGCCTCGGAGGTGGTTTCGGACATCTCCTGCCGGAGCTGAACCGACAGTTCCTCCAGTTGGAGTTCCGACAACATGCGCTGGATCGCTTCCGCGCCGATGCCGGCGTCGAACCCGTTCCCGAGTTCCTCCCGGGCCTGGCGATAACGTTCCTCGCTCAGGCACTGGCCCCGGGTCAGCGGGGTGTCTTTGGGGTCGATGACGATATGGGACTCGAAGTAGAGGACTTTTTCCAGTTCTTTGAGCGTCAGATCGAGCAGATTACCCACCTTGGACGGCAGGCTTTTGAGAAACCAGATGTGAGCCACCGGGCTGGCCAGTTCGATATGCCCCATCCGCTCGCGCCGAACCTTGGACTGGATGACTTCAACGCCGCATTTTTCGCAGACCACGCCCCGGTGCTTCATGCGCTTGTACTTGCCGCAATTGCACTCGTAATCCTTGGTCGGACCGAAAATCTTGGCGCAAAACAGCCCGTCCCGCTCCGGCTTGAAGGTCCGATAATTGATCGTCTCCGGTTTCTTGACCTCGCCGTACGACCACTTGCGAATCTTCTCGGGAGAGGCCAGGGCGATACGAACCGCGTTGAAGCTCAACGGGTCTTTGGGCTTCTGAAAATAACTTTGAATATCTTCCAAGAGACGCTCCTTTTCTAAGGTCAGGCCTCGGCCACGGCCGGGACATCGTCCGTTTCCAAGTTATCTTCCGGCTCTTCCTCGACCAGTTCGACATCAAGCCCGAGGCTTTGCAGTTCCTTGATCAGGACGTTGAACGACTCGGGCAGCCCCGCTTCGAGCACGTTGTCACCCTTGACGATCTTTTCATACATCCGGGTCCGTCCGATGACGTCGTCGGACTTGACCGTAAGGAACTCCTGCAGGGAGTAGGCCGCGCCATAGGCCTCCATGGCCCAGACCTCCATCTCTCCGAGCCGCTGCCCGCCGAACTGGGCCTTGCCTCCCAAGGGCTGCTGGGTGACCAGAGAGTAGGGGCCGATGGACCGGGCGTGAATCTTGTCATCGACCAGGTGATGCAGCTTGAGCACGTACATAATGCCCACCGTGACCAGATTTTCGAACAGTTCGCCGGAACGGCCGTCCCGCAACCGGGTCTGCCCCACATCGGGCAGCCCCGCCTCCCGGAGAAAGGCCTTGATTTCGTCCTCCGCCGCGCCATCGAAGACCGGAGTGGCAATGTGGAGTCCCTGCCGCGAACGCTTGGCCAGTACCTTGAGGTCTTCGTCGTCCAGTCCTTCGACATAGTTCTTGAAGTCCCGGTCGCCGAGGACCCGTTTCAGCTTCCGGACGACCTTCTCCCGGTTGAACCCGTCGATCAGTTCCGCGATCTGCCGGCCCAACTCCTTGCCCGCCCAGCCCAGATGCGTCTCCAGGACCTGGCCGACGTTCATACGAGACGGGACCCCCAGGGGGTTGAGGACGATGTCCACCGGTGTTCCGTCCTCGAAGTACGGCATGTCCTCCTCGGGCAGAATCCGGCTGACGACACCCTTGTTGCCATGCCGGCCGGCCATTTTGTCGCCCACGGACATCTTGCGCTTCATGGCCACGTAGACCTTGACCATCTTGATCACGCCCGGGGGCAACTCGTCACCCTTTTTCAACTTGGCTATCTTCCGCTCGAAGATCATCCGGATCAGATCGACCTGCTCATTGTAGTGACTGATGAGCTTGCCGACCTCGGCCAGAATGGCCCGGGACTTGTCCTCGACCAGATTGAGGCCTTCCCAGGCCGAGGGATGGAACTCCTGTATGTGCTCCAACAGAATTCGGGTCTTCTTTTTGAGGCTGGAACCGCCTTTTTTCGGATGGGCCAGGGGGGCGGCCAGGGTCTTGTCCACCAGCAGTTCGGCCAGACGACCCTGGGTGCTCTTCATGATGATGGTGATCTCGTCTTCCTGGTCCTTCATCAGGCGGGCCACTTCGTCATTCTCGATGCTCTGGGCCCGTTCGTCCTTGTCGATCCCCTTGCGTGAAAATACGCGGGCGTCGATGACCGTGCCTGCCACGCCGGGCGGCACGCGCAACGAGGTGTCCTTGACGTCACTGGCCTTCTCGCCGAAAATGGCCCGCAGCAGCTTTTCCTCCGGCGAAAGCTGGGTTTCACCCTTGGGTGTGATCTTGCCCACCAGCACGTCGCCCGGCTTGACCTCGGCCCCGATCCGAATGATGCCTGCCGAGTCCAGGTTCATGAGGCTCTCTTCGCCCAGATTCGGGATGTCCCGCGTGATCTCCTCGGGCCCCAGCTTGGTGTCCCGGGCCACGGTTTCAAACTCCTCGATGTGGACCGAGGTGAAAATGTCCTCCTTGACCAGGCGTTCGGAGACCAGAATCGAGTCCTCGAAGTTGTACCCGCCCCAGGGCATGAAGGCCACGACCACGTTCCGGCCCAAGGCCAGTTCGCCCAACTCAGTGGCCGGCCCGTCGGCGATGATCTGGCCCTTGGCCACCCAGTCACCCTTGCGAATGATGGGCCGCTGGTTGAAGCAGGTATTCTGGTTGGTCCGCTGGAACTTGGTCAGCTTGTAAATCTCGACGCCATATCCGTGCTCGTCCTGCCGGCCGTCCTGGTAGCGGAGAACGATGCGCGAGGCATCCACGTCCTCGACTACGCCGTCATGCCGGGCCACCACGGTTACGCCCGAGTCCCGCGCCACGATGGCCTCGATGCCCGTGCCGACGATGGGGGCGTCCGTTCGCAGCAGGGGAACGGCCTGACGCTGCATGTTCGAACCCATGAGGGCCCGGTTGGCGTCGTCGTGCTCGAGAAATGGAATCAGGGAAGCCGCCACGGAAACGAGCTGGTTGGGGCTGACGTCCATGAAAACCACTTCCTCGGCCGGTACCATGACGAATTCACCGGCGACCCGGCTGGCGACCATATCGCGGATGAAGCGTCCCTTTTTGTCCAAGGGCGCGTTGGCCTGGGCGATGGGAAATTCCTTTTCGTCCAGGGCGGTCAGATAGATGACATCCTTTGAAGCCACCGATTCCGCCACCTTCCGGTACGGACTCTCGATGAAACCGAAATCGTTGACCCGGGCGAAGGTGGACAGGGAGACGATCAGGCCGATGTTCGGACCTTCCGGGGTCTCGATGGGACAGATGCGGCCGTAATGGGTCGGATGGACGTCCCGGACCTCGAAACCGGCCCGTTCCCGGGTCAGACCGCCCGGACCCAGCGCGGATAAACGCCTTTTGTGGGTGATCTCGGAGAGCGGGTTGGTCTGGTCCATGAACTGGGACAACTGACTCGTGCCGAAAAACTCCTTAACCACGGCCGAAACCGGTTTCGAATTGATCAGGTCGTGGGGCATCAGGGTTTCGACTTCCTGCAGACTCATTCGCTCCTTGATAGCCCGCTCCATCCGGACCAGCCCCACGCGGTACTGGTTCTCCAAAAGTTCGCCCACGGCCCGGACGCGACGGTTGCCCAAGTGGTCGATATCGTCCACCGACCCTTCGCGATCCTTGAGTACCAGCAGGGTCTTCACGCCCGTCAAAATGTCGTCCTTGGTCAAAGTCCGCAGGTCCTGCGGCGTGTCCAGGTCGAGGCGCAAATTGAGCTTCAGGCGGCCCACCGGTGAGAGGTCGTAATGCTCGGGATTGAAAAACAGGTTGTCGAAAAAGGTCGTCGCCACCTCCAGGGTCGGCGGATTGGAGGGCCTGAGCTTGCGATAGATTTCAAGAATGGCCTCTTCCCTGGTTTCGACCTTGTCCAGAAGCAGGGTGTCCCGCAGCGACGAACTCACGTTGATGTTGTCTATGTAGAGCAGGCTCACCTCGAACAGGCCGGCATCGGTCATGGTCTGATGGACCTCTTGGGTGAACTCCTCGTTCAGACCGGCCAGAACCTCGCCCGTTTCGGGATGGACGATCTCGCGGGCCAGATATTTGCCGAAAAAATCCTCGATCCGGGCCGGTATCTCCCGCATGTTGGACTCGACCATACGCCGGACGGCTGCATTGGATATCTTCTTGTTTTTCTTGACCAGGACCTTTTTCGACTCCGGGTCGATGATGTCCTCGGTGACCCGGTGCCCGACCAACAGCTTGGGATCGATCTCCCGGCTCACGCCTTCGGGGCCGAAGCGCAAGGTTTCACTCTGATAGAAATAATTGAGCATTTCCTCGGGCGGGTAGCCCAAGGCTTTGAGCAGCAAAGTGACCGGGAACTTCCGGCGGCGGTCGATGCGGACGTAGAGGATGTCCTTGGGATCGAACTCGAAGTCGAGCCAGGAGCCGCGCATGGGGATGATCCTGGCGGAATAAAGCAGTTTGCCCGATGAGTGGGTCTTGCCCTTGTCGTGGTCGAAAAATATTCCGGGGCTTCGATGGAGCTGCGAAACAACGACGCGTTCGGTTCCATTGACGATGAAGGTGCCGTTATCGGTCATCAAGGGCAGGGTCCCGAAATAGATTTCCTGCTCTTTGATGTCGCGAATGCTCCGGGCGCCTGTGTCCTTGTCCATGTCGTAGACGACCAGGCGGACCGTTATCTTCAGAGGCGCCTCATAAGTCATGCCCTTGGCAAGGCATTCCTCGACATCGTATTTGACTTCGTCGAAGTTGTACGAGACAAACTCCAGCGAGGAAAGTCCGGAAAAATCCTTGATGGGAAATACGCTGTTAAAAACGCCCTGCAAGCCCACGATTTCGCGCTTGTCCGACGAGACGTTCTTTTGCAGGAAACGCTCGTACGAATGGCGCTGCATTTCGATCAGGTTGGGCATGTCGGCGATCTGTTCGATTTTGCCGAAATTTTTCCTTAGGCGGAGATTGGTCTTCGGACGGGCCATCTTAGCTCCTTGGTCTGTGGTTGGCAGTTGGCGGGGACCGGCCGGGGTCGCACTCCGACCCCGGCCCGAACCCGGCTACTTGACGTCGACCTGGCCTCCGGCCTCTTCGATTTTCGCTTTGATTTCAGCGGCCTCTTCCTTGGAAACGCCTTCCTTGACCGGACTGGGCGCTTCATCCACCAGGGCCTTGGCTTCCTTGAGTCCCAGACCGGTGATGGCCCGGACCTCTTTGATCACCTGAATCTTCTTGTCACCCGAGGAAAGCAGGATGACGTCAAACTCCGTCTGCTCCTCCTCCGGGGCCGCTTCGGCTCCGCCGGCCGGTCCGACCGCGGCAATGGCCATCGGAGCGGCCGCCGAAACACCGAACGTATCTTCCAGTTCCTTGATCAGCTCGGACAGTTCGAGCACGGACATGTTCTTGATAAATTCGATCACGTCCGCCTTTGTGATATCCGCCATGTTGTCCTCCCGTGAAATAAAGTAAATTGATCAGCCTTTTCAGGCAGTTTGTTCCTTCTGGTCCTTAATGGCCACCAAGGCGTAAGCCAGTTTTTGGATCACCGCGGCCAATACCCGGACAAAGCCACCGGGCACGGCGTTCATGGTCCCGAACAACTGGGCCAAGAGCACTTCCCTGGCCGGCAGACTGGCCAGGGCCCTGATCTGATCCATGGTCAACGTCTGGCCGGACAACGCGCCGCCTTTGACCACAAGCTTGTCGTTGCTTTTGGCAAAGTCCACGATGGCCTTGGCCAGTGGAACCGGATCGGCGGCCGTCGTGCTCAAACCGTTGTTTCCCGATAGATCGGCGGCCAGCGTTTCGACGAACGTCCCTTTGGCCGCCAGCTTCAACAGGGTGTTCTTGACGACCTGGTACTCGCCGCCCACCTCGGCAATCTTCTGCCTGAGGCCTTGCATGTCCTGGACTTTGAGCCCTTTGAAGTCCGTCAGAATGACGGCCTGGGACTCGGCCAGAACCGCGGCCATCTGGGCGACCACTCGTTCCTTGTCCTGGCGATTCAAATTCTCTTCCCTCCTTTCTCTCCGGCCCGAAGGCCTGGTTGTTGCTTTCGGCCGAAGAGAAGCCGGGAAAAAGGGCTCCGGTCTCGGCAGGCCGTTTTTTCGTTTAACGCCGAATAGTTCCGGCGCACCTGCTGTCTTCGACCCGAAAGATTGAGCACGTCGGAACCCGGCCCCCCCGAAAAGCGAGCCAAATCTCGTTTTTCTCGAACGGACCAGTTCCGATGCGAATTTTGACGATCGATTATCGTTTTTACCAGCTCCGTGCGGATATGGGTTTTATCCGATCAGCTCCCTGACCTGGCCGGGATCGATCTTGATGCCCGGTCCCATGGTCGTGGAAACGGATATACCTTTCAAATAGGTCCCCTTGCTGGTTGGTGGTTTGAGTCTTAGGATGACTTCGAAAAAGGAGGCAATGTTTTGGGCCAGCTTTTCCGGGCCAAAGGAAACCTTGCCCATCGGAACGTGAACGATACCGTTCTTTTCGACTCGAAAGTCGATCTTGCCGGCCTTGAGGTCGCGAACCGCGGCGGCTACCTCAAAGGTCACCGTACCCAGTTTCGCGTTGGGCATCAGGCCTCGAGGTCCCAGAATCTTGCCCAGTTTGCCCACCGTGCCCATCATGTCCGGCGTCGCCACCGTCTTGTCGAAATCCAGCCACCCTCCCTTGATCCGTTCGATCAACTCGTCGGACCCGGCGTAGTCGGCCCCGGCGTCCAGAGCCTCCTTTTCCTTCTCGCCCTTGGCGAAAACCAGGATGCTGATGGTCTTGCCGGTCCCGTTGGGAAGCACGCAGGTGCCCCGGACCATCTGGTCGGCGTGACGGGGATCGACACCCAGCCGGACGGCGAGATCGACGCTTTCGTCGAACTTGGCGAAGGTGGCGTCGAGGGCCAGGCGGAGGCCCTCATCAAACGTGTATTTTTTGGTCCGATCGAGTTGGGCCAATGCCTGTTTGTAGCTTTTGCTTTTATGGGCCATGTCCTTTTCTCCTAAATCACTTCCAGGCCCATGCTGCGGGCCGTGCCCATGATGATTCTGACCGCCGCATCGACGTCGTTGGCGCTGAGGTCCTCGAGCTTCAGCTTGGCGATCTCTTCCACCTGGGTTTTCGTCACCTTCCCCACCTTGGTCCGTCCCGGTTCGGCCGAGCCCTTGGCGATCTTGGCCGCCTGCTTGAGCAGCACCGAGGCCGGCGGCGTCTTGGTGATGAAAGTAAAGGACCGGTCCGCGAAAATGGTGATGACGACGGGAATGATCGTCCCGGTCTGGTTCTGGGTACGGGCGTTATAAGCCTTGCAAAACTCCATGATATTGACGCCGTGCTGGCCCAGGGCCGGGCCGACCGGCGGCGAAGGCGTGGCTTGCCCCCCCGGAATCTGCAACTTGACCTGGCCGATTACCTTTTTGGCCATTCTCGTGTACTCCTTAAAAAACTAAATCTTGACGACCTGTACGAACTCGAGTTCGACAGGCGTCGCACGTCCGAATATACTGATGAGGACCCTGAGCTTGCCTTTGTCCTCGTTGACTTCCTCCACCGAGCCGTTGAAGTTGTTGAACGGCCCGTCGATCACCTTGACCTCGTCCCCTTCCTCGAAATGGAACTTGGGTTTGGGCTTTTTTATCCCCTCTTCCATCTGGGACTTGACCCGAACCACCTCTTCTTCCGAAACCGGAATCGGCTTGGTCTTGCCCCCCACGAAACCGGTCACCTTGGGCGTGTTCTTTACCAGATGCCAGGTCTCATCGTTGAGTTCCATCTGAATAAGGATGTAACCGGGATAGAATTTTCGGGACGAGGTCTTTCGTTCGCCTCCTTTGGCCAGTTCGACCACATTCTCCGTCGGCACCAGGATATCGGAGATTTTGTCCTCGTAGCCTAGTTTCCTGGCGCTCTCCTCCAGGTTGGCTTTGACCTTTTGTTCAAACCCCGAATAGGTATGAACGATGTACCATTGATGCGCCACGAGTCACTTCTCCTTGCCACCATCCCCGGGACGGCCTAACGGACCAAAAGGGCCAGTGCCCGGGACAGGGCGATATCGACCAGCCCCAGGAAAATAGCTACCAGGAACACCAGGACCAGGACGACCGAAGTCGAGGCCAGCGTCTCCTTGCGCGACGGCCAGGTGACCTTCTTGAGCTCGACCCGGACCTCCCGGAAAAACTGGCGGGTTTTGGCTATAAAACTCGGACCTTGCTCCGCCTTTTTGGCCTGAGCCTTCTTGGGCCCGTTTTTCTTGGCCGCCGCCTTTCCGTTCTCCTTGCCGGCAACCTTCTTCGGTTCGATCGCCTCGCCGCCGGTCTGCTCTTTCTGTCTGTTTTTCCGTTGGGCCATGTGTTTTACCGGTCCCTCAAAGGAACTGACCAAATATGAAACAGGGCGGCTTCGCCCTGTCTCGTCAATTAGTTATGGCAGGCCAGAAGGGAATCGAACCCCCAACCCCCGGTTTTGGAGACCGGTGCTCTGCCAATTGAGCTACTGGCCTGCGTGTCCGCCCGTCGGCGGGGCCGTCGGACGGTCTTCGACATCCTATTTCGTCTCCCGATGGACCGTGTGGCGACGGTCGAAAGGGCAATACTTCTTGAATTCGAGCCGACCCGGAGTGCGCCGTTTGTTCTTGGTCGTCGTATAGTTGCGGCGTTTGCACTCGGTGCAGGACAACGTGATGATATCTCTCATGACAGCACCCTATGCGATAATGTCGGAGATGACGCCGGCGCCGACGGTCCGGCCGCCCTCGCGGATGGCGAACCGAAGTTCCTTCTCCATGGCGATGGGCGTGATCAGCGAGACCTCGACCGATACCCGGTC
>JAHJTB010000441.1 GCA_018830135.1 Pseudomonadota bacterium | reverse complement strand
TCGGTTGCCCGATCGGCTCGCTCGTCAGGTACTTGGTCTAAACGACAACTGCCAAGGTGGAGCCTTCCTCCACTGGCGTCTCGCGCCTTTCGTGGCGCACCGGGAAATCCGGGCTAGCGCCGTCCCTGTTTTTGGTAGCGCCAGACCGCCCGGTTGTGCTCGGTCAGGGATCGGGAGAAATAATGGGTCCCGTCGTTCCTGGAAACGAAAAACAGATACTCGGATTCGGCCGGATACAGCACGGCCCTGATGCTCTCCTCGCCCGGATTGGCGATGGGCCCCGGGGGCAGTCCGGATATGATGTACGTATTGTAAGGCGTGGGGGTCTCGAGGTGCTTGCGGGTCAGGTTGCCGTTAAAATCCTTGATTCCGTAAATGACCGTCGGGTCGGTCTCCAGCCGCATGCCCCGGCGCAGGCGGTTGAGGAAGACCGAGGCGATCAGGGGCCGTTCCTCGCGAGCCCCGGTCTCCTTCTCGATAATCGAGGCCAGGGTCACGACTTCCCGCCGGCTCATGCCCCGCTCGGCGGCCCGGGCCTCGTACCGCTTCCAGACCTGGAGGAAGCGGTCCACCAGGGCCTTGACCACCTGCCGGGTCGTTGTGCCCCGGACGAAATGATAGGTGTCCGGGAACAGGTATCCCTCGAGGTTCTCGTCGTCCAGGCCCACGGACCGGATGAACTCCGGGTCGCGGCAGAGGGCCATAAATTCCGTCTCGTCGGCCCGCCCCGACCGGGCCGCCGCGGCCGCCGTCTCGGTCATGGTCAGGCCCTCGGGCAGCGTCAGCCGGTAAAGCTTGAAACGCCCCTCGATCAGGCGCTGCACGATCTCCGGGGTGCTCAGCGACGCGTTCAGAACGTGCTCCCCGGCTTTGATTCCGGGCCCGAGGCGATTGACCAGCACGTAGTAATAAAAGGCCCGGGCCGACCGGACCGTCCCGGTAGTCTCCAGGATACGGCCGATCTGGGGCACATTGGCCCCCCGGGGTATGCCCACCACCCGGTCAACCGCGTGATTGGCCGCCGGGGCCAGCAGGTTGGCCGCGTACAGCCAGAGTACGCCGGCCCCCAGGGCCAGAATGGCGATCGAAGCCGCCAGGTACCAGCCCAGCCGCCGCATCAAGGCCGGTTGCCTCCGGACGCGCTCAGATAGTCCAGATACCCCTGCAGGATGAATGTGGCCGCCACCTTGTCCACCACTTTCTTCCTTTTGCGGCGGGACATGTCCGCCTCAAGCAACACCCGTTCCGCCGCCGCCGTGGACAGACGCTCGTCCCAGGTCGTCACCTCGATGGACAGCCGTTCCTCCAGGTCCTTCCGTACGGCCAGGACCCGTTGGGCCTCCGGCCCCAGGGTGCCGTCCATGCGCCGGGGCAGCCCTAGAACCAGCCGCTCGACCTCGTGCTCCCGGACCAGCTTCTCGATGGCCGTATAAAAAGCCTCCCGGGGTTCCCGGGCCATGACCTCCAGCCCCTGGGCCGTCCAGCCCATGGCGTCGCTCACGGCTACACCCACCCGCTTTGTGCCCATGTCCAGGGCCATGACCCTCACGGTTCGCCTCTCAGCCCGGCCAGGCGGCCAGCAGCAGCCCGAGGCTGCTCAATCCGCCCACCGCCAGTTGCGTTTGAATGGTCAGGGCCTGGGCCGGGACGATGCCCTCATGATCGGCGTAGTTGCGCCAGAAGATTCGCACCGCCTTGGCCGCCAGGGGCGTGGCCAGCAGTCCCAGCAGCATGGCCGCCGGAAACCCCGCCGCCACCAGCAGCAGCAGACTGACAAAGGCCCCGGCCATCAGACCCGCGTACACGAACCGGGCCCGTTCCATTCCCAGCCGGACCACCAGGTTGTGCTTGCCCGAGGCCGAATCGGCCTGGAAGTCCGGAAACTCGTTGATCCATACCACGGCCGTGATCAGGCAGCCCAGAGGCGCCCCCAGGAAAAAGGCCCCCCAGGTCATATGCCCGGCAATGACGTAATACCCGCCCAGGGTGACCAGCGGACCAAAGGCGAAAAAGATGCCCGCCTCCCCCAGGCCCCGGCTCATCAGGTGGAAGGGATTGACCGAGTAGAGAAAACCGAGCAGAAAACCGAGCACCCCCAGCAGGCCGACCCAGGGATAAAGCAGGGTCATGTAAAGGCCTACGGCCAGGGCCGTCGCGTAGCACAGCATGCTCATTTTCAAAACCGTCTCGGCCGCCAGACCGTCGTCCTGGATGACCCGGCTCCCGCCTGAAAACGGGGTCAGCCGCACGTTGATCGGGTCGCTGCCCCGGGCATCGGCCCAGTCATTGATCAGGTTGGCCCCCGAATGCAGGGCGGCCACGCCGATCACGGCCAGTATGAAATGCGGCCAGTGGAAACTGGCGGACACGTTGGCCCAGGCCGCCCCCAACAGGACCGGCATGACCGAACCGCTCAGAAAAGGGGCCCGCAGGGCCTTGAAATATGTCTTGGCTTTCATGGATTCCCTTCCGGCCCGCCCCGATGGACCGGACCGTGATCGCTTTTTCCGATTTTTATCATCTCCCCGTCCGATTGGCAAGGGTCCCCGAAAGGCCGGGGCGGTTCCACGACTCCCCTTGCCCTCCCCCAACCGGACCGGCTAAATGCCCCCCAGTTTTTTCATGCGCGAATAAAACGTGGTCCGCTTCATGCCCAGCAGTTCGGCCGCGCCGTCCGGGCCGGCAATACGGCCTTCCGTCTTTTCAAGTACGAACCGAATATAGCGCCGCTGGAGATCATCCATGGTCGGCAGGTCGAGAAACGGATGATTGAAACCCGGTTTCGAGTCCGGAGTAATCCTCAGTTCCAGGCGGTCCGTCGTGGCCATCAAAACAGCGTGTTCTATCACGTTCTGGAGTTCCCGGACATTGCCCGGCCAGCGATAATCGGTCAATTTGACCTGCTCGTCCGGCGGGACCGTCAATTCGGGCCGATGATGCTTTCGGTTGAAATACCGGAGAAAATGCCTGGCCAACACAATGACGTCCGGCCCCCTTTGCCTCAAGGGCGGGATATGGAGCGGTATGACGTTCAGTCGGTAATACAGGTCTTCGCGAAACCGTCCCCGCTCCACCTCGGCTTTGAGGTCCCGATTGGTCGCGGCCACCAGACGAAAATCCGAAACCTGGGTCCGCGTCCCCCCGATCCGCACAAACGACCGGTCCTGCAGGGCGCGCAGCAGCTTGCTTTGCATGTAAAGCGGGACCTCACCCACCTCGTCGATGAAAAGGGTGCCCCGGTGGGCCAGTTCCAGGCGTCCGGGCTTTTGCCGGTACGCACCGGTGAAGGCCCCTTTTTCATGACCGAACAGCTCGCTTTCCACCAGACCCTCGGGCACGGCCGTCAGGTCCACCACGATGAAAGGCCCCTGGGCGCGGGGGCTCAGTCGATGCAGGCGCCTGGCCAAAAGCTCCTTGCCGACTCCGGTTTCACCCAGGATCAGGACCGAGGCCTCGGAGTCGGCCGCCTGGTCGGCCTGGGTCAGGAGCTGGGTCATGATCGGGCTCTGGGCGATGATATCCTGACCTTCGGGCCGTTCCGCCCGGACGGTCTGTTCCGTATACTGGCGCGCCTTTTTTTCCACCAGGCGGCTGTATTCCCAGATTCGATCGATGTACGTGCTCATGTGGCGGGTCACTTTCCGGAGCATGTCTTTATCCAGGAAATCGAAACACTCATCGGTGTAGGCCGTGTCGTGGTAGAGCACGCCCCGAACCTGGTCCTGGATTTCGAAAGGCAGACACAGCGCGGCCCGAACGCCCGGGGCGGCCTTCCCGTCGGAAAGGCCCGCCTTGGCCACCAGGGGCTGGTTCATTCGAAAGGACTGAAAGACCAGGCTGAGATTGGGACGAAACCCCTGGCCCCGGACCTCGTCGGACGAAAGGTTGTAGGCCGCCCGAAGTTCCGGTCCAAGGCCGCTCCGGGTATCCTGAAACCAGAACAGCCCCCCGCGTTCGGCCCGGTAGAATTTCGTGGAAACCGCCACGACCCGGGCCAGGAGTTCGTCCAGATTGGCGCTGGGAATAAATTCTTCCAACATGTCCATGAACCGTTCCACGATGTCCGTCTGGAAGTCGTCCGCTTTGGCCGGTCCGGGGCCGGCGGTCAGAAGAGGCGCCAGCTCGCCCGGATAGAAAACGCCTTCATAGACGGACAGGACCCGCCACGCCTCCCGGGCCAGCCTGGCGGCCTCGGGCCGGTTGCCCTCGATCAAATGGAGACGCGCCGCCTGGGCCCGGGTCTTGGCCAGTTCCATGGGATCGCCCGAGCGTTTGAGATAACGTTCGCTCGCTTCAAGGTCCGGCCGGACTCGTTCCGGGTCTTCAGCCAGGTCCAGCGCCTCCATGGCCCGGATGCGGTAGGCCACGCCCCGAAGGTGAATATTGGGTCCGTCGAGCGTTTTTTGCATTTCCCGGTCAAAGCGGTAATCCGGCGCAAGCGGTTGAAGGCCGGATCGATGGAAGGCATGAAAGTGATCCAGGAGAAACGGAAAGATATAGTGGCGCACCTGATAGTTGGCCCCGGCCGCTTCGGAAAGGCCTTCGCCCATCATCCGGGCGGACTGGGCCAGATTCCCCTCCAGAAAATGATAGTGGGCCAGACCGATCTGGGCCGCCAACAGGGAGGGGTGATTCTGATGCCGCCTGCTCTCGTCTCGCGCCTGGACAAGATGAGGCAAGGCGTCACGCTTCCGGCCCATCAGCAACAACACCATGCCCAAAGCCGACCGGAAATAGGCGGCCAGGCCGGGATCGGACCGCTGTTCGTACCGACGGAGGTTGTAATCCAGCACGCCCAGAGCCCGGTTGAACTGGCCCAGGAAGGCCGTACAGTACCCGAACGTGTAGGGAAGAAAAAAATTGACCAGGCCTTCCTCCCGGTCCTCGGTAGCGAGCATGGCCCGGTCCAGATACTTGATCGCATCCTTGTACATGCCCTGAAGGAAATAGTACAGGCCCGCAAATTCGGCGGATCGCCCGACAATGTCCTCATCCCCCAGTTCGTCGACTTCATCCAGCCCGGAAACCAGGGAAGCCAGGGCCTCGGACAGGTTGTCGGTCACATAGGAAAAACGCCCCAGGTGCAGGTCGATCAGGGCCCGGGAACGCCGGTCCCCCAGACGATCGGCGGCGGTCTTGGCCTTTTTCAACAGTCCGGGCACCTGGCTGACCCGCTGCCCCAGCCGCAACTGTAGATCGGAGAGTTCCAGGGCCGCGGATACCAGCAGGGCCTCGGCCTCCGGCCGACCCTGCAAACGCGACAGGCACGAAACCGCCGCATCGAGGTGGAGCATGGCCGATTCGAGTTCCCCTGCCTTGAGCGCCTCCTGGGCCAGATCGTTTTCCAGGACCGCCGCCCTGTAGTCCTCACCGGTCAGACTCATCAGCCTCGACAGGCTTTCCGGACCCAGCCGGCCCTTCAGATCAAGGCGGTCCAGGCGCTGCAACAGGTCAGACAGCCGATTCGGCGTGTTCAAGCGACTCAGCCTTCGTCTCACGGCCGCCGGCAGGTCCGGCGAGAGACGGTAGACGTCCGGATCGGTCTGCTCGATCCAGCCCCCATCTCCCGCGAAACGGATCAGCTCGATGAACGGGCCCGGCGGAAGGGGGACCAGTTCGCCGACCAGACCGATGTGAACCGCCTGGCCCAGGGCCTCGAGGGCGGCCAGAAACTGCCACTGTTCATCACTCAAGTCCCAGTCCGGGTCTTTCATGGTTCGTCCTTGGGTGGGTGGGGTTGATTGAGGGCGGATTAAGGCCCGTCTGTCGATATTAAGACATGCTTTCGTCCATATGTCGACAAAAAAACCAGATTCAAACCGACCGCCAGATTATTTTTAGCAATATCAATATATTAAAAATATGGCCCCGTTGGCCCCCCTTTTGCCTCTCTTAAGTTCATATCACCATCGCCATGCGCTTTACCGACCCGCATCGTGCGAATGCACCGGCCGCCACGGGAGACGGACGCGCCGGAGGCCGACTCGTCTCCGTTGCGTCCGGTCTTTTGGCCCGGCATGATCCTGGAGGGATAAAAACGATGAAGGATTACGACGCCATCGTGGTCGGGGCCGGCCTGGGCGGCCTGTCCGCGGCCACGTCCCTGGCCCGCTCCGGTAAAAAGGTGCTCTTGCTGGAACGGCATAACGTACCCGGCGGATACGCCTCTTCTTTCCTGCGCGGCCGGTTTGAATTCGACGCCTCGCTGCACGAGCTGTCCGGGGTGGGGGCCGGAGACGTCAAGGGCCCATTGTGGATGCTGCTAAAGGAGTACGGCGTCGCGGACCGGGTGGAATTCATTCCCATCCCGGACCTGTATCGCTGCGTGTACCCGGGCCTGGACGTGACCGTGCCCGCGGGGCGCGAGAACTTCGAGGACGTGCTCTGCGACCGTTTTCCCGGTCAGGCCAAGGGGATCAGACATTTTTCCTCCATCATTTTCGATTTCGCCATGGAAGCCATCGGGGGCGACCTGATGGGCCGGGGCTTCGACCAGTTGGACTTCTCCAAACTCCCGACCGTGAGCGCCCACATGCACAGCACCATGGCGGACGTGTGTTTCCCGTTGGTCGAGGACCACCGGGCCCGGGCCGTCCTGGGGCAGCTCTGCCACTATATCGGCCAGCCTCCCTCCACGGTCAGCTTTCTACCTTACGCCATGGCCGCCATGAGCTATCTGACGTTCGGGCCGGTGCACGTCAAAGGCACGTCCCAGGCCCTGTCCCAGGCCTTTGTCGAAGTGATCGAAGCCCACGGCGGCGAGGTCCGCCTGAACAACGGCGCGGCCCGCATCCTGGTGTCCGGCGGCCGGGTGCGGGGCGTGGTGGCTGAAGATGGAACCGAGATCGCCTGCCCCTGCGTCATCTGCAACGCCAACCCGGCCGTGACCTGTCTGAAGCTGATCGGCCGGGAACACGTTCCGGGCTGGTATCTGAAACGGCTGGGAGCCTGGAGTCCCGGACTTTCGACCTTCAATGTCTTTCTCGGCCTGGACGTTCCGGTTTCGGAACTGGGCCTGCTCAACCATGAAACCTTTGTCGGCCATGACTACGACCTGGACCGGCAGTACCGAAACGCGGCCCGGAGCCTGGAGGCCGATCTGCCCGGCGCGTCCGTCGCGGCCTACAATGCGGCCGACCCGGACTTTTCGCCGCCGGGCACATCGGCCGTGGTCATCACCACCGGCGCGTACGCCGGACCCTGGTTCGAGCTGGGCCCGGAAGCCTACCTGGCCGCCAAGACCGACATGACCCGCAAGGCCCTGGCCATGGCCGAGACCGTGGCC
>JAHJTB010000440.1 GCA_018830135.1 Pseudomonadota bacterium | reverse complement strand
CCAGCACTTCCAGCAGGGCGCTGCTCGGGTCGCCCCGCCAGTCGCTCCCGATCTTGTCCACTTCGTCGAGCATGAAAACCGGATTGCGCGTCCCGGCCCGCTTGAGGGCCTGGATGATCCGGCCCGGCATGGCCCCGATGTAGGTCCGGCGATGGCCGCGTATCTCGGCCTCGTCCCGCATGCCGCCCAGACTCATCCGGGTGAACTTGCGTCCCAGGGCCCGGGCGATGCTCTGGCCCAGGCTGGTCTTGCCCACGCCCGGAGGCCCGACAAAACACAGGATGACCCCCATGGGCTCCCGGCCCGTGGGCCCCTCCTCCGGTTCCGACTCCAGGCCCCCCCGGTCCCGGACCAGCTTGCGGACCGCCAGGTACTCGATCAGACGCTCCTTGACCTCCTGAAGGTCGTAGTGGTCCTCGTCCAGGATGACCCGGGCGTGGCCGATATCGAGCCGGTCCTCGCTCAGCGTGTGCCAGGGCAGTTCCAGCAGCCAGTCCAGATAGGTCTTGATCACCGAATACTCGGCCGAATGCGGGGCCATGCCTTCCAGGCGCTTGAGCTCCTTCATGGCCTCTTCATGGGCCTCTTCGGGCAGCTTCGCCGCCTCCAGCTTTTCCCGGTACTCGTCGGCCGCGGACCGGCTCTCGTCCGCTTCCCCCAGCTCCTTCTGGATGGCCTTCAACTGCTGGCGCAGGTAATACTCCCGCTGGGCCTTGTCCATCTCCTCCCGAGCCTCGGACTTGATCTTCTGCCCCAGGCTCAAGACCTCCCGGTAACGGGCCAGGTGGCTGAGGATGGCCTGCAACTTGTCCCGGACCCCCTGGATTTCCAATATCTTCTGGCCCTCCTCCATGCTCAGGCCCGCGTTGGCCGCGACCAGATAGGCCAGGTAGCGCGGGTCGTCGATCTGGTCCAGGAAGTTGGTCACTTCGTCGGGCAGGTTCGGAGACAGGGCCACCACCTCCTTGGCCAGGTCCCGCAGACTGTGGACCAGGGCTTCCAACTCGATGCCCGGTTCCACGACGTCCGGATACAGCCGGACACGGGCCTTCAAATACGGCTCGGTCCCCAGCCAGTGCTCCACCCGGAAACGTTCCAGACCCTGGACGACCACGTGCAGGTTCTTGTCGGGCGCCTTGACCACACGGCTGATAACGGCCACCGTGCCGATCTCATGGACCTGGCCCGGACTGGGCTCCTCGATGGACCCGTCCTTTACGGTCGCCAGACCGATGATTCGATTACCCTCCAGGGCCTCTTCGATCAGCTTGACCGAGCGGGGAATGCCCACGATCAGGGGCAGGACCGAGAAAGGAAATGCAACGGTGTTTCGTACCGGCAGGATCGGCAACTCTTCGGGCATATGGGCCAGACGATCCGCGAAATCTTCGCTTTGCATGAAATTAGCCATATCGCTTTGCTCCTTGTGTCATAATCGTCCCGGGTGGCAATGAATGAGCGCAAGCCGAAACCAAGGGCCGGGTCCGCCGCCGGATCGGGTCTCCCTTTGCGTTTTCCTGTTCGACGGACGTCTCGATCAGGGGTAGTATAAGGGATCGGCTTTCCAACATAACCTGCTCCCGGGACGATGACATCCTGTCGTCATCGTATCTCCCGGCCGCCCTGCAGGGGCCTGCCGGGTAAAAATACTCTCTTGTTTTAGGTAAGCACCGTCGGGCGGGTTGTCAAGGCAAGGCCTCGGCCGGCCGGGAGCGAGTGATTTTTCTTGACCGTCTCCGGCCCTGATGATACATGATCTATCACAAAGATATTCAGGGTATCAGAAAGACGGCCGATATGTCGGAAGAAGGTCCGGTCGAGTCAAAAAAACAGGCGGGCTCGGGTTCGCCCCTTCAAGGAGTCTGGAACCACGAAGTGCCGGCCGGGGAAGTCCCCGGCGATCGGAACACGCGGGGGAAAGCCTCCACGAACCGGAAGCACGTCCATCGCTCGGCGATTCGGCAAAGAAAGGAACGCGACCGGAATCGAAGGCGGAACGAGATCGTTCGGGCCGCCACCCGGGTCTTTCTTTCCCGAGGCTACCTTGACGCCACCATGGAAGACATCGCCCTGGAAGCGGGCATGTCCAAGATCACCATATATCGGTATTTCGGGAGCAAGGACAGCCTCTGCTATGCCGTGCTGGTTCCGGTTGTGGACGCCTTGACGGAACATGTCGAAGCAATTGAAAAAAACCTGCTGGCGGAAAAATATTCCGGGGGGGCCGACTTGATTCGCGATTTTTTGGACCGGGAGCATCGAGCCTACCGCGATTCTCCGGACAGCTTTCGTTTGATCCAGTTTTTCCAGCAGAGCGGGCTGGTATGGAACCTGACCGAGGAACTGGGTGCATCCCTCAACGAGAAGGGCAAGCACAATTTCAGGGTCGCCCGCCGGATTTTTCAACTGGCCGTCGAGCAGGGACTGTTCAAGCCCGGGGACGTGCAGGTCATGCACGACGTTTTTTACGGGGCCCATCTTGGGATCATACAGATATCGGAGATCAAGTCTCACCGGACCGGCGTCCGCTCCGAACAGGAAGCGGCGGAGGCCCAACTGTTGAACCGTTTGAATATGCTCGAAGAGATGTTTATCCAGGCCTGGGTGGCCCAATAACCGCTTATTTCAACTAGGGGGTGGGATCGTCATGAGTGAGGAACGGCTTTTTACGCAAGAAGAACTGGATACCATGGGCGCACGGACTCTGGACCTGCTCAATGCGGCGATCGAGTCCGGAGATTTGGAGAAGGCGGGCAAGCTGGCCAACCGGATGTACGCCGAGTTTTCGGCCATGCACGACCTGTATCGTGACTGGTTGACCCACACCTTCAGCGAGATCGGCCGCCGTTTCGGGGACGAGGCCCTGGGAGAGGTCATGGGGGAGACGACCAAGGGCTTTGCCGAGCGCCTGGCGGACCGGTACGAGGGTAAAAGTCTGAAACGCAAGGTCCAGATACTCCTGGCCGGTCTGCGGGGGCACCTGCAGCCGCTTCGGGTCGAGGAGGACGACGAAAAAATCGCAATAATCCCGTCACCCTGCGGCAGCGGCGGCCGCCAGGTCCTCGACGGCCTGTACGACGGACCCCAGGCCTTTCTGCGGGTCAAGGGACCCTATGACTGGACCTTCGACCGCACGGATTTCCCGGTCTATTGCACGCACTGTTGTTTTCAGAATCTGTACCCCCTGTTTCCTGGAGAAGAGGGCTCCGGTGACCTGGTTCCAGCGGACAAACTGGGCGAAACGCCTTGTATTTCCTATATTTTAAAGAAATAGACGCCGTGCGGCCGTACCGCGCGGGGAGACCAGAATGAAAGGCGGGATCAAAGATGGATCAGTTCACCCGATCGAAGATACCCATCAAACCGGTCTACTCCCCTGAAGACCTGGCCGGCTTCGACTACCCGGCCCAACTGGGCCAGCCCGGTTCGTTTCCTTTCACCCGGGGCATCCGTCCGGCCGGGGCCTGGAGCTGGATTCAGCGGGAACTGTCCGGGGAAGGCGACCCCCAGACTTCCAACAAGCAGCTCAAGTATCTGATCGCCCAGGGGCAGACCGGCATCGACGTGATCGGCGACGCCCCCTCGCAAGCCTTGATGGACCCGGACCATCCCCTGGCGGCCAATGCCATCGGCACCCAGGGCGTTTCCATATGCTGCCTTCAGGACTTTCGGGACCTGTGGGCCGACCTGCCCTTGGAATCGTTGACCATTTCCAACTCGATATCCTCGTTTTTCACCGCGGCCGCCTTGTACCTGGTGGCCAAGGAGCACGGCGTATCGCCCCGGGTCCTGCGCGGTTCGATAATCCAGGCCCCGTTCTTCACCGAAGATTGCGGGTACGCCACCCAGATGCCGGTCGGCCTCCGGGTGCGGCTGACCTGCGACTCCATCGAGTTCTGCACTCGTGAAATGCCCAAGTTCCACGCCTTTGTCGAGGACACCTACTTTTTCAGCGAGGCCGGCCTGGACGTGGTCGAGGAGATGGCCCTCGGATTCATCGAAATTCGCCATATCATCCGGGAACTGCTCAAGCGCGGCATGGACATCGACTCCTTTGCCCCCCGCATTGCCATTCTGCTCAACTGCAGCATGGACTTCTTCGAGGAGATCGCCAAAATCCGGGCCACGAGGCGGATTTTTTCCCGTATGATGCAAGAAGAGTTCGGGGCCAAGGACCCGCGTTCCTGCGCCCCGGTCATTACCTGCCATACCTCCGGGCTGTCCCTGACCGCCCAGCAGCCATTTAACAACATCGTCCGGGGCGCGGTCCAGTCCCTGGCCCTTCTGCTGGCCGGGGTCCAGGCCATTGAGATTTCCGCCTTTGACGAGGCCTTTCGCACGCCGAGCCCCGAATCCCATCTGGTCGGGCTTCGGACCCAGCAGGTCCTCGGCCTGGAAACGAACGTGACCAAGGTCGTCGATCCTCTGGGCGGTTCGTACTACGTCGAAGCCTTGACTGACCAGGTGGAAAAGCGCATTCTGGACATGATCGCGGACATCGAATCCCGGGGAGACGCGGTTTCCCTGTCGGACAAGGGCTGGTTCAAGGCCTTTTTCGACGACGTCATGGCCCGCTATGCCCAGCAGATCAAGGACGGGGAACTGCCCAAGGTGGGGCTGAACTGCTTTCAGATTCCCGATGAGGAAGACACCCTGCTCAAGGATGTGGCCGAAGCCAAGTTCGAACCGTCCTTTCACCGCATCCAGTGGGCCAAGGACTACAAGGCCGGCCGGGACATCGGCCGGGTCAAGGCGGCCCTGGTGCGTTGCCGCGAACTGGCCAAGATTGAAAGTGAAAATCTGATGCCGCCGCTGATCGCGGCCTTTGAGGCCGGGGCCACGATGGGCGAAATTACCGGCGTCATGCGCATGGCCTACGGCTGGCCCTACGATCCGTTCGACATGACGGAATCCATTATCCGAGAGGCATGAAAAATGAGCAATATCCGGGTCATTATCGGCATGCTGGGCATGGACCAGCACGAAGTGGGCGCCATCGCCGTCTCCAGGATGCTGAGGGACGTGGGCATGGAAGTCATCTACACCGGCCGTTTCAACACGCCGGCCGGACTTGTCAAGACCAGCCTGGAAGAGGACGTGGACCTCATCGGCCTGTCCTGCCATTCCTGGGAATACCTGCACTATCTGCCCGATCTGATGCGCCTGCTCAAGGAAAACGCCTTGGAAATCCCCGTGATCATAGGGGGGTCGGTCATCACCCCGGGTGACGAAAAGAAGGTCAGGGAGATGGGCGTGACCGCCGCTTTCGGGCCCTCGTCCACCCGCGATCAGATTATCGAAACCATCCAGCGGATCGCGCCGGCGAGGCACTGAGTCTCCTCGGGGCGGTGCATCGGGGAACGATATGGTTCTGGAATCCTTTGATTTGAAAGACAAGACGGCGGTGGTGACCGGGGGGGCCCGAGGGATCGGCCGGGCCATTGCCGAGGGGTTTGCCCAAGCCGGGGCCTACCTGGTCATCGCGGACATCGACCTCGATGCAGCCCAAAAGGCCCGAGCGGAACTGGAAGAGCGGGGCGTCCGGGCGGCGGCCGTCCGATGCGACGTCCGGGTCGCCGCGGAGGCCGACGAACTGGTCCGGGCCGCCATGGAGCGATTCGGCCGGATCGACGTTCTGGTCAACAACGCCGGCATATCCGGGGCCGCCAAGCCCATCGTCCGCCTGACCGATGAAGAGTGGGCCAATACCCTGGCCGTCAACCTCTCGGGACCGTTTTTTTGCTCGCGGGCCGCGGCCCGGGAAATGATCAAGCAGAAGTCCGGCCGAATCATCAACATCCTGTCCATGGCCGCGCACCAGGCCATCATCCACAGCGGCGACTACTGCGCCAGCAAGGGCGGCGGTCTGATGCTGACCAAGGTCCTGGCCCTGGAGCTGATTCGTCATAACATCCGCGTCAACGCCATCTGTCCGGGCATGTTCGACACCAACATGGCCCCGGCCCTTCGTGAACACATCATGAAGAACATCCGGCAGATGATCCCCATCGGCCGCTTTGCGCATCTCGAGGAGATCAAGGGGCTGGCCCTGTTTCTGGCCTCCCCGGCCAGCGATTACCTGGTGGGATCGGCCATACCCATCGACGGGGGCTGGTCGTTGAGTTGAGGGGCGGCCCGTCGGGGCCCCCCGTCGGATCGACCGATACCAAGGAGTAGAACATCATGGAAGTCAAAGGCAAAGTCATCGTGGTCACCGGCGGGGCCAGCGGCATCGGCGAAGGACTTTGTCGCCGATTCGTTCAGGAAGGCGCCCGGGGCGTGGCCGTCGTCGATCTGGACGGGGAAGGGGCGAACAAGGTGGCCGCCGACATCGGCGGACTGGGCCTGCCCTGCGACGTGGGCCGGGAGGAGGACATCCTCCGGGTGGTGGCCAAGACCGAGGAAGAACTCGGGCCCATCGACATGTTCTGCAGCAATGCCGGCCTGGCCGTTCCGGGCGGCGTCGAAGTATCCGACGAAGACTGGCAGCGGCACTGGCAGGTCCACGTCATGTCCCACGTGTACGCGTCACGGGCCGTCATTCCCGGCATGATCGAACGGGGCGGGGGATACCTCCTGAGCACCGCCTCGGCCGCCGGTCTGCTCAGCCAGATCGGCTCGATGCCCTATGCCACGACCAAGCATGCCGCCGTGGGCCTGGCCGAGAACCTGGCCATTACCTATGGCGACCGGGGAATCGGCGTGTCCGTGTTGTGCCCGGGCGCGGTGAGAACGGGCATGACCCGGGACGGCGCGGCCGGAGCCGAAGAGGACGGCTGGCTGGACCCTGAAGACGTGGCCGACATCGTCGTCGCCGCCCTGGCCGAGGAACGGTTCCTGATCCTGACCCACCCGGTCATGAAGACCTACATGGGCCATAAGGTGTCCGACTACGACCGCTGGATCAAAGGCATGAAGCGGTTGCAGAGGCGCCTGTTGGCGGAAGGTCAAACCCTTTCCTGAACATGCGGTGCGGGCGCATTCCCCGCGGCTAGCCGCGGGGAGCTTCAATCCGGAACATGCCCGGCGCGTCGGGCGGGCGCTCGGCAAAGCCGTGTCGGCGGTAAAACCCGGCCGCGCCCCGGGCCGCCATCAGGCCTACAAAAGCCCCCGGCGGGGCATGATCGTCCAGCCATCGAGTCAGGGTCTGCATGATCCGGCGGCCCAGGCCCCCCTTCTGATGCTCCGGCAGGATCATGACGTCCTGAACGTAGAAATACAGGCCGCCGTCCCCGATGATCCGGCCCATCCCGATCACGTCATCCTGCAATGCCACCCGGACGGCGAACAGGGAGGCATTCAGCGCGGCCGAAGCGGCCCGCGGGTCCACCGGCGGCCAGCCCACGGCCTGACGCAGCCGGGCATACTCGGCCACCGTCGGCGGGCCTTCGGTTATCAGCCAGTCCACTCCAGCCATTTTTCCCTCTACAAAAAGAGCGGGCGGGAAGACCCGCCCGCCGGTTCATGGTTTGGACATTCTCAAAGTCTAATGGGACCACTGGTCCGGAATGTAGTCCGGGGACCGAACCTCGTCCAGGCAGATCGCCTCGGCCGGGCAGACGACCTGGCATAGGCCGCAGCCCACGCATTTGTCCGGCTTGACCACTTCGGCCGTGTCGTCCTTCATGGCAATGGCCTCGAAAAAGCAGCGCTCGATGCAGGACTCGCAGCCGGTGCACAGGTCCGGGTCGATCCGGGCCAGAAAACGGCTCGGGGCGACGCTGTTGATCCCGTACCGGATCATGCCCGGGAAGTTCTGGCAGCAGCAGCGGCAGCAGTTGCAGATGACCTGGTGCATGCTCTTGAGGTTGTTGACCGTGTGGATCAGGCCTTCCTCCTCGAGCTGCTTCATCAGGGCCATGGCTTCGGGTTTGGTCAGTTCCTTGCCCGTGCCGCGCGTGATGGCGTACCGGGCGGCATTGTTGAGCTGGACGCAGCATTCCAATGTGGTGTCGCATTTCTGGGCCGCCACCTTGCACGTGCATTTGGTGACGGCGATGACATCGGCGTTTTCAATGGCCATGCGCACGTCGTCAAAGGCCAGAATCTGGCTGCCCACTTCAACGGAAACCCCCACGGGGATCACTCGCATGACCGGATGGGACCGGGCTTCCGCCGCCTGGCGGGTCAGCGCGAGCATCTCCGTGTCGGAAAACTCCTGCCACAGGTCCAGGAACTCCCGGGGCGCGTCGGGCCAGAGGATGCTGGCGTCGTGAAACTGGATCAGATGCGCGCACATGCGCCAGGTGGGCGGATCGGTCTTGCGGGAGGGGAAGATCAGCCCCTTGAAAAACAAAAGATCGATCATCCGTTGGGTCTCTTCCCCGGACCGGCCGAATTTTTCGGCCAGGGCAGGCACGTCCGCCGGCATGGACAGCATGAGGCCGGCTTCGTCCGGATCGGCGATTATGGCGAAGAGCCTGGGAATCCTCGGGGACTGTTCCAGGCCGATTCGCCGGGCCAGTTCAAGATATTGCGCCTCCACGGCTTACTCCCTTCAGTGTGCCAGGCCCAGCTTTTCCGGCACGTGATCCGGGGCCAGGACCTCGATCATGGCGATGGCCTCGACCGGGCAGGTGACCGCGCACACGCCGCAGCCCATGCACTTGTCGGCATCGATCACGGCCACGTCGTCCTGCATGGAGATGGCTTCGAAATAGCACCGGTCGACGCAGGTCTCGCAGGCCGTGCATTCGTCCGGGTCGATTCGGGCCCGGAACCGGCTGGGGTCCACGACCCGGGTGCCGCGCTTGATGTGTTCGGGAAGGAACTGGCAGCAACAACCGCAGCAGTTGCAGATGACGTGGTCCACGCTGCGGGAGTTGAAGGTTGTGTGGATCAGGCCTTCCTCTTCGGCCTCGCGGCACAGGTCCAGGGCCTCCTCCTTGGTCAGCCTGCGGCCCGTCCCGCGCGCGATGGCGTAGGAAGCAGCGTTGTTGACCTGGATGCAGGCCTCCACGGTCTTGTCGCACTTGTGGGCCGCCAGCCGGCAGGTGCAGTTGGTCACCGCAATCTCCGCGGACTGATCCAGGATGCCCTCGACGTCCTCGAAGGACAGCACCTGGCCCTGGGCCCGGACGGTCAATCCGACCGGAATGATGCGCATGAACGGCTTGGGGCTGATCTGTTCCATGGCCTTGGCCATGTCCGGCCACTCTTCCTCGGTCCACTCCTGCCACAGGTCCAGGAAGTCCCGGGGCGCGTCCGGCCAGAGAAGGGTCGCGTCGTGGAACTGGACGATGTCCCGGCCCAGGCGATACGTCGGCGGGTCGGTCTTCAGGGAGGGGAAGACCAGTCCCTTGACGAACAGGGTACGCAGCATGTCCCCGGCCTCTTTGAGGGACAGGCCGAGCTTTTCGGACAGTAATGGTGCGTTCGCGGGTAAAACCATCAGGGCTTCGGCTTCCCGGTCATCGGCGATTATGGAAAACAGGCGGGCGATCCGTTCCGAATGGCCCAGGCCGATCTTTGCGGCCAGCTCCGTGTATTTCGAATCCATGTCAAAACCTCCGTGGTCGGTTCGTTTTCATGGGCGGCGGGTTCCGGCCCGCCGTCAGTGCGTACCTTCCGGGATGTAGTCCTGCGATCGGACTTCGACCATGCTGATCGCCCCGGATGGACAGGTCACCTGGCAGACGCCGCAACCCAGGCATTTGTCCGGATGGGCCACTTGGGCCAGATCATCCGCCATTTCAATCACGCCGAAAAAGCAGCGGTCGATACAGGTTTCGCAGCCCGTGCACAAATCCGGGTCGATGCTGACCCGAAAGCGACTGGGGTCGCAGACCTGAAGCCCATATTTGATCAGAACCGGGAAGTTCATGCAGCAGCAGGAACAGCAGTTGCAAATGACATGGCCGGAGCTTTTCATGTTGAAGACCGTGTGGATCAGACCGTCCTCCTCGATCTGGCGGATCAGGTCGACGGCTTCCTCCTTGGTCAGGGCGCGGCCGGTGCCCCGGGTCACCGCGTACGAGGCCGCGTTGTCGATCTGAATGCAGGCCTCCAGCATGTGGTCGCATTTGTGGGCCCGAACCCGGCAGGTGCAGGGCGTCACGGCCAGTTCGCGGGCGTTGTTGATGATGGCCTCGACATCCTCGAAGGCCAGCACCTGGGCCTTGGCTTCGACCTGGACGCCCACGGGAATGACCCGCATGGCCGGCCGGGCCATCTTCTCATACTGGGGTCGGGCGTAATCGATCCAGTCATGTTCGATCCATTCCTGCCACAGGTCCAGGAACTCCCGGGGCGCCTCGGGCCAGAGAATGGTGGCGTCGTGAAACTGACCGAAGCTCCGGACCATGCGCCAGGTGGGCGGGTCGGTCTTTTTAGACGGGAAGACCAGGCCCTTGAGGAACATCTTGTCGACCATGTCCTGGACCTCGTCCAGGGGCCGCCCGGTCTTTTCGGCCAGGGCGGGCACGTCCGAGGGCATGGCCAGCATCAGGTCGGCTTCCGCCGGGCTGGCGATGATCGAAAAAAGTTTGACGATTCTTTCATAACGACCCAGGTCGATTCGTTCGGCCAGTTCGTGATAACGGGAATCCATGCGCTTACACCTTTCGCTCAGGGGTTGAAACCGGGATCGGGCCGAATGGCCCGCTTCTCGCCGATTCTTGTCCGGATGACCGATTTTTATATCATAAGCCCCGTCTTTCTGGAAAGCGGTAAAAACGGATCATGATGGACCACTGGTCGGGCCCCGGAATCGCCCGCCAGTCGTTCAGCCGAACAGGCATCTGATGAACCGTCCGGGTTACGCCGGGCGGTCAGTGAAAGAAGAGGCGGGGCAGAAAGAGGCAGATTTCCGGAACGAACGTGACCAGAAGGACGCAGGCCAGCAGGATCAGGATAAAGGGGGCCACGGACAGGGAGACCTGGCCCAGGGATTTGCCGGTCAGGCCCATGCTCACGAACAGGTTGATCCCGAAGGGCGGAGTCAGAAAGCCGAACTCGATGAGCAGGACCATGACCACCCCGTAATGAATCGGGTCGATATGGAACCGGGTCAGCGTGTCGGAGAGAAGGGGAGACAGGATGAGCATGGCCGATACGTCGTCCATGACCGTGCCCATGAGCAGGAAAAGAAGGTTGATCATCAGGAGGAACATCCACCAGCTTTCCACGTGGGCGATGACGAAGTCGGCCAGTTTGACCGGAAGCTGCTGGGCGGTCAGAAGCCAGATGAAGGTCATGGCGCAGGCCAGGATGAAAAGCAGGCTGCCTGAAAGGATCGCCGATTCCTTGCAGACCTCGGGCAGGTCCCGAAGCTTGAAACTCCGGTAGATGAACAGTTCGACGAACAGGGCGTAAACCACGCTGACCGCCGCGGCCTCGGTCGGCGTGAACCAGCCGGTGTAAATGCCGCCCAGGACGATGACCGGCAGCAGCAGCCCCCAGACGCCCTCGCGCAGAATGGTCAGGGCTTCGGACAGGGTGTACGACTGCCTGGCCCGCCACCGTCGCCGCCGGCTGGTCAGGTAAACGTAGCCGCAAAAGGACAGCCCGATCAGCAGGCCGGGCCCGAGTCCGGCCAGGAACAGTTCGGCTACCGAAACGTGCATGACCATGCAGTACAGGATCATGGGAATCGAGGGCGGAATGACGATGCCCAGCGAACCGGCCGTGGTGATCAGGCCGACCGAGAAGTCCTCGTCGTACCCCGCCTTGTTCAAGGCCGGAATCATGATGGTCCCGATGGCCACTACCGTGGCCGGGCTCGAGCCGGAAAGGGCGGAAAAGAACATGCAGGCCAGCACGCCGGCAATGGCCAGTCCGCCGTAAAAATTGCCCACGGCCAGGCTGATGACCCGGACCAGCCGCTCGGCCATGACGCCCCGGGTCATGATCGATCCGGCCAGAATGAAAAAGGGAATTGACAGAAGAACGAAGTTGTCCAGGGCGTTGAAGAGCTGTTGGGGCAGTACCAGCAGCGGGATCGATGTGTGGACGGCCAGGACCAGGCCGGTGACCGTGCCCAGCATGATCGAAATCGGCATGCCGACCAGCAGCAGGATCAGGAAGCCGAGGACGATCGTCACGATCACGCGGGTTCATCCTCCGGGACGGAGCCGTCCATGTCCGGCGGCGCGGGCTCTCCCCGGATCACGTCGGACAGGTCTTTTCCGACCTGAAGCAGGCTGCGTCCGGCCATGAGTGCCGAAAACGCCGGGATCGGCAGATAGGGCAGGTACATGGGCAGACGCAGGGCCGCGCTCAGGTTGCCGTAACGATAGTGCTTCAAACAGTGAACCGCGCCGTAATAGGTCACCACGACGAAAAATGCCGCCGAAACCAGGCCGACCAGGGCCGCGATCAGACGACGCGCCCTGAAGGGCAGCCGGTCCACCAGGGCGCTCATGGTGAAATGGCTGCCATACTTCAGTCCCAGGCTGGCCCCGAGAAAGGTGATGAAGATGCAAATATACCTCGAAAGTTCCTCGAACCAGGTGAAGCTGTAGTTGAACGCGTAACGGGTGAGAACCTGGAAACAGGAGAAAAGGGCCAGGGCCAGCAGGGACAGCCCCAGCGTGTACTCTTCGATCACGTTGATATACGAGAGCGCCTTTTTCATGGCTTCAAGCCGGGTCGGCCGATATTCGCCTTGGGCTGGAATAGAGCGGGCGCGCGACATCTTCGCGGCGCCCGGCTCCGGGTTCAGGTCTTGGGGGACTACTTGGACTTGGCCTTGATCTTGTTCATGAAGAAGTCATAGATGTCCGGCCCGCAGAACTTTTTGTATTTGGTCCAGATCGGGTGCATGGCCTGGGAAAACTCGGCACGTTCGGCTTCGCTCAGGCTGATCGTCTGGATGTTGTTCTTCTGAAGAAACTCTTCGATGGACAGGTCCAACTTGGGGAGTTTCCTGAAGTGCGAAGCGGTCACTTCCCGGTTCTGCTTGATGCAGGCCGAGGCCGCCTCCCGGAAAATTTTCTGCTCCCCGGGCGTCAGGGACTTCCAGAAGTCGGCATTCAGGATGATGATGCACTCGGTCAGGATGTGCTTGGTCAGGGTGACGTGCTTGTTGACTTCCGTGAACTTCATCAGGATCGAGGTATAGATGGGGTTTTCCTGGCCGTCGATGACGCCCTGTTGCAGGGCGTTGTAGATTTCAGGAAAGGCCATGGGCACGGCGCTGGCGCCGAGCTGGTTGAAGGTGTCCAGATAGACCGGGCTTTTCATGACCCGGATTTTCAGACCCTTCAGGTCGGCCGGCTTGTGGATGGGCCGCTTGGAATTGGTGATGTCGCGGAACTCGTTTTCCGTGTATCCGATGGCCACCAGCCCTTTGGACTCGAAAGTCGCAAAGAAGCGGTCCTGGAACTCCGGGTCGTCCAGGACGGCGTACGCAGTTTCCCGGTTGGGAAACACAAAGGGCAGGTCGAGTAGAGCGGCCTGGGGGACGAAGTTCTGGAGCACGGCCGTGGTGACCGAGGCCATTTCCAGGGTCCCGGTCTGGACCTGTTCGGCCAGGGACATTTCAGGTCCCAACTGGCCCATGGGGAAGATATTGATCTTGATGGCCCCGTTGGTTTTCTGGGTCACGTAATCGGCAAAGGCCACCGTTCCCAGATGCTGGCCGTGAAAGACCGGGGCGATATGTCCGAAACGCACTTCCCTGGCCCGGGCCGGCCCTCCGGTCAGCGACAGGACCAGGAGCAGGGTCATGGTGAAGAGCAGGGTCTTTTTCATGGGCGATATGCCTCCTGATTAAAAAATAGATAATGCGGCGCGCAATTACCTTACTTTTCCTTGACCTGTTTCATGGCGATTTCGCTGGCCACCAGGACCGGATCCCAGACCGGGGAGAAGGGCGGCGCGTAGGCCAGGTCCAGGCCGTGAATTTCTTCCAGGCTCATCCCCGAGGCCAGAACGGCGGCCCAGGTGTTGATGCGATGGGCCACGCCGTCCCGGCCCACCATCTGGGCGCCCCACAGCTTGCGGCCGCGCTTTTCCACGATCAGCACCGTTTTGACCGGACCGCCGCCCGGATAGTAATGGGCCCTGGAATTGCCGGTCACGACCACCTTGACCACGTCCAGACCCTCGGCCTCGGCTTCGACCAGGCCCAGTCCGGTCCGGGCGGCGGCCAGGTCGAAAATCTTGCAGACGGCCGTCGATAAAATGCCGGGAAATTCCGCCTTCCCGCCCAGGATGTTGGTCCCGGCGATCCGGCCCTGGCGATTGGCGTGCAGGGCCAGGGGCACGTAAGTGTTCCGGCCCAGTAGCCGGTGGTAGGCTTCCGCGCAGTCGCCCGCGGCCCAGATGGACTCGTCCGAGGTGCGTTGGCCGCGGTCCACCTGGATCGCCTTCTTGAAGCCGAGTGCCAGCCCGGCCTCGGCGGCCAGCTCGCTCCGCGGCAGCACCCCGGCCCCGACCACGATCAGGTCCGCGCTCAAGGCCTCGCCGCTGGCCAGGGTCAGGGACAGGCGGCCGTCGGAGGGCCGCTCCACACCCACCGCCTCGGCCCCGATCAGGACCCGGACCCCGTGACGGGTCAGCTCCTCGGTCACGGCCTGGCCGATCTCCTCCTCGAAGGTCGGCAGCACCCTCGGCGGACGGCCGACCGTGGTCACCTCCAGGCCGGCCATGCTCAGGGCCTCGGCCATCTCCACCCCGATATACCCGGTGCCCACGATCAGGGCCGTTTTGGCCCCGTGGTCATGGATGTAGCGCTTGATGCCGTCGGCGTCGTCCAGGCCGCGAAGGGCGAATACGCCCTCCATGTCCAGATCGAATCCCCGGGGCACGATCGGACGGGCTCCGGTGGCGATAAGCAGCCGATCATAGGTCGCCTCCCGAGTGGTCCCGCCCTCCAGGTCGCGCACCTCGATCAGCTTGCGGTCCGGGTAAATACGTTCGACCCGGTGGCGCATGAAAACCTCGATGCCCCGCTTGTTCCGGAAGTCCTCCGGCCTGACTACCACCAGGTCGTCGAGTTCGGGCACTTCCCCCCCGATATAATAGGGCATGCCGCAAGCGCCATAGGACGTATAGCCGCCCATCTCGTACGCTTCAACCTCGATCTCCGGACGCCGACGCTTGACCAGACTGGCCGCGCTCATGCCGGCCGCGTCCCCTCCGATCACCACGAATCGCTCAGCCTTCATGTCCACCTCTCCAAACGCCCGGAACACGCGCCCGGGCGGGTCTGTCGGACCGGCCCACCGGGCCCGACCCGGTTGCGGACTCCAGTCTGCCACAAAGCAATGGACATGAGAAGGACATAAATCAAGCCGGGGCCGCAGTCGGGTTCCCGATGCCGGAGGCCGCGACAGGGCGGCCCGGGGGCGTCCCCAACCAATGAGGGCTTGGGGCGCCCAAGCCTTTCATCTTGACACGCCGCTCCGCCGGCCCTATATTCGCGAGGGATATTGCAGTATCGCTAACAATGTTGGAAATTAATCAAGAAAAGTAAAGCGAGGAGATCGTATGCCCAGGCGTAATGACATCCACAAGGTCATGATCATCGGTTCCGGACCCATCGTCATCGGTCAGGCCTGCGAGTTCGACTACTCCGGGACCCAAGCCTGCAAGGCCTTGCGGGGCCTGGGTTATGAAATCGTCCTGGTCAACTCCAACCCGGCCACCATTATGACCGATCCGGGCATGGCCGACTTCACCTACATCGAACCGCTCAACCTGGAAACCATGATCGAGATCATCAAGGACGCCCGGCCGGACGCCCTGCTGCCCAACCTGGGCGGCCAGAACGGGTTGAATCTGTCGTCCGAACTGCATCGGTGCGGCGCCCTGGCCGAGCACGGCGTCCGGATCATCGGCGTGGCCGTGGACGCCATTCAACGAGGCGAGGACCGGACGGCCTTCAAGGAGACCATGAACCGTCTGGGCATTGAAATGCCGGAAAGCACGGCGGTCTACAGCGTCGAGGACGCTGAAAAGGTGGCCGAGGGGCTGGGCTATCCGGTGGTCATCCGGCCGGCCTACACCATGGGCGGGACCGGCGGCGGACTGGTATACAACGTCGAGGATCTCCGGATCATCGCCGCCAGGGGTTTGGCGGCCAGTCTGGTCGGACAGATTCTGGTCGAAGAGTCGGTCCTGGGCTGGGAGGAACTCGAACTGGAAGTGGTTCGGGACGCCAGGAACCAGATGATCACGGTCTGCTTCATCGAAAACGTGGACGCCATGGGCGTCCACACCGGCGACTCGTACTGTACGGCCCCCATGCTGACCATCGATCCGAAGCTTCAGGAAAGGCTGCAGAAATACAGCTACGACATCGTCGAGGCCATCCAGGTCATCGGCGGGACCAACATTCAATTCGCCCACGATCCGAAAACCGGCCGGGTGGTGGTCATCGAGATCAACCCCCGGACCTCCCGCTCCTCGGCCCTGGCCTCCAAGGCCACCGGGTTCCCCATCGCCCTGATTTCGGCCCGCCTGGCCGGCGGCCTGACCCTGGACGAGATACCATACTGGCGGGAGGGCACCCTGGAAAAATACACCCCCTGGGGCGACTATGTGGTCGTCAAGTTCGCCCGCTGGGCCTTTGAAAAATTCGAAGGCGCCCAAGACCGGCTCGGCACCCAGATGAAGGCCGTGGGCGAGGTCATGAGCATCGGCAAGACCTACAAGGAAGCCCTGCAGAAATCCATACGCTCCCTGGAAAACGGCCGCTACGGACTGGGGTTCGCCAAGGACTTCAACCAGAAATCCCTGGAAGACCTCATGGACCTCCTGGTCGAGCCGTCCAGCGAACGGCAGTTCATTATGTACGAGGCCTTGCGCAAAGGCGCTTCCGTACAAACCCTGTACGAAAAAACCTACATCAAACCCTGGTTCATCGAGCAGATGAAGGAGCTGGTCGAACTGGAGCGGGAGTTCCTCCAATACCGGGGCCGGGCCCTGCCGGACGACCTGCTGCGCCGGGCCAAGCAGGACGGTTTCGCCGACAAATACCTGTCCCAGGTCCTGGGCGTGGCCGAAAAGGAAATCCGCGAGCAGCGGATGGGCCTTGGCGTCGTCGAGGGCTGGCACGCCGTGCCGGTCAGCGGCGTGGAAAACGCGGCCTATTATTATTCAACCTATAACGCCCCGGACGAGACCATGACCACCGACCATCGGAAGATCATGGTCCTCGGCGGCGGACCCAACCGCATCGGACAGGGTATCGAGTTCGATTACTGCTGCGTCCACGCCGCCTTCGCCATTCGGGACGAGGGTTTCGAGTCGATCATGGTCAACTGCAACCCGGAAACCGTGTCCACGGACTACGACACCTCGGACAAACTCTACTTCGAGCCGCTGACCGTCGAGGACGTTCTGAGCATCTACGAAAAGGAGAAGCCCGACGGCGTGATCGTCCAGTTCGGAGGGCAGACGCCTTTGAACATCGCCGCCGAACTGGCCGAAGCCGGGGTCAAGATCATCGGCACCCCGCCCAACGTTATCGACCTGGCCGAGGACCGGGACCGCTTCCGGCAGATGATGAGGAAGCTGGGCATCCCCCAGCCCGAATCCGGAATGGCCAGCAACCTCGATGAGGCCCTGAACGTGGCCGCCCTGATCGGCTATCCGCTCATGGTCCGGCCCTCCTATGTCCTGGGCGGGCGGGCCATGGAAATCATTTACGACGAGACCATGCTCAAGCGGTACGTGACCGCCGCCGTGGAAGTCAGCCCGGACCGGCCGAT
>JAHJTB010000439.1 GCA_018830135.1 Pseudomonadota bacterium | reverse complement strand
GACGCTCCAGTCCGCCGCGACCACAAGATCAGGATGTTTTTCCTTCATGGGAATCGGTCTCCGATCCGCCGGTGTTTTTCAATCCGGACATTGCAGCCGTTTGCTGTAAACGGCGCCAGGGCCGGTAAGCCTCGCCAGGCCGGGTCTTTGGGAGGAGTGGAACATGAATGTTGGATTACGCTTCGCTAACCCAGCCGACAAGGCTTCTCCGATGAAGTTCCAGTCTACCAAAAAGGCGCCGGAGTTTGAACCAGCGAATTTCCGGGGGAATACGGAGCGGGAGAATATTGTTGAGAATCCATTGCCGGGCACTTCACGGCCCGAATGAAGCGGGGCCGGTCGAAACGACCGGCCCCGGAGTGGACGGTTCGAAATCCGGGAGGGCTTAGAGGCCGAACTCGGCCAGGTCCGGCCCCAGGTAGTCCCGCTCGTTTTCTCCCAGCATGCCCATGGCCAGGCAGATGATGGTCCAGAGATGGACGGTTTTGTACGGGGCCTCGAAATGATCGGCCAGATCGTGAATCTGGGAGTGGCAGTTGTGGCAGGGCGCGATGCAGTATGCCGCGCCCGTGGACAGAATCTGGTCCAGCTTCTTGCGGCCGTAGTGACGGCGCGCCTCGGGGTACCCGGACTGCAAAAATCCGCCGCCGCCGCCGCAGCAGAAGTTGTTGGACTTGTTGGGATACATGTCGATGAAGTTTTCTTCGCCCACGACCGTCTTGACCACGAGTCTCAGATCGTCGGCCACCGGATCGCCCAGGGACTTGCGCACGAGCTGGCAGGGGTCCTGGACGGTGAACTTGATGCCCAGGTCCTTGTTCCAGTCGGAATTGACCTGGAGCTTGCCTTCACGAATCCATTGGGCGTAAAGCTCGATGATGCTTTTGATTTCAAACTTATGCTCGATGTTGAACTTTTGCAGTCCGACCCGGACCGCGAAAAATTCGTGGCCTCACTCCGTGTTGAGCCAGTATTTACAGCCCAGATCATCCACGGCCTTGGCCTTGAGCCGGACGATCTTTTCCCAGTCCTCGTAGTCGGCCATGAACAGGCAGTAGTTCTCGGCGGCCCAGCCCTTGGAACCGTAAGTCCAGTCCGCGCCGACCTTGTGCAGAATCTTCCAGAGCGGGACCATCTCGTCCGGTTCGGTCATGGGCTCCCGGGAGTTCTGATTGAGGAAGTACATGGCCCCTTCCTTGTCCATGGGCGCCTGTAGGTCCTCGAAACCGGGCTGGGATTCCCGGACCTCCTCCAGGACGTCCTCGACCACAAAATGCCAGTCCTCGACGGAAGCTCCCATGGCGCTGCATGTTTCCGTGGTCAGGGCCATATCGCAGGACTTGACGATGCCGCTGGGCTTCTGGTCCCGTGGCCAGGCGGCCCGCACCTCGGTCATCATCCCGGCGATGTTGACGTTCATGGGACAGGCCTTGACGCACCGCTGGCACAGGGTGCACATCCAGGCCCACTTGCTGGTCATGACCTCCTCATCCATGCCCAGCAAAACCATGCGCACGAACTTGCGCGGGTCCATGCCCTCCAGCCCGGAGGCCGGACACCCGCCGGCGCAGGTCCCGCAGGTGTAACACATGTCCAGATTGCCGCCTTCGGGCAGAAGCGACTGAATCCGCTTCTTGAAGTTGGCTTTCAAGTCGTTCAATCTGATCGGCTCGGTCATCTAACCTCCCCCCGACATTGATATTCAGGGTGCCAACATAACCGGGCCGCCTTTGCTTGTCAACCGTAATTATTTTACTTGAAATCCGTAAATTCATTCAATTACAACCATTTGATAACATCGTCTCCGGGAGCCCCTCAGTCACCAAGGGTCTCCCCGGAACGGCCTGGGCGGCCGCGCCTTCTTGACAGACCCGGCCCGAAGGTGCATCCTGACCGGTGTGACCACCGGCAAAAAAAAGCCTTCGCCATACGGCCGGGCGCGCCGCCGCCACCCGCCGGCCTCCGGGCATCGGGAGGAAGGCCCGCCGTTTCATCCCCGGATCAACCCCCAGCTCAGGCCGGTGCTCCGGGAGGTCGGGGTCCCGGAAGACCGGCCTTTCGAAGCCGATCCGTTTCAGGTCGAGGCTTTGGAGCGACTGGAGTCGGGCGACGTGGTCGTTTCCGCGCCCACGGGCTCGGGCAAGACCTATATCGCCGTGGAGGCCATGGCCGCTCTGCTGGCGCGAGGCGGCCGGATATGGTACGCCTCGCCCCTCAAGGCCTTGTCCAACGCCAAGTTCATCGAGTTCGGCCAGCGTTTCGGTTCCGAGGCGGTAGGGCTTCTGACCGGGGACCACAAGGTCAACCCGGATGCGCCCATTATCGTGGGCACGACGGAAATCCTGCGCAACCAGCTTTACGACGCCATGAGCCGTGGTGGGGACCTGGCTTCGGACCTGGTGGTCATGGACGAGGCCCACTACCTGGGGGACCCGGACCGGGGGGTGGTCTGGGAAGAGGTCATCATCTACCTGCCCTCCCGGGTGCGGCTCCTGCTGCTGTCGGCGACCATCGACAACGCCCGTGAGATCGCCGAATGGCTGACTTCGATTCGAGGCGGCCGGGCCCGGGTCGTGGTCAGCACCGAGCGGCCGGTGCCCCTCTATCCCCTGTTTCTGCTGCCCGACGGCGAACTGATCCCCCTGGACAAGGGCCGGATGCTTTCGCCTCAAATCCGGCATTATATGACCCGGCATCCCGCCCGAGGGGCCCGGGGCCGGGAATCGCAGCCTTCGTATGGCCGCATCCTGCGGGTCCTGGGACAGGCCAACCTGCTCCCGGCGATTTTCTTCCTCAAATCCCGGTCCGACTGCGACCTGGCCCTGCCCCGGTCTTTCGCGGCCGTGGAGTACCTGGACCCGGAGGCCCGATCGAAACTCGAATGGCGCCTGGACGACCTGCTGGAGCGTTACCCGTTTCTGAAGACCCATCCGCATCTCAAGTACATCCTGGGTCCGGGCGTGGCCGCCCATCATGCCGGCCACATGCCCCACTGGAAACTGGTCGTCGAGCACCTGATGCAGGAGGGCCTGCTGAACGCGATATTTTCGACTTCGACCGTGGCGGCCGGAGTCAACTTTCCGGCCCGAACCGTGGTTATCTGCCAGAGCGACCGTTTCAACGGCCGCGAGTTCATCGACCTGACCGCGACCGAGTTGATGCAGATGACCGGCCGGGCCGGCCGCCGGGGCAAGGACCGCATCGGGTTCGCCCTGATCGTGCCGGGGCCGTTTCAGAATCCGGGCCTGATCCACGACCTGTTCAAAGCCTCGCCCGAGCCGGTGCTCAGCCAGATTCAGATCACATTTTCCATGGTCCTCAACCTGCTCATGTCCTACCGGCCGGATCAGCTCAAGGTGCTCCTCGACCGGTCCCTGGCCGCCTTCCAGCAAGGCCGCTCCAAAGCGGCCCGGCGCGAGACCCGGCTGGAGGAGTCCCTGGCCGACCTGGTCGACGGCGGGGCCTGCGGCGGTCCGGACCAGGCCATGGAGCTTTTCGGCCGGTACGGCCGTCTGGATGAGGAGGCCCGGCGCCTGGAGCGAATGCGGCCCCGGGTCGCCTGGGAAACGGCCCTGCGGGCCGGCCTTTCCTTGGGGCGTCTTTTCGAGGTTTACGGCGGCCAGCGTTTCTGCGCGCTCGGCCTGGAGGAACGCCGTGGACGGCCGGGCGTGTCCGCGGCCAAGCTGCGGGAGGACCTGGGCCTGAAAAAAGGCCAGGTTCGGCAAAAGTGGGTCCCCCTGGGCCGGATATCCGGCCTGTTCGAAACCCGGCTGGACCTGGCCCCGGAAACTCCGCCGGCGGAGACCGTACTCATGATCCGGGTCGCCGCGACCATGGCACACGAATACCTCGACCCGGAACGACTGGCCGAGGACCACGAGTCGGGCCCCCTGGCCGAACTGGTGACCCGCCAGGCCGATATTCGGGAACGGATCGAGTCCCTGCCCTGCCACGGCTGCCCGATTCACCCGGACTGTCTGGGATCGAGGGAGAGCGAGGCCTTTGCGGCCATGCTCAAGCTCTCGGCCTTCGCGGATGACGCGGCCTCATCCCGGCGCGGGTTGTGGAGCGCCTTCAGGCGGCATCTCGACTTTCTGGTGCTCGAAGGGTTCGTCACGCCGGAGGGCGAACTGACCGAAGACGGCCGCTGGTCGGCCCAGCTCCGCCTGGATCACCCCCTGCCCATTGCCGCGGGCATCCGGGCCCGGGCCTGGCCCGAGGAGGACCCGGTCCTTCTGGCGGCCATGGTCGCGCCATACGTGGTCGACAAGGAACGGGACTCGAATTCGGCCGGCGACCCGGCCCGGCGCGCCCCCGAAACCCTGGCCAACGCCTGGCTGGCCCTCGAACGGGCCGTCATGCCCCTGGTCCAACGCCTGGCCCGGGCCGGTTTCGACACGCCCCGCCCGGCCCTGCCCGCGGCCCTGGCCATCCATGCCTGGGCCGCCGGCGAGGAATGGGAAACATCGGTGGACGCATACGGCCAGGACCCGGGCGACATGGCCATGCTGGTCTACCGCACGGCGGACAACCTCCGCCAGATCGCCAACCTGCGCCAGACCCACCCGGAACTGGCCGCCACGGCCAAAAAGGCCGCGGCCCTGATCATGAAGCCGCCGGTGCTGGTCCCGCTCTGATCTGAGCCCACGATCTGGCCTTGAGTATGATGTTCCCCTGGATTTCACGAGGGGCTTGGAGTTGAGGAGCGGATTGGTTCCCCTCGTTCCCGAGCTCCGGCTTGGGAACGGTTACCGGCCTTGAAGCTCTGCTTCAACACCTTATCCGGTATGACAGGACCGCGGCCGGAATCAACACCGTGATGAAAAGGGAGGGAAGCGGGAGCTCCCGGGACCGGGTTCCCAAGCCGGCGTCCAGGGAACCGGTACTTGCGACAAGGGGCTGTCGGGTTACCCTTCGCGGCCCCTACCTACCCCACGTCGGCGAGGAACTCGTCCCCGGTCATGATCCGGAAATATGGATTCAGCTCCCCGGCGCGAAGATTCTCCAGGGTCGTGCGGTGGACCGGTTCGCTGAACGAGGCGCAGAGGTCCTCGATGATGACGGTCCGGAAGTCATGGGCAAAGGCGTCCAGGGCCGTGGACAGCACGCAGAAATGCGTGGTCACGCCCGCGACGCCCACGACGTCGACCCCCCACTGACGAAGGGTCCGGTCCAGATCGGTCTGAAAAAAGGCCGACCAGCGGCGCTTGGGCAGCCAGAGATCGCCGGGCTCCTGATGAATCTCCCGAGCCACGCGGGCGCCTTCCGTGCCCTGGATGGACCAGCCTTTTTTCCGCCCCTCGAAAAGCGGGTCGGTTTCGAGAAAACTGTCCGTGCTGAAAACCACGCGGCGCCCCTGACTCCTGGCCCGGACCAGAAAATCGTTGAGCGCCGGCAGGAAGCCTCGCACGGCCCGGGACAGCGGCGTATCCCGCTTCAGGGTGTCGTTGACGACGTCGATCACCAGAATGGCCGCGGCCATGAAACATCCTCCCGATCATGGTTCGGGGCGGCCCGACAAAACGGCGGGCCGCCCGGCCCCATGGGAACCGTCATCAAAGTTTCGGCGGCTGAATATGAATATCCGGGCAGAGTCCCTGGCACTCGCCATCGGTATAGGTAGGCAGGTTGTTGAAGACCGCGTTCTGGGACTTCTGGGCGTGGCCCCGGGTCGCGGTGCCGTTAAAATACGCCCCGTTGGCTTCGAGGATGTGCTCGATCCGGCGCTGGAAGGCCTGGACCAGGGCCGAACCGCTGCCGGTAAATCGCATGCCGCCCAAGGAGGCCTCGCCATCCACCGCGCTCAGTTGGTCCAGGCTCAGGCTATGGGTTTCGAGGTCCTCCCGAGAGCGGATGCAGCCCCAGAGAATCCGGCGGCCTGGAATTTCCAGGGGTATGTCCGCGTCGATGATGGTGTGCGGCATGACGATGCTTCCCCCCCCAATGGTCACGTGCGCCTCGGCCTTGCCGTTGACGAACGAATTGAACCCCACAAAGACCCTGGCCCCGAGGGTGGCGTGGATGATCTTGCCGCCGTGGGCCGTGATGTTTTCCGTTTCCAGCCGGGAATTAATGATAAAGCAGTTTTCCTGGGCGTTGGCCCCGGGGCCCAGGTCGGCCCCATCGAGATAGGAGCGCTGAGACACGAAGACGTTCTCGGCGATCCGGGTATCGCCCTTGATCACGGCGTACCGGCTGAGGTGGGCGCTCGGGGGCACGGGGATGGGAGGGGTCCGGTGCGGCTGGTCGAAAATGGCTTCGATCTCCGGCTTGCGCGCCTCGATGAAATCGATCAGGCTTCCCCGAACCCCGCCCTCGGGCGTCATGGCCACATATTTTTCCAACACGCCGGCCGGATGGCGGTAATGGAACTCGAAGGCGCCGTCGGCCTGAATCCATATCTCACCGGGCTCGACGACCTGATGGATGATTTCGCCGACCTGAACATAGGCAAAGGTCCCGACCAGGCTGCCCCGGGCCGTGGTCAGGTCGACCGTGGCCATGGGGGCCAGAAAACAGCCCTCCAAGGGCGAGCCATGGATGTTGCTGTAGTGCAGGGCCAGGGAGTTTTGGATCAGAAACCATTCCGGGAGTTCCGGATCGTGGGAGAAGTTATGGACCAGGGTATTGCAGAGCGCGCTGTCCTTGACCACTATGACCTCATCCTCCAGGACCGGGAGGGTCAGGTCCCCGATGGTGAGGGTCTCGTCCCGCAGCTTGAGTTCGTCTCCCCTCAGATCGCTGGCGAAAATCAGGGAATGCTCGACCTCGCACTTGCCCAGAATGTAGCTGCCGGCCAGTCCCGAGTCCTTGACCCGGAAGTACAGGGGCAGATGAGGCGTCATGCCGTAGTGGGCGTGTGTGCCGGCCATGACGCCGGCGGAAAACAGGTTTTTCACGAACGGACCGACGTCCAGACCGCGTTCCCTGAGGTTGACGTTGACTCGACCGATAATCCTCGATGACAGGCGCTCAAATGCTTTCATGCTCATCCTTTCCAGGTGGAATGGGTGAATCGGCATAATCCGGGGAGGATGCCTTCCCTGGCATGATATTACTAGAGTTACGCCCGCGATTCAATCCGCTTGCAACGCTTTTGCCCATTTGCTATGGTGGCCGGACATCAGGAGAACGATGAAATATCGACCCGTCACAGGAGGCATGTCATTATGAGCGACCTGCATGTCCAATGCAGCTACTGCGCCCGCAAGCGCTGTTTTTTCGGTGACCTGAGCCAGGCGCCCGACAACTGTCCGTCCAAGATCGGAGGCGAACAGTTGACCGCGGCCCGGGCCAAACTCGATGAACCGGACAACCAGCTCATGGCCCAGGACGTGGCCCGGACCTGGAAGGACTATGGCAAGCTGACCCGCGTCGAGGAAACCGTGCTCTACGCCCGGTTGCGAGGCTTCAAAAAACTGGGCATCGCCTTTTGCGTCGGCCTGTCCCAGGAGGCCGAGCTGATGACCAATCTGCTTTTCAACGAGGGTTTCGACGTGGTTTCCGCCTGCTGCATGTGCGGGGGCCTGAGTTCGGACGACGTCTCCCTGCCGCAGGAAGACAAGATCATGGCCGACGCGCGCCAGCCCATGTGCAACCCCATCGGTCAGGCCGAGCTATTGGACTCGGAAGGCGTGGACCTGAACATCCTCATGGGTCTTTGCGTGGGGGACGACACCCTGTTCATCAAGCACTCCAAGGCGCCGGTGACCATTCTGACGGTCAAGGACCGCGTCCTGGCCCACAATCCCATGGGCGCCCTGCACACGGCCCGGCACATCTACACCCGGCTGAACGTGCGCAAGCCCAAAAAAGCGGAGGCCTGAGAGACCCGGTCCGGCCGCCCGGGTTCGGGTTACCCGGCGTTGTCCGGTTTGTGGTCCCGGGCCCGGATCAGGATGTCCTGCAAGTAATACATCGGGTTGTCCCGGCCCGCGTCCCGGGCCAGTTTCCAGGACAGCCCCCGGAGGGCCGCCGGCGTGATCGCGCCGGCCGCCTTCCAGCGCTGGACCGCGGACCAGTAGGCCTGGAAGTGGCCGTAGAAGACCGGCAGGTCGTCGGCGAGCTGGACGGCGGGCTGGTAGTCGACGACCTGGAAATCCGGAGACAGCAGAAAGGCCTGGGGCAGAATGATTTGCGTGGCCGGAGGCAGGTCCGCGATGGTCTTCTGGTCCTTCCGGCCGATCTGTTCCATGAAGTCGATGTACTTGTCGCCGTACCGCTCCCTGAGCCGGACGATGACGTCGGTCTTGAAGATCATGTCGTCGAGCAGGCCGATGTTATCGGTGGTCTCGTCCCGGCTCTGAAAGGGAATGTCCAGATCGGCCCCGGTCGCGTCCTTCAGAAAACGCCACATGAACTCGGTACAATACAGCATCCGGCGCACGGGACCGTCGTTGTCCAGACGGTAGTCATAGTCGTAGTCCGTGGGCGTGTTCATATAGTCGGCCAGGGTGCGGGCGAGACGGTCCGGGTCCAGCGGGCGGCGACAGCGCAGGACCATGTAGTGGACCACCTGCTGGTCGTACAAAAAGTCCATTTGGTAAGGAAAAGGGACCAGGCCGAGACGGGAGAGATGGAAATCGTTGAGGTAGCACTTGGAGGCCACGAACTCTTCCCAGGGTTCGATCTTGACGGCCGAACGGGGTTCGATGCCCAGACAGTCGATGACCCAAGGCTCCCGGCCCTTGAAAAACACGATGCCGCCGTGGGAAAAATGGTCTCGCCCCAGGCCGGCCAGCACGGCGGACTGGGGTGATTCCATCAGCCTCAGGACGACGTCGCCGGGCCTGAGATCGGCCGGAACGGACACGGGTCCCTCCCAGGGCCGAAACAGCGTCCGGGTCCGATGCTCCCAGTCGATGCCGCAGGCCGACAGCGAGACGACGAGCAGGAGCAGCCACAACTGGATTTTGAATATCACCCTGGTCCGCATGGACTGTGGTCAACCGCCTTTTCCATGAATCCGGTTATTGCAGTCGGGTTCGTTTCCCCACGAGTTCAGTCAGGGGGCGAAGACCTCGATGGCCCCCGGCTCGACCCGGCAGATCGCCGGAAGCCGGCCTCCGGCCTCGCCGTCGATCTGGAAGAAGGCCGGCCCCTCGTCCGCATGAATCTCGATTTCCCGCCGAATGGTCCGGACCACGTCGGCGGCCCGGCCGATTCGCCGGGCCGGACCGGATTTGAGCAGGGTGCGAGGGAGCGCGGCCCGGCCCGTACCGGCGAACATGTAGGCCCGAAAGCCCGGCTCCTGAGGCAGTGGGAAATAATGCGCGTAATTGGTCACCTGGCTCAGGATGACCTGGTAGAAGCGACCCTGGACCGGAATTCCGTCCACGATGACGTGCATTTGTCCGGGGCGTCGGCCCAGCAGTACGACAGCGGCGGCCTTGACGTAGTCCCGATCGCGGATGCCCCCCTTCCGGGCCCGGGCCACCCGATCCACGACCGCGCCGTCCAGCCCGGCTCCCAGGAACGAAACCACGACCCGCCGTCCGACACGGCCGGCGTCCAGACGAACGGTCCGGCCGGCGGCGATGACCGCGGCGGCCCGGTTCATGTCCCAGGGCAGACCGAGATGCCGGGCCAGGCAGTTGCTCAATCCGAGTGGAATCAGCCCGAGAGGTCGTCCCCCGCCCGCTTCAAGCAGGGCGGCGGCGACGTCGTTGATGGTCCCGTCACCCCCCACGGCCACCACGGCCCCGTAGGGCCCGGCCAGACGTTCGACCAGGTCCCGGGCCGCGTCCGGACCGGGCAGCAGCTCGACGCGGGCTTCCAGGCCCTGGCCCCGGAAGGCCCGGATCAATGGTTCGACCGCCTGCGCCCCCCGGCCTCGGCCGGAAATGGGATTGACGAGAACCAGCACGCCCTGGCGACGGCCCGGACTTCCGGT
>JAHJTB010000048.1 GCA_018830135.1 Pseudomonadota bacterium | reverse complement strand
GGACTGGTTTATTAATGCCCAAAAGCCCGGAGTACGTGAACGATCCCAACATCAACTGGGCCAGATGGTGCCCACAGCGGTCTTTGCGCCGAGCATGACCAAAAGCGCCCATGATATCCATCATGGCGTTTCCGATTTTTTCAAGCGGGAACGCTCGATCTTTGTCTTTGCCAATGCCTGCGGTCCGGTCCGATCCATGAATGGGGCCTGCTGCGGGACCCGACGTACAACCAGGGACTTGCGTAGCTTCATCGCTGCACCCAAGGACTGGTACACGATCGAATCGCTTTGCGAGACTCCAATTGATGAAGTCGGTCACGTCCCGGCCGTGCGAGCTGCCTGCCGAAATCAACGGACCAACGACAACACGGTCATCGCCTCGATCCGGCTCAAGGACCGGGATTCCTGATCGCATTCATTCTCCCTCCTCCATGTTCCGGGGATTATTGAATTGACAATCCCGCCGGGTTGATTTTAGTCTAAACATATCGTTTGGGAAAATCAGCCAGATGGTCCATTGGGCGGCTCCGGGGCGGATGGCTCGGGGGGCCGTAGGCTGGATTGAATGGAGAGGTGGGGGCGCATGAGTGGAAAGTCTTACAAGGTGGTCTTCCAGGGGCTGGCCGAGGGGCAGCGGCCCGAGGAGGTCCGGGAGCGGCTGGCCGCGATTTACAAGGCCAGTCCGGGCCGGGTGGACCAGTTTTTCGAGGGCCGGCCCATCGTGGTCAAGCGCGGGGTGGACCGGACCGAGGCGGAAAAATACCGGCAGCTCTTTGAAAAGGCGGGCGGCCGATGCCGGGTCGAACCCGACGGACCGGCCGCGACCGCCAAGGCGGCCGCTCCCAAAGCACCGGCGGCCCCGGTCAGGCGCATGACCTGCCCCCAGTGCGGTCTCGATCAGGACGAGGCCCCGGCCTGCGCCGGGTGCGGCATCGTCATCGACCAGTACCAGGCGCGGCAGGCCGGCAGTTCAGGCGCGGCCCCGGCGGGCGTCGTGCCGGCCGAGGCCGGGGAAGCGGGGGCCGAAGAGGAGGTCCCTCTGGACGGCCGGATCAGGCGGGTGGGCATCGCTTACGAGGAAGACGTCATCGAGGTCGATTTTTTCGAGGAACTGCCCAAGTCCTTCACCTATCCGTTCAACGGCAACGGGCTGTACATCGTCATCGGCGGCGTGATCTTTCTGACTCTGGTCGACTTGGCCGGCTTTCTGGGCCTGATCGGCTGGGCCCTCCGGATTTTTGCCTACCTCTATCTGACCGCGTACATGATGAAGATCATCGTCAGTTCCGCGGACGCCAAACCCGACCCGCCGGAGTGGCCGGAGATCACCCGGTTCGGCCAGGACGTGTTCGGTCCTTTTTTCAGGATGCTGGCCACGACCGTTTTCTGTTATGCCCCGGCCTTTCTGGCCCTGTTCCTGCCCCTGAAGCAGCCCACTCCGATTTTCGTCGCCTTGGTCCTGGTCCTGGCCGGTTCCATCTACTATCCCATGGCCCTGCTGGCGGTGGCCATGTCCGGCCGACTCACGGTCCTGCTGCCGAACCTCATCCTGCCGGCCATTCTGAAAATCCCGGGCCCCTATTTCATCGGGATCATCGCCTTTCTGTTCGTCGTGATCGTCAGAATCGCTTCCGGACAGCTGACGGCCATCAATGTACCGGTATTGGGTTCCCTGATCTACCACTCCCTGACCCTGTATTTCTTCATGGTCGAGATGCGGATTCTGGGGCTGCTCCATGCGGCCCACTCCGAAGAGCTGGGCTGGTACGAAGGGTTTTAACCCGACTGCAAAATTCGGGTTTCTAACCGGAAGTCCGGGCTTATTTTTGCGCCGGCCGAAGCCGCCGTTGGGCTTGTGGCCGGCTTTCGGACCTGTTAGATTCAAATCGAAACGCCGCGGTTGTTTTATGGAAGCCGGCGGCGCTTAGCGGGACCGGCCTTGGGCCGCATCTGCCTTTGCGGGCCGGGCCGAATCATCGGAGGTGTTCCCCGGATGGTCGAAAGACCGAGTTACGAGGCTCTCAAGGGCCGAGTCGAAGCACTGGAAGCCGAACTCGAACGGTACCGGGCCGAGGCGGAGGGCGTCGAGTCGGGCGGGGCCAAGATGGATTTCAGGGGGCTGGCCGAACGGTCCCAGGACGCCATTTACCATTATGACCTGGTGGAGCGGAAATTCCGTTTCACCAATCGGTTGTTCGTCGGTCTTTTCGGCCGGGAGGGCCGGGATTCGAGGCAGTTGACCACGGAGGACGTGGCCGGGAGCATTCATCCCGAGGACCGGGCCATGGTTCGCAAGACCATGATCGCCTCCCTGGCCCCGGACCGGAGCGAGGGGGACGTCGAGTACCGGGTCACGGACCCCGGCGGGTCGATCCGCTGGATGCACGACCGCTGGGTGGTCATCCGGGACGATTTCGGCCGGCCGCGGACGGTCGAGGGGTTCATCCGGGACACCACGGCCTTGAAGATGGCGGATGTGACCCTGGAGGCCAGCAAGCGCAACGCGCTGATCGGCAGCTACATCGTTCAGGACGGCCTGTTTCGTTACGTGAATCCGGAGTTCAACCGGATCACCCAGTACACGGTGGATGAACTTCGGCGCATGAGTCCCCTGGACCTGGTCCACGAGGACTACAAGGAATACGTTCGGGAAAAGGCGGTCAAGATGCTCAAGGGGGAACGATCGTCCCCGTACGAGTTCAGCGTGGTCAACAAGGACGGCGGCATCCGCTGGATCATGGAGACGGTCACTTCGATCCGGTACGGGGGCAGCCGGGCCGCGTTGGGCTATTTCATGGACATCACCCGGCTGCGGGACATGCAGCACAATCTGTCCTCCCTGGGCCTGATGCTGGGCATCACCTCGCACAGCCTGAGGAACTGCCTGACCGGGCTGGACGCCGCCTTGTACCTGATCGACTCCGGCTTTTACCAGGACAAGGCCGCCCGGATCGAGGAGGGTCTGGACACGGCCAAGCTGATGATCGACCGGCTGCGCAAGCTGGTCTTTCACGTGCTCTACTATT
>JAHJTB010000438.1 GCA_018830135.1 Pseudomonadota bacterium | reverse complement strand
CTGGATGGGACGGTAATCGACAAACGACCAGATAAAGCGGTCGAAGCTCCCGATCTCCTCCTGGACCTCAAGAAAGGCCCGGGCATTGCCCCTGGCGGATTCGATCTTTCGGCGGTTTCGGACAAGGCCGGGATTTTTCATGAGGTCTTTGATGCGGGAGGCGTCGAATTCCGCCACGACGGCCGGGTCGAAGTCTTCGAAGGCCAGGCGGTAGTGGTCCCGCTTTTTCAGGATGGTCAGCCAGCTCAGGCCGGCCTGGGCGCCCTGCAGGACCAGGGACTCGAAAAGGCGGCGGTCGTCATGGAGGGGCACGCCCCATTCCTGGTCGTGGTAGGCCAGGTAGGCCGGGTCGTTCCGGGCCCAGGCGCAACGGACGGGATCGTCCACCATCACGCTACCTTTGGTGGACCAGCTTCATGCCGGGCCAGGGGACCTGGAAGCATGGGATGAACGAACCGTCCAGACTGCCGAGGTAGGCCGTCCGGCGGTCCGGCCCGCCGAAACAGATGTTGGTCGGCCTTTTCAACAGCCGGCCTTCCGGGTCGTGGAGCACGATTTGAAGAGCCCCGCCCGGTGTGATGTATCCGACGGCGTTCATGGCCGGGAAGGTGACCCACAGGTGGCCGGCTTCGTCAAAAGCGATGCCGTCCGGATAACCCAGATCGGCCAGGGGAACCGGCCCGTAATGCTGACGGCCGGAAAGGGCGCCGTCCGCCTCGATCCGATAGCGAAGCACGGCCCGTTCGAGAGTGGCGGCCACGTACAACCAGGCCTCCTCCCGGTCCAGGGCCACCCCGTTGGCAAAGAAGATGCGATCGGCCGCCACGGAAGCCCGGCCATTGTCCAGCAAGGCCACGCAACCATCCGGGGCCGGATTTTGGAGGGCCTGGTCGAGGTCCTCCCGGTCGGAGGAATTGGAAACCCAGAGACGGCCCCGGGTATCGACAAAGGGAAAGTTGGGCGTGGGCAGCAGGCGGCCCTCCGCTTCGGTCAGGATGACCCGGTGGGAGCCGTCCGGTGACAGGGACTGCACCTGGCCGTTGCCGATGTTAGCCACGATGCAGTTGCCCGAGGCGTCCAGGCAGATGCCGTTGGGCACGCCGTTCAGGTCCCCGTAAAAGTCCGTGACCCCATTGGGACGGATTCGGGCGATCCGGCCCCTGGCGTCGGCCGTGAGCACGGTCCCGTCGTCCAGGGCCATGACTCCCTCGGGACGGATGATACCTGAGCCGACGGTTTTCACCTGTGACAAGTCCATCGAGGGCATCGCCACCTCCCGCGGGTCGCCGAAGCCGCGCTTTCATGAGCGGAAGTTCAGCTTGGATTGAAACCTGGCCGGTATTGTAACGCATTTCGCCGCAAAAGAACAGGATATCTCGGGCGTTGAAAACCGGAGTGAACGGAGGGGAACGGCGCACGACATCCTGACCGGCCGCGGGTATAAGGGCGTTTGGGCCGGACGCGGGGTGGAATTTGGGGGCCTTCTTCCCCGTTGGATGGCTGGATAAGTCCTGTTCGGCCGAAAGGTGAATATGTTTTTTGTTTCACAAAATCGGGGTGCAACGACCGGGGAAGACATGGATTTGTCCGTCTTATTATGGAACTGACTCGAAAAAACCCAGTTTTTTCAACAGAACCGGGCGACCGACCCGATAGGAACCCCGTCAGGGTTGGTCATCGAGGGACCGGATCGCCGCGAGCGCACCATTTTTTTCCTTGCATTTTGTCGCGGGCTGCTTTACCTTGGCCGTAACCAGAAATCGAAAAGAAGTCAAGATCGGCAGCGAAACAGACTGGTTCCCGTTTCTTTCGAATGTTGGTCGTCCTGTTCGATATGGGAATTTTTTGACGCCATTTTTTGGCCGTTGACGAATAAAGGTTTGTCCTGGCAGGGGCGGCGCTTAAGCCGCCGCCGTCGTCCAGGAGCGCTCGGAATTCCATTGATCCAGGGAGTAGTATGGACACCGCCGAGAAGAAAGTCATTCTGAAAGTGGAAAACCTGTCTTTGACCTTCGGCAAGGTGGCCGCCTTGAGCGACGTCAGCCTCGAGGTCTATGACGGGGAAATCCTGTCGGTGATCGGCCCCAACGGCGCGGGCAAGACCAGCCTGCTCAACTGTCTGAGCGGCTTCTACCGCCCGGATCGGGGCCGGATCGCTTTCGATGGCCAGGAAATCACCAACATGCCGACGCACAAACGGGCCGAGGCTGGAATCGCCAGGACCTTCCAGGGGATTCAGTTGTACCTGGGCATGACCGCCCTGGACAACATCATGTCCGGCCGCCACATTCACATGCGGACCAACTTCATCCAGAACGCCCTGTACTGGGTCTGGTCGGACCGGGAGGAGACCGATCATCGGCTCGTGGCCGAGGACATCATCGATTTTCTCGAGATGGAGGCCATCCGGGACCGGGTTGTCGGTTCTTTGGGCTACGGTTTGCGCAAGCGGGTCGACCTGGGGCGGGCCCTGGCCCTCGAGCCCAAGATTCTGATCATGGACGAGCCCATGGCCGGCATGAACGTCGAGGAGAAGGAGGACATGGCCCGCTTCATCCTGGACATTCAGGAGGCCAAGAAGATTCCCGTGGTCCTGGTCGAACACGACATGGAGGTCGTGACCGACATCTCGAACCGGGTGGCCGTTTTGGATTGGGGCTTCAAGATCGCCGAGGGCCGGCCCGAGGAGATCATGAGAAACCCCAGTGTGATCAAGGCCTACATTGGCGAGGAGTGATTCGGTGCCTAAAGTCAAGAAAAACTGGAAGACGGACATCTACTATTATACCGGAGTCATGCCCGAGGTGGAGGCCGAGACCCTGCCGGCCCTGTTTATGAAGCGGGCCAGGGAGTATGCCGACGAAGTCTTCATGACCCGCAAGAACTACGGCATCTGGCAGCCTTACACCTGGAAGGACGTCCGGGAGCAGGTCCGGGACTTTCACTACGGCCTTCTGGAACTGGGGCTCCAGCCCACCGAGACGGTCTGCATCGGCGGCGAGAACGAGCCCGAGTTTTTCTGGGCCGAATATGCGGCCCTGGCGGCGCGGGCCAAGATTGTCTGCCTGTATCCGGACATGACCCCGCCGGAGATTCAGTACATCCTGGAAGATTCGGACGCGGTCTACGTCGTGGGCGAGGACCAGGAGCAGGTGGACAAGGTGATCGAGATTCGGGACCAGGTGCCGAATTTGCGAAAGATCATCTATTGGGACCCCCGAGGCATGTGGCAGTACAATGACCCCATGATCATGGATTTCAGGGAGGTCCAGGAAATCGGGCGCAAGGCCGCTGAAAAGACCCCCGGTCTTTTCGAAAAGAACAGCGAATCGGTCCAACCCGACGACATGGCCGTGCTCAGCTACACCTCGGGCACGACCGGGCAGCCCAAGGGCGTGATCATGAAGCACGTCGCCCTGCTGGACACGGCCTATCGCAGCATGATGCACATGCCGACCAAGCCCTTCACCAATTACCTGTCCTACATATCGCCGGCCTGGGCCACGGAGCAGATGTTCGGCATCACCATCGGCCTGATGGCGCCCATGATCCTCAACTTTCCCGAAGAACCCGAGACCGTGATGCAGAACATCCGGGAGCTGGGCGCGGAACTGCTCATGCTGGGGCCCCGGCAATGGGAGGGACTGGCGGCCATCGTCCAGGCCCGGATGCTGGACGCCGGTCCGGTCCGGCGCTTGTTTTACAAGATGGGCCTGGCCGTGGGCATGAAGGTGGCGGTGGCCCGGACGGAAAACAAGCCGGTCAGCACCTTCTGGAAAGCCCTTTACCCCCTGGCCGACATCATGGTCCTGCGCCATATCCGGGACAACCTGGGACTGTCCAAGTGTTATTACGCGTTTTCCGGCGGCGCGGCCATGGCCCCGGACGGCTTCCGCTTTTTCCACGCCATCGGAGTAGACCTGAGAAACGGATACGGGGCCACGGAGATCGGGCTCTTGACCGTTCACATGGGCAACCAGTTCAACCTGGAGACCCTGGGCAAATGGTACACCTCGCATCCATATTTCGGCGATCCGCTGGAATACAAGATCAGCGAGGAGGGCGAACTCCTGGTCCGGGGGGGCTCGGGATTCGCCGGGTACTATAAAAAGCCGGAAGCGACCCAAAAGGCCGAGCCGGACGGCTGGTATCACACCGGCGACGCGGTGACCATGACCCAAGACGGCGAGATGATCTACCTCGACCGGGTCAAGGACCTGCGCAAGCTGTCCACCGGGTACCACTTCCCGCCCCAGTACATCGAGACCCGGCTCCGCTTCAGCCCCTTCATCAAGGACGTGATCATCCTGGGTGACGAGAACAAGGAGTTCGTCTCCTGCATGATCAACATCGACTCGGAAACGGTCGGCCGCCTCGCGGAAAAGCGGCAGATCGGCTACACCACCTTTGCCGACCTGTCCCAGAACGAACTGGTCCGCGGGGTCATCCAGGAGGAGGTTGAAAAGGTCAACAAGAACCTGGAAGAAGGCTCGCGGGTCAAACGATTCGTCAACCTGCCCAAGGAACTGGACCCGGACGAGGCCGAACTGACCCGGACCCGGAAACTGCGCCGAGGCTTCATCGAAAAGCGCTACGCCGACATCATCGAAGCCATCTACACGGGCAAGAGCCACCTGGAGTCCGAGATCGAGGTCAAATACCGGGACGGCCGCCAGGGCGTCGTCCGACACGCCACGTTTATCAACGATACCGCATAGGAGGCTGTCAGTCGAAATGCCAGATTTCCTGATCGATCTGATCCAGTATACCGTCGCCGGCGCCCTCAAGGGCATGCTTTACGCCCAAGTGGCGCTCGGCTTCATCGTCATCTTCCGGGCCGGCCGGATTCTGAACTTCGGCCAGGGCGAAGTGGTCGTCATCGGGGGCTTCATCATCTACAGCTTCATTTCGCTCCCGTTTTTCCCGGCCCTGGTCAAAAGCGTGTTCGGGAACGTGCCCTGGTGGCTCTTCCTGATCTTCGCCCTGCTGGTATCGGCCGTGATCATATCCATTTTCGGGCTGCTCATCGAGCGCTTCATTTTCAGACCCATGATCGGACAGCCCATCTTCACCATTGTCATGGTCACCATCGGCCTGATGCTCCTGCTCCAGGGGCTGACCATCGCCATCTGGGGCGGGGGGGACCGGCCCTTCCCCTTCCTGTTTCACGAAGGAGCGGTCAGAATCGGGCCGTTCATCTTCACCCGGAGCCTGTTCTGGGGCGGGATCATGTCCCTGGGGATTTTCGGCGCCCTGTCGCTGCTTTTCGAAAAGACCCGCTGGGGGCTCAAGCTGACGGCCGTGGCCGAGGACCATGCGGTGTCCCAGTCCATGGGCATTTCGGTCAAGCGCTCCATCGCCATCGCCTGGATCATATCCTGCCTGCTCTCGTCCTGGGCCGCCGTGGTCTTCCTCAACGGCATGACCCTGACCTTTGCCGCCGGGACCATCGGCCTGACGGCCCTGCCCGTGGCCTTGCTGGCCGGCCTCGAGTCCATCTGGGGCGCGCCCGTGGCCGGAATCATCGTGGGGGTCGGCGAGGCCCTGGCCGCGGCCTATCTGGATGGTTACACCGAGGGGGCCATGTCCGAGGCCTTCCCCTATCTGTTGATGCTGGTCATTCTGCTGGTCAGACCCCAGGGCCTGTTCGGCTGGAAAATCATCGAGAGAGTGTAAGCTATGGCCTTATTACCTTGCGGCGTACATTTCAGAACCTACCGGGGCGACCGGGCCTACTTCCATACCAAGTACCAGTGGGCCTGTTTCATCGCCTTCCTGATCCTGCTGTTCACCTTTCCCCTGTGGGTGGGTATCCGGTATGTGGCCATGTTCAACGTCACGGCCATCTACATCATTGCCGTGGTCGGTCTTCAGATCACCTCGGGCTACACGGGGCAGACCAACCTGGGCCAGTCGGCCTTCATGGGCATGGGCGCCTTTGTCTGCGCCTCCCTGTCCACCAATCTGAATCTGCCCTTCTGGCTGACCATTCCGGCCGGAGGGCTCGGCGCGGCGATCTTCGGGGCCCTGTTCGGCATACCGGCCCTGCGGATCAAGGGCTTCTACCTGGCCCTGACCACGATTGCCGCCCAGATCATCTTTCCCATCCTGATCATGGCCCTGCCCGAGAAACTGGCCGGGGGGGCCATCGGCCTGCAGATGAATCCGGCCAGGCTGGGCCCGATCACATTCGACTCGGACGTATCCATGTACTATATGTTCATGATCGTCATGGTCGTCATGGTCTATTTCGCCTTCAATCTGGTTCGGACCCGGGTGGGGCGGGTCTTCGTGGCCATCCGGGACAACGACATCGCGGCCGAGATCATGGGCGTCAACCTGTTTTATTACAAGACCCTGGCCTTTTTTATCGGCGCCTTTTACGCCGGCGTGGCCGGCGGCCTGTGGGCCTATCATCTCCGCTACGTGGGCGCCGACCAGTTCACCATCTACATGTCCATCTGGTTCGTGGGCATGATCATCGTCGGCGGCCTGGGCAGCATCCTGGGGGCCATTTTCGGGACGATCTTCCTGCGCATCCTCCAGGAATTGATCATGTATGTCGGTCCGTTGCTGGTGAACTTCTTTCCCAACATGGGCGACGCCCAGATGTGGTACGCCAGCATGAACATCGTGCTGGGCGGCGTGATCATCCTGTTCCTGATTTACGAGCCGCACGGTCTGGCGCATCGGTGGAACATCGTCAAGACCAATTACCGGGTCTGGCCGTTCCCGTACCTGTAGGCCGTTATCCGGGACGCGGCCGGGACCCTGTGGGAAGGCGTAGGCGACCGACCATGGGAAAAAGATACTTTTCAGGGTTTCATCATCGTATTAGAGCGTATTGGAGAAAGGAGGTGGACGAACTATCATCAGCTGAAAGGTCCATCCCTTTGTAAGATTCAACACTGGAAGGAGGAGGATTTGATCATGAGGAAAATATGGGTATTGATGATCGTCATGGCGCTGGTCCTGATGGTCGGCCGGCCGGCTCAGGCCCTGACCGAATACAACGTCACCGGTTCGGTCGACTTCACCGGCCCGTACGCCGTGGTCATGCCGCCCATCGACGAGGCGGGCAAGGCGTTTTTCGCCTGGTGGAACGATGAGGTCGGCCCCAAGCTGGGCGTCAAGCTGAATCGCAAGACCTATGACACCCGGTACGACCCGGCCCTGACGGCCAGCCTCTGGCCCGGCATCCTGTCCGGCGACAAACCGCTCGCTCATTTCGGACTCGGCGGACCGGACGTGGCCGCCCTGATGAAACGTTTACCCCAGGACAAGGTCCCCCTGATCATGTCAACGGGTACCTACGGCTTCATCTGGCTCCCCGATACGTGGGTCATCCAGTGCCGGCCGACCTACGTGCACGAATCCGCGGGCTTTTTCAACTGGGCCCACATGAATCTCATCAAGGACCGGCCCATTCGCGTGGCGGCCATCAGTTCCAAGGTCTCGCCGGCCTACGTGGACGGCGTGAGGGGTTTCGAGGAGTTCGCCAAGGCCACGGACTGGATCGAACTGGTCGGTACGGAATGGGTCCAGATGAAACCGGTTTCACTGCTCAGCGAAGTTCAGCGCCTGTCCAAGGACAAGCCGGACTTTTTCTGGAACATGAACAACACGTACCAGGGCGTGGGCATCATCAAGGCCAACAAGGAGCTGGGCCAGAGCATCCCGGTGGTCCTGTCTTCCCACAACGGCATCGCCATGTCGGCCCTGGCCACCAAGGACCTCAAGATTCTCGAGGGCAACTACGACAGCTGCGCCTATGACCCGGGGATCGACCTGGAAAATCCCGCGGCCAAGATCTACATGAAGTACAAGGAAAAACTGGGGCTCAAGTACCCCTGGAGCCTGATGAGCGTCCAGGTGGCCGCCATGCATCTTCAGGCCTTCCGGGCCATCGAGCGGGCCATCAAGGCGGTCGGTCCGGACAAGCTGACGGGCGAGGCGGTGTTCAATGCCTTTTTCAGCGGACCTTTCACCTCGGAGGAACTGCTGGGACTGATGCCCACGCAGACCTTCACCCATAACGCGCCCTTCTCGGAAAAGGACATCAAGGTCAAATGCACGACCGTCAAGGACGGCAAGCACGTGTCCGTGTCTCCGGACTGGATTCCGGTTCCGCCCGTGCCCAAGTGGGTCAAGTAGGCGGCCGGAGAACCGGGTTCACCGTTTAACGAATCAACCGCAAGGAAAGGTGGGGTCGAGCTTTGGAGATGCTTGAACTGATCAATGTGGAGATGATGTACAACAAGGTCATCCTGGTCCTCAAGGGCGTGTCCATGAAGGTCCCCCAGGGTCAGATCGTGGCTTTGCTCGGGGCCAACGGCGCCGGCAAGACCACCACCCTGAAGTGCATTTCAGGCATGGAGCACGTCGAACAGGGAGACGTGACCGAGGGGAAGATTCTCTTCGAAGGCGTCCGCATCGACCACATGGACCCCACCGCAATCGTTCGTCTCGGCATCGTGCAGGTGCTCGAGGGTCGCAAGATTCTCGAGCACCTGACCGTCGAGCAGAACCTGCTGGTCGGCTCCCATCTCATCCCGGACCTCAAAGAGGTCAGGGCGGACATGGAACTGGTCTATTCATACTTCCCCAAGCTGGCCACCATGAAGACCAACACCTCGGGCTATCTGTCCGGAGGAGAACAGCAGATGCTGGTTCTGGGCCGGGCCCTCATGGCCAGGCCGAAACTCATCCTTCTCGACGAGCCCTCCCTCGGGCTTTCGCCGCTTCTGGTCAAGGAGATTTTTGCGGTCCTCAAGCAGCTCAATGAAGACCAGAAGATGACCATGGTCGTCGTCGAGCAGAACGCCCGCATCGCCCTGTCCATATCGCACTACGGTTACATCATGGAAAACGGCCGCCTGGTTCTGGAAGGCGCCGGGAGCGAACTCGTGGAAAACGAGGACATCAAGGAGTTCTATCTGGGCTTGAGCCTCAAGGGCAAAAGGAAAAGCTACCGTGAGGTCAAGCACTACAAGCGAAGAAAACGCTGGCTGGGCTAGGCGGCGCTAACCGCCCGCGACAAGGCTCTTGAGCCGGGTCCGGCCTGGTTCATACCCATTCGGAATCTCACATGTTCCCAAGGAGTCGGAAAATGGCATACGAAACGCTGCAATTCGAAAAACAGGACGGCGTCTGCCTGATAACGCTCAACCGGCCCGAACGTCTCAACGCGATCAACATGCGGATGGTCGAAGACCTGGAGACCGTATTCAAGGCCATCGACGAGGATGACGAGGCCCGGACCGTGATCATCACCGGCTCGGGCCGGGGCTTCTGCGCCGGCGCGGACATCAAGGAAATGGCCAATCCTCAGGCCCGGCAACTGCCGGCCGGCAAGCCCCATCCGTTTTTCTTCATGATCGAGGACCTGGGCAAGCCGGTCATCGCGGCCGTCAACGGGGCCTGCAACGGCGGCGGACTGGAAATCGCGCTCTGTTGCGATTTTCGCATCGCCGCGGACGCGGCCACCTTCGGTCTGGGCGAGGTCAAGATCGGGGTCATGCCCGCCGGTGGCGGCACGGCCCGACTGCCCAGGCTCATCGGACCCGGGCTGGCCAAGAAGTTTTTGTACTTCGGCGATCGGATCGACGGAAACGAGGCCAAGCGGATCGGGCTCGTGGACGAGGTCGTTTCACCGGAAAATCTGGTGGACGAGGCCCGGAAATGGGCCGCCGTCCTGGCCGAAAGGCCGCCCCTTTCCCTGCGCATGATCAAGTCCTGCGTCAACCGGGGCATGCAGATGGACCTGCTCAGCGCCATCGATTTCGAGGCCAAGTGCGCGGCCATCCTTCAGAAGTCCGAGGATCGGCAGGAGGGGATCATGGCTTTCGTCGAGAAGCGAAAGCCCGTGTTCAAGGGCCGCTAGCCGCTTTCAACCGTTGCCCAGGGCCGGGCCCGCTTTTCGCGAACCAAAACGCGCGGAGCGTCCCGGCCTTTTTATTTCCGGATAACCGGGAGGGAGTCAACACATGATCATTGACATGCACATCCACCCCTTCTGCAAGGAGGCAACGGTCACGCCCAGCCTGGAAGAGGCCGTCCGGCGCATGACCGCCCCGGCCCGGGACCGGGTCCGGGCCGAAGCGGGCGCGGCCATGTTGACCGCCCTGTTCACCAGCCACGGCGTCCAGGACATTATCGCGGCCATGGACGCGGCCGGAGTGGCCAAGGCCGTTATCGTGGCCATGGACCTGTCCTCCCATTACGGCGTCCGTATGGTAACCAACCAGGACCTGGCCAGGTTGACGGCGGCCCATCCGGACCGTTTCATTCCCTTTGCCGGGGTCGATCCCGGCCTGGGCCGGCCGGCCCTGGACATGTTCGCCGACGCCGTGGAAAATCTCGGCTGCCGGGGCATGAAACTCGTTCCGCCCGTCCAGCACTTCGATATTTCCGACCCCGTCCACAATCCCCTGTGGGAGGCGGCCCTGGACCTCGACGTTCCGGTCTGGACCCATGCGGCCCATCAGCGCTCCCACCCGGACTCGGATGCCCGACTGGGGCATCCCATGCTGGTCGAAGCCGTGGCCCTGCGATACCCGGACCTGAAAATCGTCCTGGGACACTGCGGGTTCCCCTGGCCCTGGGAAACCTGGTCCCTGGTCGTCCGTCACGCCAATGTCTTCATGGACGTGTCCGCCTATCCCGACCTGTACAATCACCTGCCCTGGGATGCATACGTCAAATACCAGGCCGAGGACAAGGTTCTGTTCGCCACCGACTATCCTCTCTTCGGTTTTCAGCAGACCCTCGACGCCTTGGACCAGGTCGGCCTGACCGACGAGTTCAAACGAAAGATACTCGGGGAAAACGCCAGACGGCTTCTGAAGATCGAAGGAGTCGAGGCATGATCGACGTTTCCAAGATCGACTATTCCGAGCTGGATGTTCCCCAACTTCTCCAGTTCCTGTTCTATCCCCGGGCCGAGTTCTCTGAAAAACAGGGGCCGGGTATCGACCTGCTCATCCCCGTGGAAGCGGAAGTCCGAATCGGGGCGCGTTTTCACCTTGTCGATTACCAGGCGGCCAATATCCTGTTCTTCCACGGCAACGGCGAGATCGTCTCCGATTACGACGAAATGGCCGAGGTCTTCAACCGACTGGGACTCAACTTCCTGCCGGTGGACTATCGCGGCTACGGCCGCTCGACGGGCAGTCCGACCGTGACCGGCATGATGCGTGACTGCCACGTCATCTTTGACTACGCGAAACAGTGGTTGGGGGATGAAGGGTACAAGGGCCCCATGATCCTCATGGGCCGTTCGCTGGGCAGCGCCAGCGTCCTGGAACTGGTGTCCCATTACGCGCCGGAGGTGGACGGTCTGATCGTCGAAAGCGGTTTCGCCTTCGCCGGGCCGCTCCTCAGCCTGATCGGCATCAATGTCGATGCGCTCGGCTCACAAAAAGACGCCTTCAGCAATGTGGAAAAGATCAAGGCCTACTCCGGTCCGACCCTGATCATCCACGCGGAATACGACCACATCATTCCGTTTTCCGACGGAAAGGCCCTCTACCAGGCCAGCCCGTCGGAGCAGCGGCAGTTGCTCATGATACCCGGGGCCAACCACAACGACATTCACTTCCGGGGCCTGCGCGAGTACATGACCGCGGTCAAGGTCCTGGCCGATCTGGCCCGCGAACGCCGGGCCGGTTGAGGCCGGCCCGAATCAGCCTCCGGCCTTCAGGCGCACCCGCCGGCCGTCGATCTCGACGGTCGTTTTGGCATAAGTGAACTTGTTGATGATCCGGCCGTCCTTGAAGTGGATGATGTCCACGCCGCGCCGGCTTTCCGGACGGCCCTCAAACCCCTTTTCCGTGGAAGGCCAGTCCAGGCGCCACTGGTAGAGCACCTTTTGTTCGGCCTCGTCCACGAACATGTCTTCGTGGCTGAACGTAAAACCGCCGTTGTTGGCGAACCAGGAGGCCCAGGCCTCCCGCAGGGCCGACTTGCCCCGGGCCTGGCCGCCGGTCCAGTTGTCAAAGACGATGTCCTCGTGGAACAGGTTCATCACCTCGTCCAGATCGTACCGTTCCCAGGCCAGGTTCCAGTCGGACATCACCGCCAGAATCTCCTCGCGAGACAGCATCTTCCGGTCCTCCGAAATGGGATTCGTCTATACGGATAGCACATCCGCGCCCGTAACACCAGCCTTCGGAACGCGGTGGGCGAGAATGACGGAAGGGGATTATTTCAGGCCGTTGAGCGGTTCCATGCGGCCGGCCCGGATTTCACGGACCAGGTCGTCCTCCGTTCGGATCGGGTTGAAAAATCGGGTCGAGCAGTAACCCAGGGAGTACAGGGCATGCGAGTCGCTGCCGCCGGTCATGGGAATATTCAGGATTTTAGCCGCGGCGCGGACCTTGGCCCGGGCCTGGCGATCATGATCCGGGTGGAACAGTTCGACCGCGTCGATTGCCAGGTCGACAATGTCGTCCCCCACGCCGTGGTATCCCGCCCCCAGGCGGGAGGGCTTGAAAGGATGCGCGGCCACGACCACGCCGCCTTCCCCGTGGACCCGCTCGATCAGTTCGAGGGGGGATTCCAGGGAACCCAGGCTGACCGTCATGCCGAAGACCAGAAAGTCCTGGCGCCGGCCGCGTTCCAGGCAGGTGATCTCCTGGCCGGCCAGAAGCAGCAGGCCGATCTCGGCCGCTTTTTCCCGAAGCGGGGCGAGCTTGTCCTCGGGCCAGAGAATGCCGTGCTCGGTCAGGGCCAGACCGTCCAGCCCGACGCCCGCGGCATGCTCCAACAGCTCGTCCGCCTCGATGCCGCTGCATCCGGAGTAGTGCCTCGTATGTACATGCAAATCGATCTTCATGGTCTCTCGCCCCGGGAGGCATTGAAAAATCGGCTCCCGGGAATCTTGAGTGAGTCATACTCACCCGGCGGCCGGCTTGTCAAGATTTTTCGGCTGATTCGAGTAACCATTCGATGAATCGGGGCATATCATTTGACAGCCGCCCGCGGGGCCTTTGATCGAAGGACGACTCTGCCGCCGAGTCCCTCACTATATATGGAAAAGGCGCCGGCCGGAGTCCTGAGGCCAAAGGCCGCGACAGGGCGGTCCTACGTTGCCGCCAACCACTGAATAGTTGCTGATGCGACCGGTAGGCCGTTACGCGGCTTCGAGAGGGAAATCGAAAAAGGCCGGTCCGGCCCGAAACGACGTTCCAGGCCGGGTCCGGGTCCTGATCATTGGGTCTTTTTCATTTCCATGTCTCTGAGTTCCCGCCGGAGGACCTTGCCGATGACGCTCTTGGGCAGTTCCGACAGGAACTCGACCGATTTGGGCACCTTGTACGTGGCCAGCTTGGTCTTGCAGTACTCGATGACTTCCGCTTCACTCATGGCCTCCCCGGGTTTGAGGGCGATAAAGGCCTTGACCGTCTCGCCCCGGTAGGGGTCGGGCAGCCCCACGGCGCAGGCTTCCTGGACCTTGGGGTGCTCGTAAAGGACTTCGTCAATGTCCCGGGGATAGATGTTGTACCCGCCGGCGATGATCATGTCCTTTTTGCGGTCCACGATGTACAGGAACCCGTCGTCGTCCATGTACCCGATGTCGCCGGTGTAGAACCAGCCGTCGCGTATGGCGTCCGCGGTCTCGTCGGGCCGGTTGTAATAGCCCTGCATCTGCTGGGGGCCCTTGAGGAGGATTTCGCCCGACTCGCCCACGCCGAGTTCCTGTTCGCCGGTTTCCACGTCCACGATTCGGCAGTCGGTGTCGGGAAAGGGGATGCCCACGCTGCCCGGTTTGGTTTGGCCGCCCCAGGGATTGGCGTGGGAGACCGGCGACATTTCGGTCATGCCGTAGACCTCGACGATCTGGGCCCCGACGCGGGCGTCCCACTCCCGAATCGTTTCCAGGGCCAGGGGCGCGGCCCCGGAAATGCAGCCCTTGATGAATCCCAGTTCCGATTTGGGCGGGAGCTTGGGGTGGTTGAGCAGGCCCACGTACAGGGTGGGCACGCATCCGAACAGGGCCGGACGGTACTTGACCAGGTATTTCCGGAGGATATCCACATCCGGACGGGGAACCATGACATGGGTGAAGCCCCGGTAGATGCATTGATTCATACCGGCCGTGAACCCGGCCGAATGAAAGAAAGGCAGAATGCCGATCACGGTCTCCCGGCCATCCTTGGCATCGTAGAGCCAGGCCGATATCTGCTGGACGTTGATGCTGATGTTGGCGTGAGTCAGCATGACGCCCTTGGAAACGCCCGTGGTCCCGCCGGTGTAAAGCAGGGCGGCCAGGTCGTCGAAGCCCACGTCCGTGCGCGGCGGCTGCGCCGGATACCTGCCGATCAGGTCCATGAAGTCCAAAACGCCTTCTTTGGGGTCCGTGGGCCGGTGCATGCCCTTTTTCAGAACCGGGAAGAGCTGTTTGAGCGGGAAGGGGAGGTAGTCGCGAATGTGGCAGGAAATGATGGTTTCAATCCCGGCCCTGGCCTTCAGGGACAGAAGCCGGGGCACCAGCAGGTCCATGCAGACGACCATTTTGGACCCGGAATCGTTGAGCTGGTGCTCCAGTTCCCGTTCCGTGTACAAGGGGTTGTTCATGACCACCACCGCCCCCAGGCGGAAGGCCGCGTACGTGGCAATGATCATCTGGGGCATGTTCGGCAGGATCAGGGCCACCTTGTCGCCTTTCCCGATGCCCAGTTCGGACATGGCCCGGGCGAACCGGCTGACCAGAACGTCCATCTCGCGGTAGCTGATCTTCTTGCCCATCATGACCACGGCCGTGTTGTCCGGCCAGTTCTTCGCCGTACGCTCCAGGGACATGGGCAGCGGCGTGCGTTCGTAATCCATGCTCGGGGAAACCTGGGGAACGTAAAACTTGTGCCAGACCCGCTCTTCCATCTATCGTCCTCCTTGGATTAGAATCCTTCCAACCTGGCGATCACGTCGCTCATGACTTCGTCCGCCCCGCCCGCGATCGAGGCCGCCCGGGAGTCCCGCCAGTACCTCGATATCAGGGTCTCGTTCTTGTAGCCCATGCCTCCGAACATCTGAAGGCAGCCGTCGGAAACCCGGCGGGCCAGACCGCCGCTCATCAGTTTGGCCATGGATATTTCCCGGGTGGCGTCCGTTCCGGCCGTCTTCAAACGGACGATATGATAAGTCAGTTGCTTGAGACATTCGATATCCGTCAGCCAGTCCACCAGACGGTGCCGCAGGACCTGCCGGGTGATGAGGGGCTTGCCGAACACGGTCCGCTGGCGAATGTAGTCCACGGTCAGGTCGATCATGTCCCGGGCCGCGACATAGGTCATGGGCAGGGCCGCGAACCGTTCGTGCTGGAACTGCTTCATCTGGTAGATGAAGCCCTCGCCTTCCCGGCCGATCAGGTTTTCCGCCGGCACCCGGGCCTCGTCGAAGAACAGTTCGGCCGTGTCGCTGCAGCGCCAGCCGACCTTGTCCAGCTTTTTGCTGACCGAGAAGCCGGGTGTGTCTTTGGGCACCACCAGGAGGCTGAAGGCGTGATAACCCGGCTCGTCGCTCGTCCGGGCCAGCAGGACGATGAAATCCGCCTGGACGCCGTTGGTGATGAACCGCTTCGAGCCGTTGATCACGTAGGCGTCCCCATCTTTGCGGGCCCGTGTTTTCAGGGCCGAGACGTCCGAGCCCGCGTCCGGTTCGGTCACGGCGATGGCGGCGACCATGTCCCCGGACAGGGCCGGCCTCAGCCAGGTCTCCTTGAGATGATCGCTGCCGAACTCATGCAAGGCCGGCGTGGCCATGTGGGTCTGATCGGCAATGGCCCCTTGAAGACCCACGCCCTGGATGTGGCCCAGCTCCTCGAGAAAAACCGTATCGAACCAGTAGTCCAGGCCCTGGCCGCCCCAGGCCGGATCGTAACGGATTCCCAGAAAACCCAGGTCTCCCATTTGTTTGAATATGTCGTGCAGCGGCGCCTGGGCGGCCGCTTCCCATTCGTCCAGTCTTGGATTGAGTTCCCGGCTCACGAAGCGGGAAACCGTGGCCCGGAGGGCATCGTGGTCTTCGTTGAAATACATGGTCCTTTCCTCGCGGGGCATGATCCGGGCTTCGGCCCGGAACATTCCAGTGGGCCGAGCCGTGTCGTCTCCATTTTAACCGGAGCGGCGACCGCCCCTGGCAGGGTGCGTTGGACCAGGCGGGCTTCGCCAGCCTGCCGCGCCCCGTAAACCATTCTGATCCTGGGTGAGTGAACCTTACCAAAGGGCCGGAAAGTTGGCAAGGTATTTTTTCCGCCCCTCATCGGAACCGCCGGAACGGAGACCGGGGCGGGCCTGGGAGAAATGAGGATAATTTACACAATTAACTCATAATTATGAGTAATTGAGTTCGAAAGTCCGAAAAGCGCTTGACAAAAACAGTGAAGTCTCTACCCTTGAGGACATCTGGGGATATCCGGCGATCTTTTATTTTGAGTTGATGGGTTAGTAAATATTCCTCACCACGTATGGTCCGGCCAGTTGCATCCCAACTCCGGTTCAGGGCGCCAGGACCATGATGCCGGATCCTCCGGGCCGAACCGCGACCCTTCCCTGGACAGCCGCCGGACCTGGGCGGGCCGTGGTTCGGATGTCAGGTCGACCGAAAACGACCGCCGATGCGCGGACCGTTAATACAGCAAAGGAGGCCTTGCATGGAAGATCGAGTCTGGCATCAGTCCTATGTGGACGGCGTGCCCAAATCGATGGATTATGAAGAGATCACCATGCCGGAGATCCTGGCCCGGACGGCTCAAAATTTCCCGAACCGAACGGCCTTGTGGTTTATGGGCAGGAAGATTTCCTATGCTCAACTGGACCGCCTGGTCAACCGCTTCGCCAACGCCTTGAAAGGCTTGGGTGTTGAACCCGGCGACCGGGTGGCCCTGTTCCTGCCCAACATCCCCCAGATCGTCATCGGTTACTTCGGGCTCTGGCGGGCCGGGGCCGTAGCCGCGCCCAACAATCCACTCTACACGGACCGTGAGATAGAACACCAACTCAACGACTCCGGAGCCACGGTCGCGGTCAGCCTGGACCTGTTGACACCCCGGCTGCTGGCTCTTAGAGAACGGACCCGGATTCGCCGGATCATCAGTTGCCACATCAACGACTACCTGCCGTTTCCGGCCAGGCAGTTGTTCCCCCTGGTCAAAAAGGAGATGTACCGCCGCTTCGAGAAGGCCCCGGACTTTTATCAGTTCCTGGATTTGATAAAAAGCGCTCCGGACACCCCTTCGGGCCACAAACCGAACATGGATGATCTGGCTGTGATCCCGTACACCGGCGGTACCACGGGCGTGGCCAAGGGAGTCAGAATCACGCATCGGAACGCCTCCTGCAAAACGCAGATGGGTCAGGCATGGTTTTTCGACCTCAAGGAGAAGCCGATCGTCGAACTGGGTGTCTTCCCCATGTTCCACCTCTCCGGCTTCACCGGGCTGATGAACCTGTGCGTGGCCAATGGCTGGACCAATTTGCTGGTACCGCGGCCCGAACCTCAGACCGTGCTCGAGTTCATCCTCAAGTACAAACCCGATGTCATTCCGGCCGTGCCGACCATTTTCGTGGGGCTTCTGAACCTGCCCGGTTTTCACCAGGCCGACCTCTCCTTTGTCAAGGGCTTCTTTTCCGGGGCCGCGCCCTTACCTCTGGACACGATCAACAAACTCAAGGAGGCCACGGGAGGAAGCATCGTGGAGGTCTGGGGAATGACCGAATCCACGGGCCTGGTCACGGTCACGCCCTGGCGGGGGCGACTCAAGCCGGGTAGCGCCGGAGTGCCTCTGCCCGATACCGATCTGCGGGTCGTGGACGTGGAAACCGGCACCAGGGACCTGGCCGCGGGCGAGGAAGGTGAACTGATCTTCAGGGGCCCGCAGATGTGCCAGGGGTACTACAACCGGCCTGAGGAGACGGCCAACGCCATTCGGGACGGCTGGTTTTACACCGGCGATATCGGCCGCCTCGACGAGGACGGGTACGTCTATATCGTCGATCGTAAAAAGGACATGATCATCGCCAGCGGCTTCAACATCTATCCCAACGAGATCGACGAGGTCCTGTACGAGCATCCCCAGGTCCTGGAGGCCTGCGTGGTGGGCGTGCCCCACGATTATCGGGGCGAGACGGTCAAAGCATTTGTCGTGCCCAAACCCGGCCAAAAGCCCACCAAGGACGAGTTGGACGCTTTCTGCCGGGAGCGGCTGACCGCGTACAAGGTCCCCAAGATTTACGAGTTCATGGACGAACTGCCCAAGTCGGCCGTGGGCAAGATCCTGAGACGGGAGTTACGGGCCATGGAGATAGAAAAGGCCAAAGGCCGGCCAGCGGACGGTTGACGTCCGTTCATTGAGATGTCTGTTTCATGCGTGAGGATGGCCTGGATTATGACCTCGGCGTATCCAGACGTATTGTGCCTGATGGTCGAATGGGGCAAAAAACGGATGGACGGAACTAAGCAAAGGAGGTTTTCGTGGAATCTTACGACGTTGTGGTGATCGGAGCGGGCAACGCCGGATTGACGGCGTCCGCTTCACTGGCCCAGAGGGGCTTCAAGGTCCTCCTGCTGGAACGACACAACATCCCCGGCGGCTCGGCCACCAGCTTCATTCGGGGCCGTTTCGAATTCGAGGTGGCCCTGCATCAGCTCAGTGGAATCGGCACGCCGGAAATGCCGGCGCCGCTGCGATTCCTGTTCGATGAGCTGGGCGTTTTCGACCAGCTCGAGTTCGTCCGGATGCCCGACCTGTACCGGGTGCTGACCCCCGAGGGGTTGGACCTGACGCTCAAGACCGATCGCGCTGAAGCCATTGCCGCGCTGCAGACCCGGTTCCCCAAGGAAAAAGAGGCCATCGAACGCTTCTTCGACCTGGTCTATCAGTTCGCCGGCCAGATTTTCGGCGCGGTGTACATGGGTGACCCTCAGGTGACCCGCGAAAAGTACCCGCTGCTTTACCAACTGGCCTTCAAGAACTGCAAGGACATCCTGGACGAATATTTTCAGGACCCCCTGCTCAAGATGGTCCTGTCCGTGTACTGGGGCTATCTCGGTCTGCCGCCCGATCGGCTCGCCTTCGCCTATCTGGCCATCCTGCTTTTCGCCTTCATCGAGTTCAAGGCCTATCACGTCAAGGGCGGATCACAGGCCATTTCCGGCGCCCTGGCCGAGGCCTTCATCCGCAACGGCGGCACGGTCCGCTTCAATTGCGGGGCTGACAAAATTTTGGTGGACCAGGGACGGGTCACGGGGGTCGTTACCGAACAGGGCGACCAGGTCGAAACCAAGTGCGTGATTTCCAACGCCTCCCAGGTTACGACCTATGTCCGGATGATCGACGCCGAACATCGGCCGGCCGATGCGTTGCGGGAGATGCGGGGCCGCAGCCTGTCGCCTTCGGCGCTCGTCATGTGGCTTGGCCTGGACTGCGAGCCGGACCAGGTCAACATGACCGCCACGACCAACTTCATCATCACCCACAACGACCTGGCCGACCGGCGCTACCGGGAGATGAACCGTCGGGACTTCGGGGACGACCTGATGGTGGTCAGTTGCTACGACGTCTCCGATCCGGGGTTTTCTCCGCCCGGGACCTGCCAGCTCAACATGGTCTCGCTCAAGTTCGGCCGTTCCTGGAAAAACGTCCCGCCCGGCCAGTACCACCGGATCAAGTTCGAAAACGCGGAAGCCATGCTCAACCGGGCCGCACAGGTGCTGCCGGGTCTGCGAGGCCGGATCGAGGAGGTCGAAATGGCCACGCCCTTGACGTTCATGCGCTATCTCGGCCACCCGGAAGGTTCGATATACGGCTTCGAACATCACGCCAAGGACGCCTTCCTGATGCCCGTGGGCCGCAATTCGCCCATCAGAGGGCTGCATTTCGCCAGCGGCTGGACAGGCGACGCCGGTTTTCAGCCGACCTACCAGTCCGGCGCGTCCGCGGCCCGGGACGTGGAACTGGAACTCAAAGGGAAATAGGGGGAGGACATGGACCTGGAAATCATCAAGCAGTTCGATGGGTACGAAGACGTCGTCCGTGAGGCCGAGGTCTGCCGCAAATATGGGCTGGATTATAACGCCGAAGGCGGGGCCGAGCCGGTGGTCCGGCTCTATCACCCGGACAGGCTGAATCTGCGGGTCGCCGAGGTGATCGAGGAGGCGGGATCGGCCAAAACCCTGCGGCTGGTGTCCGAAGACGGATACCTGCCCCCGTTTCTGGCCGGCCAGTATATCGCCCTGTACGTCCAGGTCGGCGGCATCCGGACCGGGCGTCCCTACTCGATCGCCTCACCGCCCAACCAGACCGGGTATTACGACCTGACCGTCCGACGGGTCCCGGAGGGCCTGGTCTCCAACTACCTGCTCGACGAGGTGAAGCCCGGCCATCGCCTGGAAAGTTCCGGGCCGGCCGGACATTTCCATCACAATCCGCTCTTCCACGATTCGACCATGATCTGTCTGGCCGGCGGCAGCGGCATTACGCCGTTCGCCAGCATGATCCGCGAAGTCCTCGAACGGGGGCTGGACCGGACCATTTATCTGTTTTACGGCAACAAGCGGCTCGGGGAGGCCATTTATCACGACCGGTTGATGGACCTGTCCCGGCATTTCGACAACTTCATCTACATCCCGGTGGTCGAGGAGCCGGAGGAGTCGGACCGATGCCCGGTCGGACTGATAACGGCCGGATTGATCCGGGACATGGTCGGCGAGGTCAAGGACAAGACTTTTTATCTGTGCGGCCCGAGGGCCATGTACGATTTCTGCGTGCCGGAACTGGAAAAGCTCGAGGCGCCCCGGCGAAAGATCATCAAGGAAGTCTACGGCGCGCCGCTGGATGTCCAGCGCTCGCCCGGCTGGCCGGAAGCCGTCCGGGCGGACGACACCTTTCCGGTCCGGGTCGGCGGGCGGACGGTCCAGGCCCGGGCCGGCGAGTCCCTGCTGACCGCCCTGGAAAAAAGCGGGCTGGCCCCGCCCTCGGTCTGCCGTTCCGGGGAATGCAGCCTCTGCCGGGTCAAACTCGTTTCGGGGCGGGTCTTCCAGCCCTCGGGAGTTTCGTTGCGCAAGGCCGATCAGCGCTTCGGGTACGTGCATGCCTGCGTGTCGTATCCGCTGGAAGAACTGGAAATTTTATTGTAATATCCTGGGCCATCGATAAAGACCCGAATCTTTTCAGGAGGAACACATGTTCAAGACTGCAATTACCGAGATGTTCGGAGTCAAGTATCCCATCATCTGCGGGGCCATGATGTGGCTCTGCAAACCGCCCCTCTGCGCGGCCATCTCCAACGCCGGCGGTATGGGCAACATCACGGCCGGCAACTGGGAAACCGAGGCGGACTTCCGTGCGGCCATCAACGAGACTCGCAAACTCACCGACAAGCCCTTCATGGTCAATATCACCATGCTGCCCTCGATTCGGATCACCGCGGACATGCATCAGATGTACATCCGCGTCTGCGCCGAGGAGCAGGTTGCCGGCATCGAGTTTTCCGGTATGCCCGTCGATCGGGCCGCCGGCATGGAAGGCGTCGAGATGCTCAAGAAGGCCGGCGTCAGGTTCTTCCACAAGGTCGGCTCGGTGCGCCACGCCGTTCACGCGGAAAAGGTGGGCTACGACGGTATCTATGCCGCGGGCATCGAGGAAGGCGGGCACCCCCTGAACGACGACGTGACGACCATGATCCTGACCCCCCGG